>NZ_CP032869.1:6838275-7149106 GCF_003576455.2 Mucilaginibacter celer
GCGGCATTTACTCGTCGGAGTGGTTTTGGGCCAAGTTGCTGCACGTGTTGAGAGTTGATGGGCAGGTGCGTGACGCGGCTGCATCATGGGTGGAGCATTGCGATTGGATCCCGTTTTTGTTAACCGGCGGAACTGATGTTAAGGCTATTAAACGTGGCCGCTGCTCGGCAGGGCACAAAGCCCTTTGGGCCGAGGAGTTTGATGGTTTGCCTCCCGAAGAATTTTTTGTTTCCCTCGATCCGCTTCTGGCCGGTTTCAGGGATAAACTATATCATGATACATACACTGCCGATGAAGCAGCCGGCAACCTCAGCGCGGAGTGGGCGGAGATATTGGGACTCTCAACCGATGTGATTGTAGGTACCGGCGCTTTTGACGCGCACATGGGCGCGGTTGGCGGCCAGATTGAACCTTATCATTTAAGTAAAGTAATGGGCACTTCAACCTGCGATATCCTGGTAGCACCAACCGCCGAGATGGAAGGCAAACTGGTGCGTGGTATTTGCGGACAGGTAAATGGTTCGGTAATTCCGGGAATGGCTGGTTTAGAGGCTGGTCAGTCGGCGTTTGGGGATACTTATGCCTGGTTTAAAAATATCCTGGCCTGGCCGTTAAATAACCTGCTTTCACAATCGCAGGTAATTGATGCCGCTACTGCCGAGGCATTGAAGGAAGAGATTTCAGAAATGATTATCCCTGAACTAAGCAGGCAGGCCGCTTTGTTGCCGATAGATGAAAGCAATGAACTGGCTATTGATTGGTTTAACGGCCGCCGTACGCCGGATGCCAACCAGGAGTTGAAAGGCGCTATCAGCGGTTTAGGTTTGGGCAGCGATGCGACGAGGGTTTTCCGGGCGCTGGCAGAGGCTACCTGTTTTGGGGCTAAAAGCATTGTTGATAGGTTTATCAGCGAGGGCATTCCGGTTAAAGGCATCATCGGCATTGGCGGTGTAGCTAAAAAATCCCCATTTGTAATGCAGATGATGGCAGATGTGTTGGGCATGCCTATCCGCATCCACCAGTTTAAACATACCTGTGCCTTGGGCGCGGCCATGTTCGCGGCGGTTGTTGCGGGTATCTATCCAACCATCGAGGAAGCGATGACTGCCATGGGCCGTGGTTTCGACCAGGTTTATGAGCCTAACGTCGCCCTGAAAGAAGTTTACCAGCAACGCTACAACCAATACAACACCCTGGGCCGCTTTGTGGCTAATGAGGTTGCCCTGAAAAATAATCCTGAACTGCAAAACGCCTAATACAGCAATGAGTAAATACGATCATATCAGGCTGAGTGCCTATAATGCCAACATGCAGCTGCCCAAACTGGGCCTGGTGTTGTTCACCTTCGGCAACGTAAGCGCGGCCGACAGGGAACTGGGCGTATTCGCCATTAAACCAAGCGGCGTGCCTTATGAAGACCTATCGCCCGAAAAAATGGTGATCGTTGATTTCGACGGCAATACCATCGAAGGCGACCTTCGCCCATCAAGCGATACCAAAACCCACGCGGTGCTTTACAAACATTGGGACGGCATCAACGGTATTGTGCACACACACTCAACCTATGCCACAGCCTGGGCGCAATCGCAACGTTGCATTCCCATTTTTGGTACTACCCATGCCGATCATTTAACCTGCGATGTGCCATGCGCCGCGCCGATGAATGATGAAATGATTAAGGGGGACTATGAGTACCAAACCGGTTTCCAAATCATGGAGTGCTTTGAGCAAAAAGGCCTGGATTATAAAGAGGTGGAGATGGTACTGGTAGGTAACCACGCTCCCTTTACCTGGGGCAAAACCGCAGAAAAGGCCGTTTACAACAGCGCCGTTCTGGAAACAGTTGCCCAAATGGCCTTGCTTACCGAGCAAATAAATAATAATGCCCCGCGCTTAAAAGATGCTTTGATTAAAAAACATTTCGAGCGTAAACACGGGCCGGATTCATATTATGGGCAATAACTGTATGAAGAGAATATTGATATTTTCAACTCCCCTCTTGAGAGGGGGCGTGATGGGAAAGAGCGATAGCAGGGGTGTGTTCTACGCGCGGCATGGCAATGCGGACAAACACACACCTACACCCCTCTCGAGAGGGGAATCGCACAGCCCCCGCTTTTTAAAAATTTTATTTTTCCTGCTGATGGGTTTAGCACTTGTCAATCGCTCATCAGCACAACAAATAGCCGCCACCCCGCCAATGGGCTGGAACAGTTACAACTGCTTCGGTTCGGCAGTGCATGAGGATGAGGTAAAAGCCAACGCCGATTACATGGCCGAGCACCTGAAACAATATGGCTGGGAGTACGTGGTGGTAGATTTTTTATGGTCGTACGATAACCCGCCGGGTAGCAACATCGGTAACCCATTCCAGTTGCGTTTGCAGGATGGATCGTACGTGCCATGGCTTACCATGGATAAATGGGGCAGATTAACGCCGCAGCCAACTAAATTTCCGTCGGCTTTTGGAGGCAATGGTTTTAAGCCGCTGGGCGATTATATTCATAGCAAAGGTTTAAAATTCGGCATCCATGTAATGCGCGGCATCCCGAGGCAGGCGGTTTGGTCTAAATCGCCGGTGAAAGGGACCAATGGCATTACTGCCGATATGGTGGCCGATACCAATTCAAAATGCCCATGGATGAACCACATGTACGGCCTGGATATGAAAAAACCCGGCGCGCAGGAATACCTGAACTCGCTGCTGGAGCTTTATGCATCGTGGGGTGTTGATTTTATTAAGGTTGATGACCTTTCGCGCCCGTACAGCAATGCCGAGGTGGAAGGTTACCAAAAAGCCATCCAGCAATGCGGAAGACCGGTTGTACTAAGCCTTTCGCCGGGCGAAACCCCGGTTGCGCAGGCTGCCCATGCTACCAAATATGCCAATATGTGGCGAATGGCCGATGATTTTTGGGATAACTGGAAAGAGATCCTTCACATGTTTGATTATGCCAAAAGCTGGGAAGGCGTAGGCGGTCCGGGCCATTGGCCGGATTGTGATATGATCCAGATCGGTAAGCTGAGCAAACGTGGCCCGGTAGGTGAGGAGCGTTTCAGCCGCTTTACACAGGATGAAGAATATACCCATATGACTTTCTGGAGCATCTTCCAATCGCCGCTGATGCTGGGCGGCAACCTGCCCGAAAACCGCGACTTTGAATTAAAGCTGTTTACCAACGATGAGGTAATAGCCGTAAACCAAAAAGGAGCTAATCCGAAACAGTTATACAAAAAGGATGGTGCCATGATCTGGTACTCTCAGATCCCCGGAAGTAAAGATGTATATGCCGCTTTTTTCAACATCGGCGATGATGACAAAGCCGTAGCCCTAAATTTTAAAGACCTCGGCCTGAAAGGCAAAGTAACCGTACGCGATCTCTGGAAAAAACAGGATGTTGGTCAATACAACGGCGGCTACAAACAAAAAATTAACAAACACGGCGCAGCGCTATTTAAGCTCTCTCCTAAAAACTAAAAAACCAATCACTAACTCGCTAATTCAATAAATCAAAAATAATTTATGATTGACTTAAAAACATTTGAAGTATGGTTCATTACCGGGAGCCAGAATTTATACGGAGAAGAAACACTAAAAAAAGTTGCCGAACACTCGCAGGAAATTGCCAAAGGCATTGATGCCGCTGCCAATATCCCCGTACGCGTGGTGTATAAACCGGTGGTAAAATCTACCGAAGAAATTTACACTACCTTGCAACAGGCCAACGTTGCCGAAAATTGTATCGGTGTTATTGCCTGGATGCATACATTTTCTCCGGCCAAAATGTGGATCCGCGGGTTAAGCATCCTAAAAAAGCCGATGTTGCACCTGCATACCCAGTACAACCGCGATATTCCGTGGAGCTCGATTGATATGGACTTCATGAACCTGAACCAAAGCGCCCATGGCGACAGGGAGTTTGGTTTCATGGTATCGCGCATGCGCATTAACCGTAAGGTGGTTGTTGGTCACTGGCAGGACCCTGAAGCACTGAAAGACATTGAAAACTGGACCCGCGCCGCAGCAGGCTGGTACGACTGGCAGGGCGCAAAATTTGTTCGCTTTGGCGATAACATGCGCTTTGTTGCCGTAACCGATGGCGATAAAGTAGAGGCTGAACTGAAATTCGGCTTCGCGGTAAACACTTACGGTATCGGCGACCTGGTTGCCGTTGTCGACAGCATCAGCGATGCCGAAGTTAAAACCCTGACCGACGAATACGAAGCCACCTACACCATGGCCGACGATTTGAAACAAGGCGGTGCAAGGTATCAATCTGTTTACGATGCTGCCAAAATTGAAATCGGCCTGCGCAAGTTTTTACAGGATGGCGGCTTTAAAGGCTTCAGCGACACGTTTGAAGATCTGCACGGCATGATCCAATTGCCGGGCATCGCTTCGCAACGTCTGATGGCCGATGGCTACGGCTTCGCCGGTGAAGGCGACTGGAAAACCGCTGCCCTTGTACGTGCATTTAAAGTAATGGGCGCAGGTTTGCCGGGCGGCAACGCGTTTATGGAAGATTACACCTACCACTTTGACCCGAACAATGCGCTGGTTTTAGGATCGCACATGTTGGAGGTGGATAGTAGCTTAGCTAATGGTAAAGCATCGTTGGAGGTTCATGCGTTAGGTATCGGTGGTAAAGCCGATCCTGCGCGTTTGGTATTTAACGTTGCCGGTGGTGTTGCACTGAACGCTTCGATTGTGGATATGGGCAACCGTTTCCGTTTAATTGTTAACGAAGTGGAAGCCATTGAGCCGGTTGAAGACCTACCAAATCTGCCTGTTGCAAGGGTGCTTTGGAAACCACTACCTGATATGAAAACCGGTTGTGCAGCCTGGATCTATGCCGGTGGTGCACACCACACTGCATACAGTCAAAACCTATCTGCCGAGCTGATCAATGATTTTGCTGATATGGCGGGGATTGAGTTTTTACGCATCGGCAAGGATACTAAGCTTGATCAGTTCAGGAATGAGATCAGGTGGAATGATGCGGCTTACAAGTTGTAAATATAAAAATAGCACAGCCGAGCAACTGCGCGAGAAAATATAAAAGTCGTCATTGCGAGGTACGAAGCAATCCCAAACTATACAGATGGGCTTTGCAGGTCGGGGATTGCTTCGTGCCTCGCAATGACGTTTGAAAGAAGATTGTACCAAACTTAACCAAATGCTTTACTAAGCCCTCTCTCCCGGAGAGGGTTGGGTGAGGCGCAATTAAACCTAATAATGAACAAATTTGCAACTATCGATTACGTCATCTTCGTAATCTATTTTATTGTAGTTACGGGCTACGGGTACTGGGTGTACAGCCGTAAAAAGGTCAAGGGCGTATCTGATAGCCATGATTTTTTCCTGGCCGAGGGTTCGCTTACGTGGTGGGCAATAGGTGCCTCGCTTATTGCTTCCAATATTTCGGCCGAGCAGTTTATCGGCACCAGCGGACAGGGCTTCCAGGTGGGTTTGGCTGTTGCCGCTTATGAGTGGGTGGCCGCCATCGCCCTGATCATTGTGGCCGTGTGGTTTATACCGGTATATCTGAAAAACAAGATTTTCACCATGCCGCAATTTCTGCATACGCGGTATAACGAAACTGTGAGTTTTATTATGGCCATTTTTTGGCTGTTGCTGTATGTGCTGGTGAACCTTACTTCGATACTTTATTTAGGCGCTTTGGCAATTAACAACCTGATGGGCGGCGGGTATCTGCACGAGATCATTATCGCTTTATCCATCTTCGCGCTGTTTATTACCCTTGGTGGTATGAAGGTGATAGGCTTCACCGATGTAATACAGGTATTGGTTTTGGTGATTGGCGGCTTGGCTACTACTTACATAGCGCTTACTTTGGTAAGCGATCATTTTGGTTTGGGTAAAGATGCTATGGCAGGCTTTAATAAAATGATGAGCGATGCGCCGGATCACTTTAAAATGATGATGGCCAAGCCTAAGCCGGGCGCGCCACAGGAAGAAATTAACAAGTACCTGGCCCTGCCGGGTATAGCCATGTACTTTGCCGGCCAGTGGATAGTGAACCTGAACTATTGGGGCTGTAACCAGTACATTACCCAGCGGGCATTGGGTGCTAACCTGAAAACGGCCCGTACCGGTATCCTGTTTGCCGGTTTAATGAAACTGGCCATGCCGGTTATTGTGGTGCTGCCGGGTATTGCAGCTTATGTGCTTTATAAAAACGGCGGACTGCAGCAGGAAATGGCATCGGGCGGTCACTTTAACTCGGATAATGCATACTCGGCCATATTGGGCTTTTTGCCAACCGGTTTAAAAGGGCTTTCGGTAGCTGCTTTAACGGCTGCTATAGTGGCCTCGCTGGCGGGTAAGGCTAACAGTATCAGTACCATTTTTACTTTAGATATTTATAAAAAACACATCAGCAAAGAAGCCAGTGAAAAGAATATGGTTTTGGTGGGCAGGCTTACCATTTTGGCGGCTTTGGTGTTTTCAATAATGCTTACCTGGAAGGATTTGCTGGGTATTGGCGGTGAAGGTGGTTTTACCTTTATTCAGAAATATACCGGTTTTATCAGTCCGGGGATTTTTGCCATTTTCATTTTGGGTTTCTTTTGGAAACGTACTACCGGCGCGGCGGCTATAGCGGGTATTTTAACCGGCTTTTTAATGTCGGTACTGTTTAATAACTATGCCCCGGCCTGGTTTGGACACGAAACCTTGCTTTACACAGCTTTCCCGAACGGTAAAGGCGGGTACGAGATTCCATTCCTGATCTGTATGGGCTTATCGTTCATGTTTACCATTATTGTGATGGTAGCCATTAGCCTGGCCGGACCGAAAGTTAATGCTAAAGCGTTTGAGATTCCACGCAGCATGTTCAAGGTCGAAAAATCGACCATGGCGTTGATTGTGGTTACACTGATACTGCTTACCATGCTTTATGCTAAGTTTTGGTAGGGGTGATACATTTGATTTTTGAATAAGAAAGTCCCGCGCGAGGCGGGCTTTTTTTAATTAATTATTTTAAGTGTTTTTTTAACAATTATAAATTAATTTTTATACATTGGTCTTGCTGATAACTAACCGATCAGTTAAACCCAATTATAAATAATTAAATGGCTGTACGCCTTAACGGGCGGGGCCGGTAACCTTAAAATTATGAAGAACAACATGAATTTATTAATGATGTTAAGCTGTTCGGCAGTGATTTTCACGGCCTGCAGCGGCAATCCAAAAACAACTGATTCTACCGTGAAAGATTCAACTACTGTAGCTACACAACAAATCCCCGATTCGGCAAATTTTGGTGCCGATGTGCAGGGGCAACAAGTAAAACTGTTCAGTCTTAAAAATAAAAACGGCGCAACAGTTGCCATTACCAACTACGGCGGCAGGATAGTGAGTTTGCTGGTGCCCGACAAGGATGGCAAGGCTACCGATGTTGTTTTAGGTTACGATTCGTTAAAAAGTTACCAAAAAAAGGGGGAACCTTATTTTGGTGCAATTATAGGCCGTTACGGAAACCGTATTGCTAAAGGGCAGTTCACGTTGGAGGGCAAGGCTTATCAACTTGATATAAATGATGGTGTAAATACCCTGCACGGCGGTTTTAATGGTTTTTATGGTAAGGTGTTTTCGGCAAAGCAGTTAAGTGCTTCGCAACTGGAACTAACCTATATTTCAAAAGACGGCGAAGGCGGCTACCCTGGCAATTTAACTGCCACGGTGGTTTACACTTTAAGCGATGATAACGCGTTGAAAATTGAATATAAAGCCACTACTGATAAAACTACTATTGTTAACTTAACCAACCACGCCTATTTTAACCTTAACGGTGCCGGCAGCGAAACCATTACCGATAACGTACTGCAAATAAACGCCGATGCGTTTTTACCTGTAAATACCACACTTATCCCAACGGGCGTGTTGCAACCGGTTAAAGGCACACCGTTTGATTTTACGATATCAAAAACCATTGGCAAGGATATCAACACTGCCGATGAGCAGTTGAAAAACGGCAAAGGTTACGACCATAACTTTGTACTGAATAAACATGATCTTACAACTCCGGTTGCAACCGTTAAAAGCGCCGTTACAGGTATAACCATGGAGGTATTTACCGAAGAGCCTGGTCTGCAATTTTACTCGGGTAATTTTTTAACCGGCGAAACTAAAGATGGCAAAGGTGGTAAACCCTATCCGCGCCGCTCGGCGTTTTGTTTGGAAACACAGCATTTTCCGGATGCGCCAAACCAGCCGGCCTTTGCATCAACCGTGTTAAAACCGGGACAAACCTACCATACCGTTACCATTTACAAATTTTCCAAATAGATAAAAGATGCTAAGGAAAGCTTTTTTAATGCTCTGCGCCGCGGGTGCATTGAGTGCCAACAGCGCGAGGGCGCAATACACCATTGCTGCCGATAAGGTAAAGGCGCAGATCTCGCCTAATATGTACGGGATATTTTTTGAGGATATTAACCTTGCTGCCGATGGTGGTGTTTATGCCGAGCTGGTAAAAAACCGGTCGTTTGAGTTTAATATGCCTTTGATGGGTTGGGACGAGCAGAAGAAAGATGGCGGCGATGGCCGGGTAGAGGTAATTAACCGCGCTGCAGATCGACCAGAGAACGCTCACTTTATTAAAGTTTACATCGATTCGGCCGGTGGCTCGTTCGGTTTATCCAATGAAGGTTTCCGCGGGATGGGTATTAAAGAAGGCGAGGAATACAGCTTTTCGGTAATGGCCAAACAGGAGGGGGAGCAAAATGTAAAGCTGAACATCGAACTACATGACGATAAAAATGCCATCATCGGCAAAGCTGAGCTTACCCCAACCGATAAAGAATGGAACCGGTACAGCGTTAAATTCAAAGCCACCGCTACCGTGCAAAAGGCCCAACTGTATGTTTGGATGAGCGGTAAAGGCATCATCGATATGGATATGGTTTCCCTGTTCCCAGAGCATACCTGGAAAAACCGTCCCGGCGGTTTACGTGCCGACCTGGTACAGAAACTGGCTGATATGAAGCCGGGCTTCCTGCGCTTTCCCGGTGGTTGTATTGTTGAAGGCAGGGAGCTGAATACCCGCTATCAATGGAAAAAAACCATCGGCGCGGTTGATCAACGTACCAATATCATTAACCGCTGGAATACCGAGTTCAGTCACCGCCCAACGCCTGATTATTACCAGACCTTCGGTTTAGGTTTTATGGAGTATTTCATGACGGCCGAGGATATTGGCGCATCGCCGCTGCCCATCCTCAACTGCGGTATGGCCTGCGAGTTTAATACCGGCGAACTGGTGCCAATGGATAAGCTGGATCCATACATCCAGGATGCGCTCGATCTGATTGAGTTTGCCAATGGCGATGTAAATACCAAATGGGGCAAACTGCGTACCGATCTCGGTCACCCGGCACCCTTTCATTTAAAAATGTTGGGTGTGGGTAACGAGCAATGGGGGCCGCAATATATCGAGCGCTGGAAGGCATTTACCAAGGCTATCAAAGGCAAATACCCTGATGTGAAAATTGTATCGGCAGTTGGGCCTTTCCCTGGCGGTAAAGAGTTTGATCTGTTGAATAAAACTTTCCGTGCTTTAGGTGCCGATATTTTGGATGAGCACTATTACGCCTCGCCAAAATGGTTTTTGGAACATGCCAAACGTTATGATAACTACGACCGCAAAGGCCCTAAAATTTTCGCGGGCGAATATGCAGCGCAAAACGTAGTTACCGGCAGCCCTAAAAACAAAAACACCTGGGAATGCGCCCTGGCCGAAGCCGCTTTCATGACCGGCCTGGAGCGTAACGCCGATGTAGTGCGCATGGCATCATACGCCCCGCTTTTCGCCCACGTTGAAGGCTGGCAATGGACGCCGGATTTGATCTGGTTTGATAACCTCAATTCGTACGGATCGCCGAATTATTATGTACAGCAATTGTTCTCCTTAAATAAAGGAACCGACGTTGTGCCGTTGTTACTGAATAACGAAGCTGTTGCCGGGCAGGATGGCTGCTTTGCCACCGCCAGTTTGGATAAAAATACTAACGGACTGGTGATCAAATTTATCAACAGCACCGCATCCGCTAAAAGCACCAGTTTTAAAATTACCGGCTCCAAAGGTTATCAGAAACAAGCCAGCGTGATCACTTTAAGGAGTAATGATAAAGATGCTGTGAACTCGTTAGAGACGCCGACGGCTATCAGTCCGAAAAATAGCACTGTTAATGTTTCGGGCAATACTTTAAAGCTTGATGTTGAGCCGTATACTTTTAAAATAGTAAGGCTTAAAAATAAATAGTAATTGAAAAAGCTCGTCATCATATCCTTATTATTCCTGCGCGTTATCAGTAACGCGCAGGAATTTAGGACTGATATTTCGGTGCATGATCCGGTAATGACCCGGCAGGATAGTGTTTACTATATCTTCTGCACGGGTAATGGCATTGCCATGTGGTCATCAAAGGATAGGCTTCATTGGAAGGCCGAAAAACCGGTATTCGCTACCGCCCCGCAATGGGCTGTTGATGCTATCCCCGGTTTTAAAGGGCATATCTGGGCACCGGATATTTCGTTTTATAACGGGCAATACTACCTGTTTTATTCGGTATCAGCTTTTGGCAAAAATACTTCAGCCATTGGGGTAGCGACTAATACTACGTTGCATACCGATGATCCGGCTTATCAATGGGTTGATCATGGGAAGGTGATCCAATCCATCCCCGGTAAAACCAACTGGAATGCTATCGATCCTAATTTAATTACGGATAAGGATAGCACTCCATATCTAATTTTCGGCTCATTTTGGGATGGTTTGAAACTGGTGAAATTGAATAAAGAGAGGCTGAGCATAGCTGAAGATCTGGATAAGATTCCAACCATAGCCACCCGCCGCAAAACTGTTGCAGAGAATTTACCCGCTGTAGATGGCAACCCGGTTGATGCCGGCGGCAATGCCATTGAAGCGCCTTTTATATTTACGCACGGTAAATATTTTTACCTGTTTGCCTCGATAGATTATTGCTGCAAAGGGCCGAAGAGTACTTATAAAATGATCATCGGCAGGGCTAAGAAATTAAAAGGGCCTTATGTGGATAAGGATGGTATCGCCATGAATAAAGGCGGCGGGAGTATCCTGCTGGCCGGTGATGAGCATTGGTACGGGGTAGGGCATAATGGTGTAAGTACTTTTGATGGTGTGGATTATATTGTTTTCCATGGATATGACGCGGCGGATAGGGGGATCTCGAAATTGAGGGTTGAAAAGTTGGATTGGGTTGATGATTGGCCGGTGGTGGGGAAATGATTGGAATATTGTCCGTGAGAAGGAGTAAACAAAAGAGGGCGGGATTGTGCGATTCCCTCCTCTGGGAGGGTGTAGGGAGGGGTTTCTTCGCCATACTAACTGAGCATGTATGGCGTACAAACCCCTCCCTGCCACTACACTTACCCTCCGCACCCCTCCCGAGGGAAGGAATTTAAAACGCTCGATCCCCGATAGAAATAAAATTCGTTTACAAATGAAAATATCAAAATATATAATAGCAGCGGTCGTGACGATGGTCGGCTTAGAAGCCAATGCTGCTACCATCGATACCACCTTCCATTCCAACGGCAACCCCATCATCCGCCACAAATACACCGCCGATCCGGCTGCAATGGTATACAAAAACAAAGTATACCTGTACACCGGCCATGACGAAGCTGCCCCCGGCCACAACGGCTATACCATGCACGATTGGACTTGCTTCACCACTACCGATATGGTGAACTGGACCGAACATCTATCCCCCCTAAATGTAAAAGAGTTTAAATGGGCCAAAGCCGATGCCTGGGCATCGCAGGTAATTGAGCGCAATGGTAAATTTTATTGGTACGTAGCGGTTGAGCATGGCTCCATCCCGGGCAAAGCGATAGGCGTAGCAGTATCCGATAGCCCGCTTGGGCCGTTTAAAGATGCCCGTGGCAGCGCTTTGGTTACCAATGATATGACCAAAGCTGTAAGCCATTCGTGGGATGATATCGACCCATCAGTTATTATTGATAAAGACGGACAAGCCTACCTGTTTTGGGGCAACGGCATTTGCTACTACGCCAAACTAAAAAGCAACATGACCGAACTTGATGGCGAGATCAAGACCATCAAACTCCCTCACTATACCGAAGCGCCCTGGATCCATTACCGCAATGGATGGTATTACTTATCATACGCTTATGAGTTTCCCGAAAAAATAGCGTACGCCATGAGCCGGAGTATTAATGGCCCCTGGGAGTACAAAGGTATTATCAACGAACTGGCAGGTAACTCAAACACCAATCACCAGGCAATTATTGATTTTAAAGGCAAATCATATTTCATATACCATAACGGCGCTTTAGTGCCGGATGCAGGGAGTTTTCACCGCTCGGTTTGTATTGATTACCTGTATTATAACAAAGATGGCAGCATCAAACGGGTAATTATGACCAGCGAAGGCGTGAAACCGGCTAAGTAATACGTTTGCTTAGTTTATAAAGCAGGAAAGGTGGGGTGCCTTCTCCTGCTTTTTTATTGGGAGATATTTTATTTTTTATGGTGTAAAAACGGGTTTATTATTGATGTATATGTACGTATCATCAGCGTATTTATACTTAGTTTAAAAGGGTGGTTTCGCCCTTTAATCCGCCGGGTTTTATGGGGTAATTTATAAAAAAATAAAGCACTGCCAGTAAAAACAAACGGCAGATATGATTTGCAAATAGCCTGTCATATCAAACCGCCTAAGCCAATTTTTATATGAATGGGGAAAAGATAATACTGATTGCCTGCGACGAAACTGCTGCCCTTACAGCTATCTGGAACAGTATAAAAGGCGCAGTGCATTTTCCGCATCAAATAATTACCGCCACCCGTACGGCTGATGCGAAACAGGTTATCAAATCCATATCTATAGATCTGATTGTATGGTGTTTTCGCAATAATCAGCTGATAGTTAATGAACTTGGCGAATTGTTTAAAAACTACCAGATTCCCGGCATTTGCCTCACCCGTAAATTTGAATGCGACAATTTAAAATGGGATAAAGACCAGGTGGTTTTTACCTGTTTGTACGAGCATATCAGCAACAGCCGTTTCCTGGCTACAACTATCAATTCGGTTTTTCAACTGAAAACCGGGGTGCAAAAGGTAAAACAACCCGAAACATTGGCCGAAGCAGCCCTACGGCAAAACAGTTTCGGCATTAATGATAACCTGAGCCGCTATGTAATGGAGCTCGACCAAAAAGCCGAACTGCTCCAAAAAGTAAAAGAACGTATTGCCGACCTCTATCCCCGCGTTGATCACCCTGTCCGGATGGAGCTTACCTCTATCGTAAACACTATCAAATCTTCAGTAAGAGACAGCAAGCTTTGGGACGATTTTAAACTCTACTTCGAACAAACCAACCCCAACTTTTTGCTAAAACTCGCCAATAAATATCCCGAACTTACTACAGTTGATTTAAAATATTGCTGCTACCTCAAAATGAACATGACCAACGATGATATCCGCAACCTGTTGGGCATAAACCCGGAAAGTGTGCGTACCCACAAGTACCGTCTTAAACGCAAAATGGCATTAACTAAAGATCAGGATCTGGTTAGTTATTTGAGGGCGGTATCGTAAATTCTGCGTTAATTTCCAGGAACTTTTATCATTACAAAACATCGTTATTGTTTCGCAGCTCCCAATGACATAATAAAAAAAAGTTTGTCATGCTGAGGAACGAAGCATCTTCTTCGCTCGTATAGCGGCCATGCTTGTTGAAGAAGATCCTTCGCTATCGCTGCCATTGACACATTATGCAGCTATTTGGTTTTCAGAAAGTTGCATATTGTATTTTTTAGCCATTTTTTTCAACAATGCCATTTCTCTTCTCTGCAATTGATCTTCGTAGCGTTTAGTTCCTTCCTCAACATATGCGGTTCCTTTGGTTAATGTATTATAGTAAGCAATGGCCAACTTTCTGGCACCGGCTTTTATAGCAATCCCCGAATCTTTACGGCCACGGAGCTTTCTCATGAAACTACCGATAGCATTATTCTTACTATTCAATAATGACTGGGCACATTGTTTAAAGATCTGCCCGGCAACATTGCAAGGCATACCCCTGACATTCTTTTTCATTTTTCCGCTCCGATGACTTTTAGGGGATAAGGTTAACCAGTTTACAAAGCTTTTAACTGTAGGAAAACGGCTCATATCCACACCAGTTTCCCCAATCAGCCGCAATGCCGTATAATCATTTATCCCGGGAATGCTGGTAAGGTCAACACCGTATAAGCGCGCCATAGTGGCGTGAAGCCCCGGTATTTTTGGGGCATGATGCCGTACTGCTTTGGCTTTTCCTGTAACTACCTCTTCTTTATCTACACTTAGTTCGTCCAACAGGCGGCTAATCTCCCCGTCTATCTTTTTTATTTGGTTTTGGTGTATATCCCAAAGCTGCATGTTCTGCTCAAGCATGAATAAATAGGTATCATTATACCGGCCTTCCAATGCTTTTAATACTTTTTCACCTTTATATTTTTGAATGCGTTCATCACAAAGGCTAAGTAAATAGTTGCTGTCCCGGTTCCCGGATAATATAGCTTTGATCATATTAATGCCGCTGGTACCATGGATCTGGCTAAGTACCTCCGGAAGTTTGATGTTCATCAACTCCAGGCATTTCTGCATCTTGTTAACATAGGTACTGCCCATACTGATGATATCCAGGCGTTCCCGCACCAAATGACGAAGTTCCATGAACTTGCCCTGGGGGATAAAGCTATGTCTGAGGATGCCGGCAGAAAACAGCTTCTGGATCCACTGGCAATCCCTTACATCAGTTTTTCTGCCTTTCACCTGTTTGGTTTCTTTAGGGTTGACCAGGCAAACCAATATGCCAAGTTCTTCTAACAGAAAGTATAAAGCGATCCAGTAAACACCTGTGGCTTCCATTGCTACCTTTTTTACGCCTCTCTCTTTCAGATACACTGCACAAGCATAATAACTTGATGTGAAGGTTTCAAAGCTGACCACCTCTTTCCCATCAGGGGATACAAAAATCTGCTCAGCACCGATATCAATACCTGCAACATTTTGGTGGACTGTTTCAAAAGTCGTTTCTTTTGCCATAACTTTACTTTAGATTTTAAAATCAAGCAACTTATGGCTCAGGAAAGCGATAAATAAAAGGCACGCTGCCATACGGGAATACTGCAGGTAACAGTATCACCAAAATGCTTACGCTATTTCCTAAAGCAAATCTCAGGGGCGGGTAAATAACACCAAGAGCTAAACTGCTACTCTGCCATAAGTTGCTTTTGCAAAGTTCAGCATTCGCTTGTCATCTGCAATGCTATTATTTGTGCGCAAATAAACCCTACTCAGGATGACAAACTTTTTTAATTATGTCATGGGGAGCCTGTCGAAGCAAGGTGGGAAGGGCCTCCGCGCGCGACTCTTCGACAAGCTCAGAGTGACAGGCCCTCCCGTCTTATGTCATATTTCTTTCAGATGCCCCAGCTTTTACCTACACGCAATGATGCCTGGAGAAATAAGTGAATTTTTTGTGTATCTTATTCCCGCTGTATACGATTTGTATACAACAAACCAATCACCCTGTATACAACGTGTGCATGCCCAAACCTTGCTTTGCGCGTACTTATCTGCCTAAATTTACATCAACCAACCAAACTAAAATTAAAGTTTGGCTACCTAACACAAATACCAATGATAAGCAAAGCGCTCAGGTTTACCAACGATGTTTTAGACCAGTTTCTGCGAAACAGGTTTGGGCTTGATGAAAGCAGGGTATTGCTTAATAACCTGATTGAGGGTGATGGTTCCATACCAACCGCCAATCAAAACAAGGTGGTTATCTCGCTTATCAATATCGAAAAGGATACCAACAAACCTTTTAATACGCGTAACCAAAGGTTGCCCAACGGTAATTTCACCGATATCAGCCCCGAAGAGCGGTTTAACCTTTATATATTGGTTAGCGCCAATTTTGATGATTATAACGAGAGCCTCAAATTCCTGAATGCGGCTATCACTTTTTTCCAGGTGAATACCTGCCTAAGCTCCGCAACCAGTTCCAATTTGCCTCAGGGCATTACCAAGCTTGAATTTGAAATAGAAAAGATGACCTACCATCAAATGCATAGCCTCTGGACAGCGATGGGGGCTAAATATCAGCCATCGGTAGTGTATAAAATGTGGCTGATCACTATTCAGGGCGATCAATTGATCGGTATGGTTCCGGCTGTTTCGCAAACTTCAAATACGGTAACATCATGATGCAGACTAACTACCAGATAGCTTTTACGCTTGATGTGCAGCACACCTATTTTGATAAGGGGATTTGCAAATGCCTGCAATTTGTTCCGGGTGCAGGTACAGCTAAACTGATGAGGCGCTTTGAGATCACCATGCTGAAAAAAGTGAACGGTTTTGATTTTTATATCGATTCGCCGCAAACTATTGCGCAATACCTCGATTACATAACCCAGGCCACCGGGCAAACCTGTTTTGATTTTAATATCTCGGCAACCGACCAGCAGTTTTATCTTTTTACCGATACCGGAAAAATAGGCCCCGGCCAGCTAACTTTTGATACGGGTGCGGCCGCGAATACGGTTAACAACGATGTGGTCGATCTGTATTGTTACCAATCTCCCTCGCTCAATGCTTCATTTATAGGTACACTCAGTATTGATTTTGACGATATTATAAGCTATGCCCGGGGCGAAAGCGGAGCTGCGTTTAATATCAGTTTCAGGGCGCGGGCCACCCAGTGGCAGTATTTTATCATCAACCGCAGTGCTGTAAAGCTGGATAACCCGGTAATTGCGGGTAAAGCCGATATCGGTTTTGAAGGCCCCAAAAGTGTAGTGACATCCAACGGGCAGCCGGCTATATTTTTTTCATCAGGAACAAACCTCATCCCGCTTAGCGAAACACCTGTTTACCAGTTTAACCTTGTCAACAGTTCTGCAAATGGTTCATCGGCACAAAAAATAAACAACGGCAAGATCGTTTTTAAAGGCCTGCCCAATCCGCATCCGGGCATTATAGCCCTGGCCGGGGATGGGCTTACCGGGCAGCTTGCTTCACCAATGTATGTATATGTTTAAATCAATAACCCAATAAAAACGTAAGATTATGCTTGAAACAAACATTAAATCTCCGGGTGTATATATAAACGAATTAAACGCGTTCGCAAATTCGGTGGTGCCGGTTGCAACGGCAGTGCCCGCGTTTATCGGCTATACCCCACAGGCCGCGTACGAAGGGAGATCGTACACCAACGTGGCCCAAAAGATCACCTCCTTTGCCGAGTTCCAGGCCATTTATTGTATTCCTGATCCTCCGGCACCTGCGCCTCCTACCAAACAGTATGCCCCGCAGTACTACCTGGTACAGCAAAAAGCACAACCAACCGATCCTAATTACATGGTGATCAATGGTGCTTATTATTCTATCGTGCCCGATCCTAACACTATTTATCACCTGTACAACAGTATCCAGCTGTTTTATCAAAATGGCGGCGGCGATGCGTACATTGTTTCGGTTGGTGGTTACGGTGCGCAATCGGGTACACCTGCAGCACCGGGTACACAGATTGTAAACCCTAACGTTAAACTTACCGACTTAATGGGCGGGCTGCAGTTATTGCTGAACGAGGAAGAGCCAACCATGTATATCTGCCCCGAGGCTACGTTGCTTTCCATTGCTGATAACGGCACCCTGATGCAGGAGATGCTGTTGCAAAGCAGTAACATGCAAACTGCCATCAGCATTTTCGATATCATAGGCGGCAAAAATCCCGACCCGATCATGTATACCAATGATATTACTACCTTCAGGAATAATACAGGTGTAAATGGTCTTAACTATGGTACTGCCTATTATCCTTTCATCGGCACAACCATCATGCAATCGCAGGATATTGATTATACCAATTTGTTTGGTGGCGACATTAAACAACTGGCCCCCATCATTAATCCGCCCGCCAGTGCCGATCCTACGCTTACCACCATTATCAACAGTATCGAAACACCATCGGGCACACCTTTAACGGTAACGCAGTATAATAACTCGCTTATTAATGCCAGCAAGTTATACAGCACCATCATCAAACAAATTCTTAACGATGCCAATACCCTGCCCCCAAGCGGTGCTATGGCCGGTGTAATGACCACCATTGATAACCAGGAAGGTGTTTGGCAGGCCCCGGCCAATGTTTCGATAGTTGGCGCGGCTTCATTGCCTATCCGTTTGTCTGAAAGTCAGCAGGCCAATTTAAATATGGATGCCGTTTCGGGTAAATCTGTTAACGCTATCCGTTTCTTCAACGGTATCGGCATCCTGGTTTGGGGCGCGCGTACCTTGGATGGCAACAGCGGCGATTGGAAATACCTTTCGGTTAGGCGTACCGTAACCTTCCTCGAGCAATCGTGCAAACTGGCAGCGCACCCTTATGTATTTCAGCCTAATGATATGAACACCTGGGCAGCGGTAACAGCCATGATCAGCAGTTTTCTAACCTCGGTTTGGAAGGAAGGCGGCTTACAGGGTGCAAGCGCATCTGATGCGTTCTCGGTTAGCTGCGGTTTAGGCACCACCATGACATCCGACGATATTTTGAACGGATTTATGAACGTGATGGTAAAAGTGGCGGTGGTTAGGCCGGCCGAGTTTATCGTAATCACCTTCCAGCAGCAAATGGCTGTTTCAAGCTAACATCAATATTAACCCAATACATTAATTAATAATAAAAAACAACAACATGCCAACACCAGATGACGGTAGCAAGCAAGGTGCCACATGGCCCATGCCCAAGTTCAGGTTCGAGGTAGATCTCGGGACTGAACTTACAGGAGTAGCATTCCAGGAAGTATCCGGAATGGATGTAGAAAACCAGGTAATTGAATACCGGAAAAGCAACAGCCCCCTGTTTTCGACAGAGAAAATGCCCGGTATAAAAAAATACGGCAACGTAACCATGAAACGGGGAGTTTTTGTAAACGATAACACCTTTTGGAACTGGCACGCCCAGGTATCCATGAACACCATAGCCCGCCGTACCGTGCTCATTAAACTGCTTGATGAAGGTGGTAACGTAACCATGCAATGGCAGCTAAACAACGCCTGGCCTACAAAAATCACCAGTACCGATCTTAAATCGGACGGGAACGAGGTTGCTGTTGATACCATCGAGATAGCGCACGAGCAGCTTATTATAACCAATGGCAAAGCAGCAAGCTGATACAGGTACGGTATACCCGGTTGGTTTCAGGTTTCAGCTTTCGTTTAATAATGATGATGCCGCTTTTCAGGAAGTATCGGGCATCAGCAAGGAGTTAAGCGTTGAAGAAGTTACCAGCGGCGGGGAAAACCGGTTTAAATACCGGCTCCCTACCGTTGCTACCAGCCAGAACCTGGTACTGAAACGGGCGTTGGTACCTAAAGGCTCAAAATTGATAGGTTGGTGCTCGAGCGTTTTGGATCAGGGCTTTGCGCAGGCCATTAAGGCTTACGATGTTTCGGTTAGCCTGCTGGATAACCAGGGCAATGTTTGCGTAATGTGGACTTTTCACAATGCCTACCCTATAAAATACTCAGTAACCGATTTAAAATCGCAGGAGAGCGAGATCATGATCGAAACCATTGAGCTGGCCTATACCTACTTTGATATAAGCACGGGGCAAACCTCCAATAATCCTAACTGATATGCCGGTAGAAATAAGGGAACTGATTATCAAAACGGCCATTTCAACAGGCGCTGCCAGGCAAAGCGAAGGCATTAAAGAAAAAGACCTTAACGCCATGAAAAGGCAATTGCTTGAAGAGTGCAAGCGCCTGTTTGCCGATACAAAAAAACGGAACGACAATAAAAGATAAGCACTATGCCAGGTTTGGAATTGATGAAGATTACAGGATATACCGACGAAGGTTTTAACGACGCCTTCGAGGGTGATCCCTATTCGGTAATGATCAATCCGGATTCTATCAAGCGGCAAAAAACTATCCAGTACAACGAGCAGCAGGCGCAGGATACCAGTTCGCCATCGCAAAAATACAAGAGCACGCCGGCCGATACCATGAGCTTTGAAATAGTGATTGATTGTACGGGCATTGTTGATGCTACGCGCACCAATATGGATACCGAGATCCAGGCACTGGAGAAGATCATTTATGTGTACAACGGCAAAATTCACCGGCCAAATTTTGTAAAGGTGCAATGGGGTTCGAACCTCACTTTTAAAGGGGTGTTAACCTCGTTTGATATTTCGTACACGTTGTTCAGGCCGGATGGCAGTCCGTTAAGGGCTAAGCTATCCTTAAGTTTCAGCAACTACGTATCGCCGCAGCAGGTAGGTATTGATGACCAGGAAGAATCGCCGGATGTAACGCACCTGGTTACCGTTACCGAAGGATTGAGCCTGCCGCAGTTATGCCAGCAGGTGTGGAATGATGATACTTATTATGTGCAGGTTGCACGGTTTAATAATCTTAATAAATTCAGGAACCTGAAAGGGATTGAAAAACTGATTTTTCCACCAATAATACAACCTGTTTAACATGGCAACAAATAACGTAGGAGGTTTGGTAACTTTTACCATCAAAGTAAACGGCAGCCCTATTGCCGATGCACTGAGCGTGCTATCTATCCACATCGAAAAAAAAGTAAACCGGATCTCGACCGCAAGGATCGTAATCCTTGACGGCGAGGCTAACACCGGTAAGTTTGATGCCAGTTCATCGGCCACCTTTGTACCGGGAGGTACCGTGAGTATCGAGGTAGGGTATGATACAAAAAACTCGGTGGTATTTACCGGCATCATTACGGGCCAATCCCTGCGGATTGACGAATTGGTGGGCTCGGCTTTAGAGGTAGAGTGCCGGGACGCGGCTGTAAAAATGATAGTAGGGCGTAAATGCCTTTCGTTTAACCAGCAAACCGATAGTGATATCATGTCGTCCATCATCAGCACCTACTCCGGGCTAACGGCTAATGTTACTTCAACTTCAGCAACCTGGCCGCAGCAGATCCAATACTATGCTACCGACTGGGATTTTATTTTGGCGAGGGCCGAGGCCAATGGTTTTATAGTAACCACGCTTAACGGCACGGTAGCTGTTTTTGCGCCGGATGCCAATACAACATCGGTACTAACGATTGCCTACGGCGATGGTTTGATGGAGTTTAATGCTGATTTAAATGCCATAAACCAACTGAGCGATGCTACCGCCAGCACCTGGGATTATAAAACGCAGGCCGTAATTACCGGGCAATCGGCATGCAGTTATGCGGGGCCAGGTAACCTGTCGTCAAAAACATTATCGGCCGTTGTTGGGCTCAGTACCTACGGGCTGCAAACCGCCGGTAATATTCAAAGCGCCGATTTAACCGGCTGGACAAAAGCACAACTGGTTAAAAGCAGTTATTCAAAAATACGGGGCGAAGCAAAATTTCAGGGCAGCAGTTTGGTTGATCCCGGCACCTACATCACCCTGCAAGGCCTGGGCGACAGGTTTAGCGGCGATCATTTGGTATCGGCAGTATCACATGATATTTCGGATGGCAACTGGCTTACCGAGGTTTCGGTAGGTTTATCGCCCAACTGGTTTACCGAAGAGCCTGATGTAATGGCCCCGCCCGCATCCGGCTTATTGCCCGGAGCAAGGGGGTTGATAAGCGGTACGGTAAAACAGATGTATGAAGATCCCGATTCGCAGTTGAGGATATTGGTAAGCGTGCCTTTGTTTGATGCCAACGGCGCCGGCATTTGGGCAAGGCTCTCCAACTTTTACTCAACCAGCGGCGCGGGCGCTTTCTTTTTGCCCGAGGTGGGGGATGAGGTGATTCTCGGTTTTTTAAATGAAGATCCGCGTTACCCCGTTATTTTAGGCAGCGTGTACAGCAGCTCTACCATTATGCCTTTCAGCGGATTATCTCCTAACGAGAAAAACTCGATGAAGGCCATCGTATCCAAATCGGGGATAGCGGTGAAATATGATGATGAAAACATTGTATTCACCATAGCTACGCCCGCTACCAATACCATCATCGTGAGCGATAAGGAAAAAAGCATCACCATACAGGATCAAAACCAAAACAGCATTGTGATGTCGGAAAGTGGCATCACCATTAAAAGCGCTAAGGACATTAATATCCAGGCCGATCAGAATGTGAACATCACCGGCAATATGGGTGTAAAGGTCACCGCATCAAGCGGGGATGTGGCCGTAAGCGCCATGAATATCAAAGAGAATGCAGATATGCAATACTCGGCCCAGGGCGGCGAAATGGCGCAGGTGCAGGGAGGAATGGAATTAACGCTGAAAGGCGCAATGGTAATGATCAACTAAAAGGAAAAAATATGCCACCAGCAGCACGGTTAACAGATTTTCATGAATGCCCCATGCAAACCCCGGCACCGGTGCCTATTCCGCATGTGGGCGGCCCCATTATAGGCCCCGGCGAACCCACGGTTTTGATTGGCGGCCTGCCCGCGGCAAGGGTAGGCGATATGCTGGTTTGCGTTGGCCCGCCCGATTCGATCATTAAAGGATCGGCAACAGTAATGATAGGCGGGATGCCTGCCGCCCGCATGGGCGACCAAACAGCTCACGGCGGCGAAATAGTTTTAGGAGCATTAAATGTAATGATAGGTGGATAATACATTAAACAGGGCCGAAAGCAGGTTTTTAGGAACAGGATGGGCTTTCCCGGTCACCTTTTCGGCAGGCGACCAGCAGTTGGAGACATCATCCTATGAACAGAATATAAATGATGCCATCAACATCATTTTAATGACACGGAAAGGCGAGCGCAATATGGCGTCAAGGTTTGGCCTTGGTTTACAGCAGTTCTTTTTTAAAAAGATGGACGAAACGCTTAAAGGCGATATCAGCGATGTGGTGAAATCATCGCTCTCGCTCAACGAGCCCCGCATTACGGTAAAGGATGTGAGTGTCGATTTTAAGGATCCGCTTAACGGCCTGGTGGAGGTGCTGATAACCTATGTGTACAACCAAACCAATACCCGGCATAACTATGTATTTCCCTTTCATTTAAACGAGGGTACAAATCTTTAAAAAAACAGAATGAGCATCATTGATCAAAATAGCATCCTTCAATCACTGAACAAAGCCCTTGTTCCGGCCCCGCTGCTGATAGACGGCAGAACGGAAACCGACAGGCTTTGCTTTTTGAATGATTTTGCTACGCTGATTAATTTTTATGATAAAGACAATGTGCGCAATGGCAGCTGGGCCCCTTTTTTACTGAAGGATCCGGTTTTTTTACTGGCACAGATCTCGCAAACCAATTTCGAAAAAATTCATAACAGGTACATTAACACCTGTATCGATGTAAAAAAGATACAATGGGCGCAGCAGGTACCCGAATTTGCCGCCGCGGCTTCGGTAAACCAACTGTTTGATCTGCTTGCGGAAGTTTATAACTGCATTAAAGGCTGGACAAGCTACATGCTCAACTCGCTGGATAGCTACGATCTTAAAACCGATATTATTTACCAGGTAACCAATACCTATGGCAAAAATTTATGGGCAACACTTAGCCTGAGGCAAAGCCTGTACCTCTCGTCAATGATTCCAGGTATTGAACCTGCACAATATTACCTGTACGATGGCTATAACCAGACCTGGACGCAAAGCAAAGGCAGCGGGCCCTACTGGGAAGTTTTTAACATCAACCCCGTAAAGCCGGGAGATACAGCTCAACTCGGCGCCGTTTTTAACGCGCTGATAAAAAACGGCGACGAGCTGTTTAACTTTTTCCAGGCCATCATCAGCCGCGCCGCCATCGAGCTGGAGATTGTAAAACTGAAAAAAAGCAGCTATCCGGATACAACCCTGCTGCGCACTTTTGTAAACCAGCTGCAGGTATACCAGGATCAGCTGAATGGCATCGCTCAAAAGCATCTTGATTTTTATTACCAGGATATACTGAAACAAACGCCCAACCCGGCAATGCCCGATAGCGCCTTTATTTGCGCTGCTATTGAAAATAAAGGGCAAACTTTTACGCTACCAGCCGGTACCCAATTCAATGCCGGGCTGGATGCCGATAAAAACGCCATCCTGTTTGCCAATACCGAAGATGTAGTTTTAAACCCTGCAAATATTACACAGGCTTATACCCTTGCCCGTGTACCGGGAGCCGGACCTTATAGCTCATGGTATGTACAGCCGATAGCCAATCCCGGTAGCATCCAAACCGATCAGGACGGCAAGATCCAATCCTGGGAAACATTTGGCGGCTCGGTAACGCCCACCTCAACTTTGGTTAAAACCGGTATTGCCATAGCATCGCCTATGCTTTTGCTGCGCGAGGGTGAGCGGAAAATAAAACTCATCATTACTTTTAACCAGAACATTGCCATGGGGATTTTGGAAATGGCTACCTGGTACTTAAGCACTCAAAATACCTGGCTACCCGTTGCCGCCAATTTTACACCCTGTAACAACGCTACGACGGATACTGTAGAGGTTGATATTTACCTGCCCGCCACCCAACCGGCCATCGAACCGTTTATTAAAAACCCGGACGGTCTTAACACCGTTTGGCCATTGCTGAAAATTGAATTTCAATTGTTTTCGGGTGATGACGCACCTCCGCAGATTACCTCTTTACAGATAGATGTAAATGTTACGGGTGTTAAAACCTTCCAGTTGTATAATGATAACGGGGCTTTGAGCACCAAAACTGCTTACCCGCCTTTTGGGCCGGTGCCTTTGGTTAAAAGCAATTTTATTATTGGTAGTAATGAGGTGTTCAGCAAGCCGCTCGGCCGGCTTTTTATAGGGTTGGATTGGAATAACCTGCCTGCCGATTTTGCCGCTTATTATCAGCAATACAACGATTATTTGAACGGCCCGCCCGAGGATGATGATCCGGAATCAATGATAAAGCGCTTCTTCAATTGGTTTATTTCCATATTTAAAAAAGATGAACCTGTAGAACCCGAAACCATACAGGAGTATTTTAAAAACACCTGTTTTACCGTTGATTTTGAACTGCTGCAAAACCAAAGCTGGACGGCTTTAAATATGCCCAAAATGCAGCAGCAAAAAGATGGTACGTACACACCTTATGTTTGGGACACCACCTGTGCCTGCGAAACCGGAGATATTGCATCCAACCTGCTTTTCAGCACCGATGGCGAAGATTGCAAGCTTAGCCCGGTAAGTTATTTTGAGTATGATTTACCTGCGGGAGAAGCGGCAACCGAAAGTGATGCCGGTATTCAATTGAGTCCCCTCAAATTTACAGATAGCAGCACATCCGGTTTCATGCGGATGAGTCTTAGCGGTCCGGATTATGGTTTTGGTTCGGGGATCTATGCTAATGTGGTATCGTCGGTAGCGCTGCGCAATTCCGAGATCCTGTATAACAAGATCAAAAATCCTAAAGGTAAAGAAACCACCGTAGCACCTGCTAACCTGCCCTTCGCGCCTAAGCTTGATACCTTTACGGCGAATTATTCGGCTTCGCAAAAATATACTTTCAGTTCATCATCGGCCGGCGCCTATCCGCTTCAATGTTTTTTATATGCCCCATTTGGCAACTACCTGGTTTATGACAG
Organism: Mucilaginibacter celer; assembly: GCF_003576455.2. Lineage (NCBI taxonomy): Bacteria > Pseudomonadati > Bacteroidota > Sphingobacteriia > Sphingobacteriales > Sphingobacteriaceae > Mucilaginibacter > Mucilaginibacter celer. The sequence goes on from NZ_CP032869.1 coordinate 6,863,888, forward strand.
TAATGCTGATATAGCGCCTTACACCGTTATGCCTGCGGCCGAACCCGCCGCCTCAGCAGGCATAAATACCATACCTGCCATTAGTATCCCGCTGTTTACACAGCCAAATTATAACGGCACATTGTACCTGGCTATGGATAACCTGGTACCTACCGAAGCGCTTAATATTTATGTTGAATTAGCTCGCAAATACATTAGTGGTGTGCCCATGCTTAAGCAGGTTGCATATCATTATCTCAGCACTTGCGGCTGGAAAAAATTGCCGGTTGTTGCCGATGGTACTAATGGCTTAAGTTGTTCGGGCATTATTAAGGTAAATGTCCCTGTTGATATTGCTAACAGCGGCGTAGCAATGCCATCGGGTAAATATTGGCTGGCATTGAGCGTGGAGGGTGATCCATCGGCTATTGCCCAAACCACTTATCTCAAAACAAACGGGTTTAAAGTTCAGCGCACGGGCGATGTTTTTTTTGCCGGCGCTGCAGCGCCGCGGCTGGCTGCCAATGTGATCAGCAAAACGCAGAACCCTGTTCCGCAGATCAGCAGTATCAGTCAGCCCTTCCCCTCATTTGGTGGCAGCGCTGCCGAAACGCCGGCCGTTATGTACCAACGGGTAAGTAATCGCCTAAAAACAAAAAACAGGGCGGTAAGTACCGGCGATTATTTCAGGCTTATCAGGCAGCGGTTTAATGATGTTTACTATTCCCGTTCGTTTTATAACCAGCTTACCAAAAGCACCGATGTATTTGTAGTAAAAGCTTATGATAGCTATACCGAGCCCAACGCTTTTGTCCCAATGTTTAGCGAATGCCGGGAACTGGAGATGGCTAAGTTTTTAAACCGGCGTACTTCGGCATTTTCAAGTGTTAGTGTATCAAACTTTAATCTGCAGTTTTTAAAAATAACGGCTACCATCACCATTAAGCAGGGTTTTGAACTGGCCGGCGTTCAAAAAAATGTGAACGATACCTTGAATATCTTTTTATCCCCCTGGATAACCAGCAGCCAGCAGCAGGTAATTATCGATCAGGAAATAAGCGATACGAAAACCGCAAAGTTTATCAAAGCCATTGCGGGGGTTGATACGGTGAGCAGTGTTTTATTCCAATTGTTTCCAACGGATAGTCTTAGCCCTGTAAACGGCCTAACACCGCTTTTACAGCAAGCAGTAATACCGGCCGGAGGTACTTTGTTTGTATCGTTCATGAATCATAACATCACCATAACCACATAAATATGGAAACCGCCGCTTTCATATTGGATACGCCGCTGCCGCTCAGTCAGAATTTTAAACTGCTGAAACAGGACGCGCTGGCCTATATCCAACTGCACAGCGGCAGCCGGTGGACAAACTACAACACCAGCGACCCCGGCGTAACCATCCTTGACCAGGTATGCTTCGCCCTTACCGAGCTGGGCTACTGCAACGATTTCCCCATCAGCGATATCCTCACCAACGCCAATGGCAAGATCAATTATAAAGACCAGTTTTATCAACCCGAACAAATTCTCACCACATCGCCCGTAACCATTGCCGATTACCGGAAATACATTATTGATGGCGTAGCCAACATCAACAATGTGGTGATGGCTCCCTACCAAAATACAGGCGGGGTAAGCAATAATACCTACCAGATTTACCTGGCTATTGATGAGCAGGTAACCGGCGAAGAAGAGCAGAACGAGATTTGCATGGCTGCCTTTTTTTACCTCAACAAGCGCCGCAACCTTGGCGAAATGTTTATGATCCCTCAACCCTTGCAGGTAAAACAGGTATCCATTAACGGGACTATTGAAATAGCCGCCGGCAGCGAATTGAATACTGTTTTGGCTGCGATAAACAGGCAGATCCGCGATTATATCTTTCCCGATGTTTCGCAACAGGGATATAGCGGCTTAACCCAAACCGGGATCGACGTAAACGAGGTATTTAATGGTCCGGTACTCCATAACGGTTATATCAGCGATGAAGCACTTGGCGAAAAGAAAGACCGGTTGACACTGATGGAACTGATAGATGTGCTGAGCGGCGTACCGGGTGTTGTATCGCTTAACGGCATCAACTTTAACCCTGCCCAACCGGGCAATATTATTATCGCCGCTCCCAACGAGCTGATTATTATTGATCTGGCTTTGTCGCTTTTTAGCGGCCTCTCGGTATTATGCAGAGGGAAGGAGCTACCAATTAACAAAAACATCGGTGTTTTTATAAGCAGATCGCAGGATTTGGACACGGGCGTTGTTTTTGGTGCTCCGGCCAATATCCAGCCTGCTTTGCCCGTTGGCAACTATCGCGAAATTGACAGCTACTATTCCATCCAAAATACTTTCCCCGAAATTTTTGCAGTTGGGCCCGATGCCATCACCTCAAATGCTTCCGATTTTCAGATAGCCCAATCAAGGCAATTGAAAGGTTATCTCACGCTGTTTGATCAGGTTTTGGCCAACCAGTTTTCGCAGCTGGCCAATATCGATAAGTTGTTTTCGTTCAAAAATCAACGCACCGGTACACCCGCTACACGCAATGCTTTTTATGCCGTAAAAACTCCGGACGAAAAAAAGCATTCCGGCTACCCGGTGCCCTATCTCAGCTTTGCACCCACCTATTTTTACAGGGCGCTTTATGATGTGCCCAACATCAGGCCCTTGCTTAAGGATAATGATACATTCGGCTACGGCACCGTTATCGAAACGGATAAAGAAAAGGAACAGCAAAGCTGGATAGCCTACACACAGGATCCTTACAACCCATATATATGGGGATTGATGGGGATGCTGGAAGATGAACAACAAAATATTACGCGAAGGAATGACATCCTCAACCACCTGCTGGCCCGGCACGGTGAATCGCCCGATTTGATTGATGCTGTTGCCAATGGAATTATTTATTCGGGTAGCAGGTTAAAAGATCAGGTAATCATCAAAAGCCTGTACCTGCAAAATCTTGGGTTATTATCCTATTACAGGCAAAAGGCTTATAACTATGTTGGGGCAGGCAAGCTGGATGATTTGCCGCTGGATGTGCCCAAATGTTTTGGTAAAGGCATTTTTGAAGATACCAACGATTTTATTTTTAACAGCAGGGAACTTGATAAAGCCGAAAAGTTAACCGAAAAGGATTTTATCAATTTTTCGGCAATCGAACTAAAGATCGGCCTGTTTTTCGGCATCCAAAAGCTTTACCGGGAATTTATTTCGGATAATTATGATGTCGGTCCAGGCGGCGAAATAATACAGCAGGCTTTTTGGATGATGAGCCAGTGCCGCGGCGTGATAGCCATTGAAACGCGTTTGTTATTGCAATTTGTTGATTTTGAAATTGTGCTTACGCAATCTGTTGCAAACGGGCCGTACTATAAAACCAACGGGCATTTAAATTATGAGGATGTAATACTGGTAAAAGATGCTTTCGCTGCCGGTACCAAATGCCAGATCGATAACCAGTCGTTTACTGTATTAGGGCAAACCTTTGCGCTTGCTGCCGCGGATAATGCAAATGGCGGCGATAAATATTTTACCAGGATAGATAGTGCCCCTAACTGGTTATTCACCATAAAAATCATCGGCTCTGATCGGGAAACCGAAATACCGGATGGCAGCCCTTTATTTGATAACAACCTCGAACTGATATACCCTGATTTTATACCAGGCCTAAATAACGATGATTTCAGAGACAGGCTGGATTTGCTGATGCAGGCCGAACTGCCAATACAATCAGGCTACAATTGCCATTTTGTAACCCAGGCCCAACTCGGAGTATTGATCCCGGTTTTTTCCTTATGGCATAACCGCCTTATTCGCTATAATTTTAATAACGGCTATAACCAGTGGCTTGCCAAAAGCGCGGGTAACCTGGCCATCATGCTCACCTTAATTTACCAAAGCTGATATGAACGCCAACTATAGCCACATCATTTCGCGCTTTGCCTGGGATACGTCTTTCGACAGGAGGGAGCAGGCCGTAGAATTACAGGAGCGCTTAAGCCGCTGGAGCAAGGTGGGTATGCCGGGTGAGATTTCGGGCGTGTTGGATAATATCTGCCCCGATGGTTTGATCTGGAAGATCCAGTCGCTGGAGGTTGATCTGGGTGAGATAGATTACAATAACCTGGAGTTTGAACTGAGCGAAAAACTGCGCCGCCGGCTAAGCGAAAAGCTGATGGATTTTTTAATCCGCGGGCATGAGCAGGGCAGCAGCATTGAAATGCTGGACGAAAATACTTCGCAGCTGGATATCATCAGCAATTTCCTGCTTACCGGCGTTATCCCCTGGAATTATAAAGGCGCCGATGGTTCAATCAATAACCTGCTTGGCCAGCAATTGCAACATAACCTGCAGGGTGTTATTGAAATGCTTAAAGCGGTATGGCGCACATCCGAGAGTGTACGCAAACGGGTAGCCTGGCAGTTTACCGAGCCTAATATCGTTAAAATAGTAAAAGGTTTAGAGCCCGGCCGCAATGCGCAGATCATTAATTTTTCTACCGAGTTTAACAAAATCCAGGTAAAAGAATCAATCGTGAAAACGGGCAACACCGATTTCAGGAAAAACCTGTGGCTCTGGATCCTGAACTACCTGTTTACCGAGCGCGGCACCATATTTAATAAAGTGGCTTTCCTTAAAAGCAGTATCCGCCAAATGGCCGATCACTACAATATTGGCTACCTTGAACTTTTTGATTTGATTGAACAGGCCGTTGATGAGGTGGATAAACGATCATATGCCAATTCGGATTTTATCACCACGCTCAAAATGCTGGCCCGTGAAAATAAAGCTTACGGAAAAAAAACATACTCGGGCGGTGGTGGGATGGTTGATTTTTGGCAGTTGCTTAAAAAGAACCTCAGCGATCCGGCTTTAAAAAGATCACGATCGCAAAAAATAGAATTTAACGAACTGGTGATCAACCTATCCAAACAGGATACACGGCGGTTCAATGCACTGATGGGGTCAATAAGTTATTCTGAAAAACTCTGGCTCCATGTTATCCGCGATTTGAATGAGACCTCGCTAACGGTAATATTAAAGGCGCTTACCGCAGACGGATGCGCAGATCTTATCCAAAGCATCCGCCTGCTCAATGCCCTCGGCAAACAAACCCAATTAAAAACCGACCGGAAAACGCTTTGGGCAGCGGGTGTTAAGTATCTGCACAAAAACAAGAATGCGGCATTTAATAATAAACAGTTTTTTAATTACTATCTCGCCGGTTTAACCAAAGGCAGCACCCGCCAAAAAGATGAGGTGCTTGAGCAATTGATAACCGCCAACCCCCCTGGCAATGTTAAAATACCGGGTAATCTTGATGTTTATACCGGTTTAAAAGAAGCTTTAATGCTGGCTTTTAATGAGGCATTTGTACCGGATAGGTTTAAGCAACGGCTGATGGCTTTTTATGAAGAGTTGCAAAAGCCTGCTCCTGATAAAACGCTTTGTCTTTCACTCGCGGGTTCGCTTGCAAAATATATTCGTCTGAATCCAGCAGCGGCGTTTAAGGTGTTGGTAAAATATCCGGATAAAAATCACCTCCATAAAATACTGCCTTTTATTATTGATGAGCAGGCAACCAGCTTGTTGCTGAATAATGCCGGTGGTAATATAACAATAATTGTTCAGGCAGTACAGCGTGTTGCTGCCAACAAGGAATACCGGGCTGGTTTGGGGGTTGCAATGGAGGCTTTTAGCCAGGCGATTTTACATATGCTTGTTTTAAACACGCTGCAAAAAGGCAACGCGTTTTTTGAGCAGATAGCAGGGTTGATTTACGATGAATTACCGGTGGCTGAAAAGCGGAAATTTGGCAATTTTCTTCGTACGCTGTTCAATGAAAAAGGGATGAAGGCACCGGTGATTTCGGATGCGACAGCTAACCGGCTTATCAGCAAATATGAGCGTATTGCAGGGCTAAGTGTTTTAGAGCAGGTTTTTCAAATTATAAAAACATCTTCTCATCAGCAAAAAGAAGCGGGCAGGTTATTGAATGATAATTTTACCGATGCCGGTTTTGTGCAGCTTCGCCGGTACCAGGGAGCGGAAACATCAGCACTGCTTAATTATTTTTTACCGGGCGGCGATAAGTTGATGGCCGCATTGGTAAAAAAATACCAGGCACGGCTAAGTAATAAACTGAAACAGTATTCGGCGAGCGATGCCGTTCAGCGGCTTTCCATTCTTTTTTGGCGATGTGTAGTAAACTACGCTGATTATAACGGGAGCGCCGACAGGTTAAAAAAATGCTTTGACAAGGCTGTGATGGTCCAATATCCGGTACTGCAGTCCGCTGCAAAAAGGCACCGTTTTAAAACAGAATCTTCATTTATTGGCGGTAGCGTGTTGAGGTTAAAAAGCGGCCCGGACTTACCGGCTTCACTTTTATTTACATTGATAGAACAATGCCTGACCGAAGGTAAAACCGAAATTAACTATAACGGAAGCCGGATTAGGTTTAGCGAATTGATGGCCATAGCATTGGATTTAAACACCCATGAAATGCCTGCAATTTTAACCACTTTGCCGGTAACCCAAAAGCGAATTTCCATGCTTATCGCCGTGGTGGATTTTAACCGGTTTAGTTTATGGATCAATGCTGAAATACCAGGTATTGCCGGCGATACTATTGAGGCTGTACGCCAATTGCACCTGATAGTAACCGCGTTTACACACGGCGGGCAGGCCAAAGAGATTGATCTTGAATGCTGGAATTACCTTTGGACTTTTATTGCCAATAAAGCCAGCCGTAAAAGCGGTTTTATAAAACTTATTCAATATGTTTTTAAACAGATAAGCCAAAAAACGGGCATGAACGCTGCCGCAATTGTAGCCAAAATGCAGGAGATGGATCTTAATCTTTCGCCGGTTTTAAGCTCGGCCATTAAAGAATATTTCCCCGGCATTGCGCTTGTGCAGCTCGAGTATTTGACAAAGAACGCACCTGAAGGATTATTGAAAGCCAAACAACTGGGTGTGATTGATGAACTGATCAGCTACCTGTTTAATAATGGAGCAGTACCGGCCTGGTACGATCCGGAAAATAAACTAAGACCCGAATGGTTGCTTAACGAAATCATTACCCATTATCCGGCCATTATTTTGGCTGCAATACGGCAGCAGCTAATTCCCGAAAAGCAATGGCTTTGGTTGGGCAAGGCCATCAACTTTACACAATTTACCCGCTCAATGGCCTCATTAAACCGGGCGGGGCAGCCGGCGCTTGAACAATGCGAAAAGCTGTACCGTGTGTTAGGCGCTATCACCATCAATGGCATTTCGACCGATGGGATAAGGCAGGTTATTTTCAATAAAGTTGTAAAAGCGCTTACAGGCAATAACTGGCGGCTTATCTCGGCCCAAAATATCTGGAACGAGCTGGTTTGGGATCTGTGCACAAAACATGGCATCCCGCAAAAACAGTTACTACAAAGCCTGGCTAATATCAAAACGGCCCTGCCCGCAGCATTGCAGATCTCACTACAACGGCTGCTTAATCAGGATCAGCCTGTAACTGTTAAAACATCTCCCGATATGAATGAAAAAAGTGCTATAAAATTTGTGCAGAAAACGCCCAAAGCACCTGCTGCCACCGAAACCGTGGCCGTGAAAAACGCAGGGCTTGTACTGTTAAACAACTACATCCCGATGTTGCTTGAACGCCTGGGCCTCATCAACGATAAAAAAGAATTTACCAATAACACCGCCCGGCACAACGCAACCCATTACCTGCAGTTTGTAGCCACCGGGCAAAGCGAAACAGAAGAGATCTGGCTGCCGCTTAATAAAGTATTATGCGGTATTCCGCTGGCTGAGGCGGTTCCTGCCGGTGTTGAAATCTCAGAAGATGATGAGCACCTTATTGAAGGCCTCATTAACGCCGCCATAGGTTACTGGCCCGAAATAGGCAGTTGCTCGGTACCGGGCTTCAGGGGCAACTGGCTGGTGCGCGATGGCTTGCTTACCGAGCAGGAAGAACGCTGGGAACTAACGGTTGAAAAACGCCCTTATGATCTGCTCATTTCTCGCTCGCCCTTTTCATTTTCAATTATTAAATATCCGTGGATGCCTAAACCGCTTCATGTAAACTGGCCATGTTAAAAAAAGAAATAAGATGATATCACCTAAACCAAATCACCAAATGGACAGCAGCTGATAGCAATGCTTCCTGAATGAAATTGAACAAAACAATTTATTAACACCTAATGAATCAAAAATTATGAATTCGTACAACGACAATTTGCGAACCGGCGTTATAACCGCCCTGCAAAGCCAGGAACTGGAGCTTAAACAGGTGCAGGCCCAATATAATGCCGCCATGTTCACCCTTTATTATGCCCAGGGAGCGGAAATTACCGCCTCGGAAAAAGTTTTGGCTGCCCAGCGCGACCTCGACAACTTTAAAGCTCCTTTAAAAAACCAGGCTGTTGATAACAGTAACATTGCTAATAACCTTATTTTATCTGCAGGGCAGGCCGGTACTTATGTAAAGCAGGCAGTTACCAATACGGCTGTAAGCGCATCAAACGTGCAAATAGCAGCAAATGCCATAATTAAGCTGGCCAGCGATGTTGGTGCCATTTACAGTATTGTAAATGCTGCCGATTTTGATACCAATATTTACGCCCTTGCCAAAAAAGCTTACAATGTTATTAATGATACCGCTTACAATGCCGAGCTGGTTTCGCAAACCTCGATGGAGGCATCGATGCGTACTTCGGAGGTATCGGTATCTACCGTGGTGGATAAAGCCAAAATTGTAAAAGCAGGGATGGACAATATCCTCAAAATCACTTCAACCGATTTTGACAACGCATCCGAAATGGTGAGGAATGCAAGCGTAAACTTATCAGATGTAAGCGCGAAGGAAAAACTGGCCGAGGGTGCCTTCAGCGATGTCAATGTGGAATACGCTGCTTCCCGCAGGGCATACAAAGCTATCAATAACCAGCTTAACCTTAATCTTACCGTAACTTTTCCCGATCCGTTGGTGCAAAATCTGGGTTTCACTGTCGCCTTTGACATGGTGCAGGTGCCCTTCCCTATAGAAATGATCAATATTTTGCCTTTACCGTCGGCACCATACCCTATGTCAACCTACTACATCATGGTGGTTAAGGAATCGAAAAAATCGATCTTCTCGCTTTCTGTTGCCGAAAATATCCAGATGCTGCAGGGCAACAATTTTATAGCGGTTGATCAGGCCAGTATCGATGGTTACACCGCAAAGCAGGCAATTACTATTAATGAGCTCAATGATACCGATAACGATGCTTTGGTACCCGGTACCAGTTATGTGGTTTTTGTTTATGGCATCTACCAGGACGGGTATAAAAAAGATGTAAACGATTTTGACGAGTTTCTGTCTGCCCCTTCGGCTCCTTTTGTAATGACTACCGTACTAACCTCGGTTGATAGCGGAGATATCAACGTTGAGCGCCTGGCAGAAGGAGATAATCCGCCTGCAGACAAAAATGCTACAGAGCTGCTTAGCTTCAGTATTGCGCCGCAGCTCAATATCCCGGTGCAATACAGGTGTATGTTTTTGCCCGAAGAAAAAATGCTTACCTCAAGTTTAATAAAAAAAGCACTGATCACCGTAAAAGGCCAGGCTGAAGCTGAGAAGCAGGTTGATGCCATGAAAAATATCGTGCTTGAGTACGATCCGCAAATTGCCGAGCTTGAATCGCGCATCAATATGCTAAGTATCCAGGCGCAGCTTGACGGTGGTGATACTACTCAAAAAACGGCAGCCAATACCACGGCAACTACTCAAACCGTACCGGTGGATGGTAATCCCCCTGCTACAGATACTGCTCCTGCAGCTGTGGCCGGCGATACCCCGGCAGCACCCGGCCCGGTTGATAACCGCCCCGCCGGCAACCTGGCACCGACAGGTGATAGCATTGACAGCCTTACCCAGCAGTTGGAACAAATTAAGGCCGAAAAAGAAGCCGCAAAACTTGTTCTTGACACAACCGAGGAAGATAAAGTTGGATTTTTCTTCAATGTTACCCTTGCCGAGGGTGTTTTGGCCGGCAATTATTCAATTGCAACTATTGCCGACGGCGGCAAAGAGAATGAAACGGCGCAGCAAAGCTACCAGGTTTACATCGATTCGTCGGTTACCGATAATTTCGGCAACCTGCTGGTTGATGGCATCAGCTATATACCTGTTATATTATCCATCTACCAGGGAAACACAGAGGTGAATGACGATCAGTACACTTCAACAATCTCTGATTATGAAAACACTGAAAGCTTTGTGTACTACGCCGAAAAAGAAAAACCAGTAGTTGAACCAGCAAACACATCAAACCAATAACGTTATGGCACTTTTAAAAGAACTTATCAAACCAAGATACGGTATTACCGAACGTAAAAAAGCCGAATTAGACGGCCTTACCATACAGGTGCTGGACGCCCAGATAGAGGTGCAGCAATTGCAGGCTATTGTTGATTCGCTTACCGAAAAGGCAGCAAATTTTGCAGGCTACCTAACCCTGGCGGCCAACAATAAAACCCTTGCCTTTAACAACCGCAACCTCACCGACGATTTGGTGCAAAAGGCCAAAGAGCTGCTTGATAGCTCAAAGCTGGCCCTGGGGCAAATGGGCCAGGCCAATACCAGTACCAAAAGCGTTGCCTCGCAAATTAAGGCTGTGATCGATCAGCTGATCTATTCCGCCGAAATTATCAACAAACTGGCTGTGCTGGTGCTGAGGAATAAAGCCCTTAATCCGCTTATTTCGGATGAACTGGTATCGCTGATAGGTATCGCGGGTAACGATGCCAATAACGCTGTGGCAGTAACGTTGGTGGCTTTAAAATCGGCCTTTGCCTCGCAATCGGCCAATATGGAGGCCGAAGCAGCAGCCGAGCTTGAGGCCGAGCAATCGTTGCACCTGTATAACCTCATCACGGGTACTTATAACCCACCTGTTGATGACGAAACCCGGAAAACATCGCTGCTGACATTGATAAACACCGCTTACGATACGGCAAAAAGCAACTATGAATTAGCCGACGAAGCTAATACCCGCACCCTGATGCAGCTTAACCTGGCCAGTGCCGATTTGCGCAAGGCGCAGGTAAAACTGCAATCGCTACAGGCCGGGTTGGCAGCGGCTACTGCTGCGGCCCTGGCTTCTTAGTGTCCGGGTTGATTACTTTATAGACACCTGTTTAAATCAATGTTATGGATGCCATTTACAGAAAATTTTACAGAAGCTTTTACATGCGGACGGGCGGGTTTATCCCTGCCTGTCCGCTTAACCAACAGGTATACCCCGGCGATTTTTTCCAGATCATCAACGGCGAAATGGTGGTGCTTGGCAACATTTACCGCAACAAGGTTATCGATATTGAAAACTGCGATATTGGCTATGAGATCAGGCTATCGCCCACCAGTTGGAATTTTAGCGATGGCGTGAGCAAACCTTATTCGGGCCGGGGCAACGGTAACGGCATCGGTACCGGCGAGTTTGAATTTAGCCGGCAAATTCTGGCTTTTGCTGCGTGGGGAGCTTTCTTTTTTAAGGGAGATAACCCCGAATCGGTGCGGATCAATAACTGGGGCGATATCAACATGCAGCTTATCATCAAGCTTACGCAAACGCTTTACTCGTTCAGGGAGCTTTATGTGGTTACCGAAAGTGCCACTACCTCGGCCTGGACACTGGCCGTGGCCGGATCGGCACAAGGCGAACTTGAAATAGCCGGCGACTATGAAAGTGTTGGTCTGGCCGATGTTTTCGGGCATCAATCGGCAAAAACAGTACAATCAAAGGATATTGAATTTTACCAGCGCGAATCAACGCGCAGGCCGGTGTTTTTTAAGGCCCGCAAACTGGTTGTGCAGGATGAAAAATTAAACGCCTTTATCAATGAACTGATAGATGAACAGCAGTACAGGTATAGCTGGGCAAATGAGTTTTTTAAGTATGGTTATGATCATGACCCACTTTATAACCCGCAGGTATCTGTAAGCGCCAGGGCCGGTATTTTAGATATGCTGCCCGCCAATGAGCTAAACCCCAATACGGCCCTCCAATACTTTAGATGGGCCGATGCCAACTTGGACGACATTGAAAAACTGTTTTTAAACTATGGCAACTGATACCTCACTGATAGTGCTGCAGCAGGAAATGGATTGGCTGCAGGCGGTAATTGACCAGGTTATTAAAAGCTACCTGTTACAGGAAGGCCATGAAAACCACTGGCTTGATATTGCAATGCCCGATTTAACAGGTGTGAGCTGCCCCTATGCCGATAGCGTTAACGCCTGGAACCTTGATGTATATAGCCGGCTTGCCCTGGTACTGGCCATGGCTCCGCACATCAGGCCCGATGCGCTGGATGTTTTCTTTGGCAAAAACCAACTGTACGACAGGGGCTTTACCGAGTTTGGCGGCGTGACAGACAAAGGGCACAGCGGTTTTTTACCAACCGCGCAAACGCTGTGCTTTTTAATTACGGCCACCAATCCCGAACTGCGGCTGGAGGTGATGGAAATTTTTGCCAATGAAAATGTGCTTACTAAAGAGCAGGTGATATCCATTAGTGATGTAGAAAGTTATCTGCCTCGTTTTAACGGGGTGCTGATACTCAGTAATTATTGGTTTCAGTATTTCCTTACCGGCCGATATCCGCTGCAGGAAAACAGTTCATCCTTCCCGGCTCAAAAAATAAATACCAATATGAATTGGGAGGATGTGGTTTTGAGCGATGATGTGATGGAGCAGATAACCGGTATCCGTACCTGGCTTGAACATGGCGATACCCTGATGAATGATTGGGGATTGTTTAAAAAACTGAAACCCGGTTACCGAGCTTTGTTTTATGGCCCTCCGGGAACGGGCAAAACCCTTACGGCCACGCTGATAGGTAAAGCCTCGGGCCGGGATGTTTATAGGGTCGATCTGTCGATGGTGGTTGATAAATACATTGGCGAGACGGAGAAAAACCTGTCGAGGATTTTTGATATCGCGCAGCATAAAAACTGGATCTTGTTTTTTGATGAGGCCGACGCCTTGTTTGGAAAGCGCACAGCCGCCAATTCATCAAACGACAGGCATGCCAATCAGCAAACAGCCTACCTGTTACAACGGATTGAGGATTTTCCGGGAATTGTGATTTTGGCTACCAACCTGAAGGCCAATATGGACGAGGCTTTTTCAAGGCGTTTCCAGGCTATGGTGCGCTTCCCGATGCCGACCGCCACCGAGCGGTATGAGCTTTGGCAGGGCGCCTTTTCGGGTAAATGTACACTTAGCCCGGATATCGATCTGTATAAAATTGCCGAAGAATATGAACTGGCAGGCGGTGCCATTATCAACGTGCTTAGGTACTGCGCCATGTGTGCTATAAGCCGCGGCGATACAGTGGTTAACGCAGATGAGCTGATGGAAGGCATCCGCCGCGAGTTTAAAAAAGATAATAAAACCATCAACCTGATAACCTGAACCTTTATGACCAAACGAAAACCCATCGAAATAAAATATACCGAACCGGTTAAACACCCTGAAGCGCTGCCTTCGCGGCATTCACTATGCCTGGTGGCCGGCGATTGGTGGCGCTGGCTTGGCCGGGTTCAGCTTCAGCTGATAGTTACCGAAGCGCTGAACCATTGTGTGTACCACGAAAAGCTGCACATTGAAGGTTATTTAATTACACAAAGGGCTGTGTACCTGGTTTTGCATACGCACAAAATAGGGCCCCATCATTTGCCCGATGTTTTTTTTGAAAGGGTTGAAAAGCAGATTGAGAATTATCTCGATCAGATCAGGGGGCATCATCCCGGGCATATCATCAGGGCGAAACCATTATTCAGGCTATATAACCTGGATAATTTTAATTTGATAAAACTGATTACCGGCCAAGGGGTGCAGTTGCCATACTACAGTGCCGCGCTCGAGAAATTAAAAGATCTCGTAAACCGATCGGAGTTTTGTTCGGCTATCGATTATTCGGGGGCAAACGGGCCGGTGGTGGTAAGGGTGCATGGTAATTACCATGAAAACGTTTTTATTTAAACAGCCATAAATGAATTCCTATAAAACTATCCGACAGAAAAATTATGAAGCTATAGGAAGCTTACATGGCAATGCTTCTTATCATTTTGATAATCGTAATGCCTCGGTTTTGCAGCGGCAATATAATGGCACTTTGGCGGATAAACGACCATCGGCAGCAATAATACAGAGGCAGGAAGATCCTGCTGTGCGTGCCGAATTTGAAAAAGCGGCGGTTATGCTTCGGGATAAAAAACAACAATTTGAATTGTTGATACCAAAGTTTGATGCGATTGCTGAGGGGCCTGTTCCAATAGCTTTAAAGTGGGTTAAAAACAGGTGGGAACGAATGAAGGCCGACTTTACCATTTTTTTCAACTTTGATACCCAGGCTATTCTTGACAGGGAGGGTGGGGTTTCAAAAAATAGCCTTAAGAAACTTCAATCCAGGTTAAACTGGTATACTCAAAGTGGAGACGGCGAAAAGTTACTTGAAGAAACCGATGAAGCAATGCAGTTGGTTGATAGGCGGGCCGGGGTTTACAAGGCAAAAGCAGGTGCCATGCAATCAAGAATTGACCATTATCTTGATGATAGTGAAGTTCTGTCGAGCGGGATGGATCCAAAGATTCCGGGACGGGTAGATGCCATTAAAAATGATCCGTCGGGAGAGCATGTAGCTGAAATGAACCATGTGGAAGGTTATGGGCCATCTATGGCAAATTACAGCGAACGTGTTAAAGCGAACGCATATTTTGCGGCTAAGGGAGCAACCCCGAAAGCCTGGGAACCATATTTGAAAGGGGAGACGGACGTGGGGCCCGGTAAATTAACCGGGGCCAAGTTTATCAACCTTTTCGGGCCTCAAACGGTTGTAATGCTTGAAAACTACAGGCCACCCTGGAAAAGATATTTTGCAAGCGACGTGTTTTTTAGTCAATGGTTAACTGCCATCGGTAAAGAACAGGACGTTAGGAATTTGCCTGAACATTTTCCGAAAAATTTTTACCGAAATCATATCGATAATGACCAAACGGTGGCTGTTTTAAACCAGATTATGGCCGAAGAAAAGAAGAACCCGGTAATTGTTAAAAGATCAGACCCACATTGGCAACCACTATTTAAAACACAGAATGCAGCATCGACCCTTACAATAGTTGATGAATATAATTCGATTAACGAAGGTAGAGGTGGGGGCACTTATGGCATTCTGTACGTGCAGATTCATAAAGACGGGAATAAAAATTTTGCGCTGAAGTTTGTTACCGGCATAGTTTAATTACACAGCATAACAAGGGTTTTTAAATAAGTTGATAAAATGGGAATGATTAAAAACGCACCAAAGCATAATGCCTCACAATCAAACGCTATTGTAGCAAATGTAGGCAAAAGCAGTTCTGCTATTCCACTCAGGGATAACCGGCCCGGAGTTGCCGATAGAATGCAACAGATGGGTTTAAAATCTGATAACACCCCTGTTCAAAAAAAATCGAATAATACCGGGCTGCCCGATCATCTGAAAACAGGTGTAGAAAACCTTTCCGGCCACTCGATGGATGATGTTAAGGTTCATTATAATTCTCCGCGGCCGGCTCAGCTTCAAGCCCATGCGTATGCGCAGGGAACAGATATCCATATAGCATCAGGGCAGGAAAAGCATCTGCCCCACGAAGCCTGGCACGTTGTACAGCAAAAGCAGGGCAGGGTAAAACCCACCACTCAGCTAAAAGGAAACATAAATGTTAACGATAACAAGGCTTTGGAAAATGAGGCGGATACTATGGGTGCAAAGGCTCTGCAAACCAAAGTAAAAGGCTCGCTGCCCAAATTTCATCGTACTAATGCGGGCGGTTATCCGGTGCAATTAGTGCAGACAAGAAAAGGAAAAACCGTACTAACCGGAAAGGCGGCAAAAAAGGCCCCGCCGGCAAGTTCGCCAAAGTTGATGGATGCTATGTCGCGATTGAGGCGTGCCCACCAGCGGGCTGAAAAACGGAGAATGGTTAGTCCGGATGCGCCGCTCGGAAAAAAGAGGATAGTTGCCACCGCATTTGGCCCCGTGGGAGTTTCGAAAGGGAGGGGCGGGCAACCCAATGTTACGTCGAGGCAGGAGGATTTTAACGGCGCGGTACTAAAAAGCGGCAGATATAAGGATTTAGAAATTAGTGCGGCAGAAGCCGGGATGCTTTCGGGTAAAGCAGGAAAGCTTTCGGATAGCAGAAAGAGGAAATTGGCAATGTTAGTAGGCATAACCGGCCACGCCGAGCGTTCCCGGTTCAGTGCGTCGGGAAAAATATCGCGGCAGGCTTTCCGTAATGTAAGGGACGGAAAACGAAATTACAAACAATCGTTTGTTGGCGATAATCCTGATTTTGCGATGGCTGCCAAAGGAGGTGCTCAAGCCTATCACAGGGCTCTTAAAGGTGAACAGGAGTTAACAAAACCGCAGCAAAAGTTAATTGAAGAAATGTCGGACTCCTCCGACGAAGATGAATGACGTTATTAAACTAAGGGCTTACTATGATGGATGAACTTATCTCCGCCGCAACAAATCGTATCAACTTTTCTTCAAAACCGATCAAACATAACCTAACGTTAAAATCACTGCAGATTATCACATACTTTTAATGCGAAATAATTAATTCAAAAGCCAATAATGGCCGGTTAGGATGGTTTATAAGCAACTGTTTAACCAGCTTTATCACCTAAAATTATGAACATTAAAAAGTTTATTGTACTTGCTGCTGCCGCGTTGCCATATTTTGTGCAGGCGCAGGAATGGCATCCAAAAAAAGCCGTTTTGATGACGCGTTTTGCCAAAGACGTTGATCCTAAAAATGTTTTGCCCGAATATCCGCGCCCGCAACTGGCGCGTGAAAAATGGATGAACCTGAACGGTCTGTGGCAATATCAGCCGGGTAAAGTCGGCGAAGCTGTTCCGCAAGGAAAGTTATCGCAAACTATCCTGGTTCCATTTCCGGTGGAGTCGGCGCTATCGGGAGTAATGGAGCAACATGACCGAATCTGGTATCGCCGCAAATTCACTGTACCTGCATCATGGAAAGGCGAGCATATCCTGTTGCATTTCGGCGCAGTTGATTATGAGGCCGAAGTTTTTGTAAATGGTAAAAGCCTTGGTGTGCATAAAGGCGGTTACGACCCGTTCAGCTATGATATTACTTCGGCTATAAAAGGTGCGGGTGAACAGGATATTACAGTGAGGGTTTATGACCCTACAGATGATGCCGGTTTGCCGCGTGGTAAACAAACTTTGCATCCGCAGGGCATTATGTATACCTCAACTACCGGGATCTGGCAAACTGTTTGGCTGGAGCCTGTGCCTGCGGCGAACATTAGTGATATTCGTATTACGCCGGATATTGATAAATCGGTGTTGAAGCTGAATGTTAGCACGGCAGCTACTTCGGGTTATACGGTTAAAGTGACAGTTAAAGATGGTAATAAGGTGGTGAGTATGGCTTCAAACCAGGTTAATTCTGATTTTGAAGTGGCTGTACCTAATGCCAAATTATGGTCGCCGGATTCGCCGTTTTTGTATGATTTGGATATCACTTTAGAAAAAGATGGTAAAAAGGTTGATGCTGTGAGCAGCTACGCGGGGATGCGTAAGATCTCGATGGGTGATCAGGATGGCTACAAAAAACTTTTGTTGAATAATAAGTTTTTGTTCCAGATCGGTCCGTTAGATCAGGGTTTCTGGCCGGATGGTATTTATACCGCGCCAACTGATGCGGCCATTAAAAACGATCTGCAAATGATCAAGAATTTTGGCTACAACATGGTGCGTAAACACATTAAGGTTGAGCCTTATCGCTGGTATTATTGGGCAGATAAATTGGGTTTATTGATTTGGCAGGATATGCCGTCGGCCAATTCATACACCGAGCATACGCCTCCGGTTGATACCGCTGCTTACGCTTCGGAGCTTGCCCGCATGATTAAAACGCATTGGAATTCGCCTTCTATTGTAACCTGGGTAGTGTTCAACGAATCGCAGGGGCAACATAACACGCCGGGTTTGGTTAACCTGGTGCGTAGCCTGGATAAATCGCGTTTAATTAACCAGGCCAGTGGCGGCAGCCATTTTGGTGTGGGCGATTTCCTGGATATCCATAGCTATCCGCCACCTGCAGCGCCTTCGAGCAAAACGCAGATTTTGGCTTGTGGCGAATATGGTGGTATCGGTTATATCATTCCGGATCATACCTGGAAAACCGGTCCTACTTATATTATGATGGATAACCAAAAAGCGTACACCAACCTGTACGATGAGTTTGCCAACGACCTGGTGATCTACAAAACCAACGAAGGCCTGAGCGCAGCGGTTTATACCGAAACAACCGATGTGGAAGTGGAACTGAATGGCTTAATGACCTATGATAGGGAAATTGTAAAAGCCCCGGTTGAAACCATCAAAGCCTCGAACGATAAGATCATCCACGGCGAAGCCTATATCCGCGAGGTATTACCGTCATCAAAAAATACTCCACGCACCTGGAAATATACTTTCGATAAACCTGCCGACAGTTGGTTTGGCGAGCAATTCAACGATGCCGCCTGGAAACAGGGTGAGGCTGGTTTCGGCACTAAAGAAACACCAGGCGCGGTTGTTAAAACCGTTTGGGATGGTAAAGATATCTGGATCAGGCAGGAGTTTACGCTGAATGCATCCAACGTAAATAAAGATGAACTGGTGCTGTCGTTGCATCATGATGATGCCTGCGAGGTTTACATTAACGGCGTTAAAGCTGCTATAAAAGAGGGCTACACATCAGGCTATGCCATTGTGCAAATGACCCCCGAAAGTAAAGCCGCGTTGCGATTGAATGGCAAAAATGTAATTGCTATTCATTGTAACCAAACAGTAGGCGGGCAATATGTTGATGCCGGGATTTCGGTATTGAGTAAGAATAAGCAGTAATATAAGTTTTGATATTTGATGGAAACGCCGGGCAGCATGCCTGGCGTTTCCATTTTTATCGAATACTGGTAATCTGCCGCGGGTTTAGCGATAGCGTAACCCGTGGTGTAAAATCACTTAAGTCTCTGACTTAAGTCACAAAAAAGTAACACCAGATTGGAAGAGCTATTTGCCATAGTGCGGGCTATCACTAAGTCGGCGGCAGATGGTATGTCGGATTATTGGGGGTTAAGTCAGAGACTTAACCAGTTATTCCCACGGGTTACGCTATCGCTAAACCCGCGGTAGCTGTATGGGGTAAACAAAAACGGCTCAGGCATTCTGCCTGAGCCGTTTTTGTTTAGTATTTCGTCATCCCGAACTTGTTTCGGGATCCCACGGGACAGGCGGATTTGCATAGCCGCTTAGCATGTGGGATGCTGAAACAAGTTCAGCACGACCTGATTGATGTTTAATTCCCTTTCCGTTTTCTCCCATTATAGCTCGTAATAGTCACATCCAACTCGTTCCCATCCAATTCCAATACCCTCGATGATTGGGACAAATAAGTAGAACCGTAATAAAATTCAACACGCTTTTTACCGCCATTTTTAAGGTTGATATCAGCATAAAAGTCATCGGGCTTCAGCTTGATATACCGCTTGCCGGAAGGGGTACCGGTACTGCGGAACACCTTCAAACTATCCTGGTTTTGTGTTGCGACCAGTAAATCGCCTTTGGCGGATTGTATGCTTGCCAAACCTTTGCCATCACCAGTTACATAAATACCACTATTGGCTACGGTTAACCCGGCAAAACCGCCTTTGCCATTGCCTTTCATGTATAATCCCATAAAAGCATCATGACGGCCGGTAAAAGGCTCCATGCCAAAATCATTACCAACCATTACCAAATCGAGGTTGCCGTCATGGTCAACATCTTTGGCTACCATGCCGTAAACCGGGGCCATTTGGGCATCCTGCGGCAGCGCGCTGATGCTGAAGGTTCCGTTGCCTTTGCCGGTAATTAAGCTGGTGTTCATATCGGTGGCTTTCAATACCACGGCGCCTTCTCTATCTTTTTCGGCCCACAGATCGTTCATGGTAGCGTGGCCGAAACCGCGGTAGCTTGGGTATTTTTTACGGATGGAGATCAACTGGCTGATCAGATCATCGCGGGTATGCATTGGGAAGGGCTTTTGTGAGCCATCCTCATCCTTCATAAAACAAAAAATCATGGCGTCGAATGATCCGTTTCCGTCGAGATCTTTACCCATAATGGTCATTGGTTGCTCGAAAGAGGCTTTGTAGTTGGAGTTTTGGCCGAGGTTACCTGCCACATAATCGATATTGCCATCGTTATTAAAATCGCCGGATACGATGCTGTTCCACCAGCCCACATGATCGTCAATGCCCGATTTGATCTTGCTGAAGCCATGCCCGTTGTTTTTGTAGAAAGTTATCGGCATCCATTCGCCAACCACCACCAAATCGGCTTTGCCATCCTTGTCAAAATCAGACCATAGCGCATCGGTGATCATGCCGCCATGCTCCAGATCAGGGCAAAGCTGGGCGGTTACATCAATAAACTTGCCGCCATCATTACGCAGCAGGTGGCTAACCGGCGATGATGGATATGAGCCGGAAACAGACCGCGAACCCACAAACAAATCAAGGTCGCCATCGCCATCAAAATCTGCGGCGCGAACGCATGAGCCGTTATCGTACTCAACCGGTACTGCAGAAAGATCACGGGTAAAATGGCCTTTTTTATCGTTGATGTAAAGCCTGTCCTGCGCGGTAGTATGCCCTTTCGGAAATTCGTAGCTACCGCTGGCTATATACAGATCGGGGAAGCCATCGCCGTTTGCATCAAACAACAACGCGCCCATATCTTCCTCTTCCTTAAACTCTTCGTGAATAAAACGGTTATTATCCATAGTGAAATGGCCGCCGGCATCCTGCATAAAGAATACGCCTTTGTTGCCTGCCGATCCTCCAACAAAAAGGTCATCGTAACCATTGCCATCCACGTCGCCAACGGCAATACATGGGCCGTATTGGCTTAGCTTATGAGGGAGGGTAGGCTGAATATTATAATCGATGGCATCTTTTTCCTGCTGCACGTATTTAATGCCCGTTGCATTATTGGCAGGCTGAAATGCCGGCGTAATTTTGCCCGGCGCATCGGTCGGATAATATCCCGCGGCGTTTTTGTATTGCAAGTTAAGCGTTTGGTTTGCTTTTACATTGGTAAGCAACTGCGTTTTGCCATCGGGCCATCTCACCCTTAATGAATCGACAATTGAAGATGAACCTATGCCGAAATGCCCACGGGCATCATCCGTGCTCATATAGCCACGGCAGGGCTGCTGATCATAAAACTGTTGGTTGCCTTTGTAATAAATGCGGATTGTAGCACCAATGCCACCCAAATTTTTGACATCGCCTTGCAGGGCAACATCCAGGTAATTATGATCTTTGGCTACCTGTGTTTTGGTGTTGGCAGTGTTTTCATAAACAAAAGCATCATCATCAATATTGTTGATCACCAGGTCAAGGTCCCCGTCGTTATCCAAATCGGCATAAACGCCACCTGTAGAGAATGTTGGCTTTACAATGCCCCAATCTTTCGATTGATCTTTGAACATATAACCGCCTGCGTTTTTAAACGCGTAGCTTGATGTTTTTACTACCGGGAATGAATCGGCGGCGGCTAATGTTGTATTTTCTTTAACCGTGCGACCCTGATCGTTACTGTAAAGTGCATGATCTAAATCCGTTACATCGCGCGGGTAGCCGTTGGTGATCATCATATCGCGATAGCCATCGTTGTCAAAATCGGCAACTAAAGGTGTCCAGCTCCAGTCGGTTTGGTAAACGCCGGCCTGGTAAGCTATTTCACTATATTGCGGGTGACCTGCAGGCGTTTGACCCTGGTTTAACTGCAATACATTGCGGATATACTGATGCTCGTAATTGAATTTTTTATTGTTGATATAGGTGATATAGTTATCGCCTACCAGCATGGTTTTTTTGCGCACGTTCTCTTCGGGAAGCATTTCTAAGGATACAAGGTCGGCCTTGCCATCGTTATTAATATCCACCATATCCGATCCCATAACCGACCAGCCCGTGTGCTTAAAATACTCGCCCGCACGATTGGTAAACGTGCCGTTTTTGTTGTTTACCCAAAGTACATCGTTAGATATAAAATCGTTACCCACATACACATCCGGCCAGCCATCATTATTTACATCGCAGATAGACACCGAGTTGCCGAAACCTTCTATCAAAATACCCGCTTCTTTGGTTACATTGGTAAATGTGTTGTTGCCATTATTGCGGTACAGTCGGTCGTTATTGGTGGCGCTGCCATCCATTAATTTAGGGCGATAAGCTACCGGGGTTTCCTTGCCCAAAAAGTTGGTGAGCAGGTACATATCCAGATCGCCATCGTGATCGTAATCAAAAAATACAGCCTGGGTGCTGTAACCGGTATCCTGAAGGCCATAGGCCGCCGCCGATTCTTTGAAAGTAGGTACACCATCTTTGTTAGTGCCCTGGTTAATATAAAGCAGGTTTTTGCGATGCTCTGGGCTGCTTTTAAAGGATGAGCAAACATAAATATCCTGCCAGCCATCATTGTTAATATCCACAACCGATACACCTGCATACCAATCGCCGTTACCGGCTACACCTGCGGTACCGGTAATATCCTTAAAGGTTAATGAGCCTTTGTTAAGGTACAGTTTATTGGCCACCATGTTACCGGCAAAGTAAACATCGGGCAGGCCGTCGTGGTTAAAATCGCCAATGCCAACGCCCGCGCCATTGTACAGGTAGGGGTGGTTGAGGATGTTGATGCTATCGCTCTCGGTAATGGTATTTTTAAAATCGATGCCGGTTTGCGAGGCGTCGAGCAATTTAAAAAGTGTTGGTCCCGATTGTTTTTTTGAACAGCCGAGGCAAAAAATTATTAATAAAAAGGTAGGTAGTTTAAACTTTAGGGGTAAACTTTTAATCATGCAGCAATGGTTATTAATTAGTTGATGGTTTATGCTTTGGTTAAGCTTTAACTTACTGGTTACAACGCAATAAGCTACTGTAAAGAAAATGGATTTTGCCATTTTGGCTTCTGCAAATTGTATCAAAAGTTGGTTAAATTGTATCGGCTTATACGTACATCGGCATTAACTGTTAGCTTTGAAGCAGAGCCAGTTAAGGCACCCGATTTGACCCGATTAAACCGTTCTGCTCATCAACATGAAGCGTTTTTACTTTGCAACTATGGTTGCGCTCCTTATAGCCTGTTCATCATGCGGCAATAAAACCTGGAAAAAGGCCGCCGAAAACCCCGATTTTATTCATCGCTCCATAAAAGATGTTACCGATGTGGTAAGGCATGATATTTACTCGCCGCCGGTAGCCAGCCGTATTTATGCTTACATCAGCGTTGCCGCGTACGAAGCCGCGCGAAATGGCGATTCAAAATACCTATCGCTTGAAGGGCAATTGAAGGGATTGGATTCGGTACCTAAACCAATGGCCGGTAAGCAATACTGCTACACTTTAGCTGCATCGCACGCGGTATTGACTGTTGGCAAAATCCTGATTATGAGTGAAGGCCGGATAGAAGGTTTTCACGATAAACTGATGCAGGAGTTTAAGAATACCGGTATGCCGGACAGTATTTACCAAAACTCGATAGATTACGGAAAACTCATAGCCGACAGGATCATTAAATGGGCAGGCAAGGATAACTATAAACACACGCGCTCGCTATCCAAATACGATGTACAAACTGATGATGCCAGCTGGAAACCAACCCCACCGGCCTACATGAAAGGTGTTGAACCGCACTGGAACGAAATTCGCCCGTTCCTGCTCGATTCTGCACAACAGTTTAAACCTTTACACCCTTTCACCTTCTCCAACATCCCCGGCAGTAATTTTTATAAGCTGGCTATGGAGGTGAGAGACGCGGGTAAAAACCTTACTGATGATCAAACTACCATAGCCACTTTTTGGGATGATAACCCATTTAAAGTAAATATTAACGGGCACACCATGTTTGCCACTAAAAAGATCTCACCGGGAGGACACTGGATCAATATCACCGCACTGGCCTGCCGTAAAGCCAAAGCCGACTACATCCGTAGCGCCGAGGCTTACGCCAGTTTAGCGGTGGTTATTGCCGATAGTTTTATCAATTGCTGGGACGAAAAATACCGCAGCAAAGTGATCCGCCCCGAAACTTACATTAACCAATATATTGAACAAAGCTGGACGCCCCTGTTGCAAACGCCGCCTTTTCCGGAATATACCAGCGGGCATAGCGTGGTATCGACAGCTTCGGCCGTGGTGTTGAGTAAATTGTTTGGCGAGGAGTTTGCGTTTGCCGATTCGACGGAGCTGGAGTTTTCTATCCCGGTGCGCAAGTTTGATTCGTTTGAAGCTGCTGCTAAGGAAGCTGCCATCAGCCGGTTTTACGGTGGGATTCATTATATGCCGTCCATTACCAATGGGGTGGATGAAGGGGAGAGAATAGGGCAGTTCGCGTTGACTAAACTGCATACCAGGAAATAAATTCAATTCGTAAGTTTAAGCGTCTACGCTTGAACTTTATGAGCCTTGAGCGTCCACGCTCCAGTTTTTAAATTAAGCGTGGACGCTTGAACCTGCGTCTCTACAAAGGAATAATTCTTTTAACCCTGCTGTCATGTCTCCACGACAGCGAGTTTTCCCGTCTTGTTATTCTTGCTGCAAGGTATGCAATCGGGCGTTAAGACACGTCCCTGGGGGATATTGTAAGTAAAGCTGTTCGAAGTCAAAGATTTTGAACAGCTTTACACTGAAGGTCAAACCGGTAATTTAACAATATCAAACCTGCTTCAACTTACTTCGTTTAGCCTGCTGATACTCAGTTGGCGTGGTGCCAAACTGCTTCAAAAAGTTACGCCCTAAATGCGATTGTGAGCTGTAACCCACCATGTTAGCTACCTCATATATTTTATAATCGCCTTCTTCCAGCAACTGCGCGGCAGCTTTTAAACGGGTGATATTGATCAGCTCATTAATAGTTAAGTTGGAGATAGCTTTTACTTTACGGTAAAGCGTAGGCTTACTCATATTCATGAGGTTAGCTATCTGCTCCACATCCAGCTCGGCGTTTTGGATGTTTTTGTAGATCACGCCGTTCAGCTTATCCAAAAAGCTTTCATCAGGCTTTGAATACGCCATCGATTTGATATGCGCCAGCGGCGAACTTGCAAAATGGTCTTTTATTTTATTACGATTGATGAGCAGGTTGGCTATCTGCACCTGCAAATGCTCGGGCGAGAACGGTTTCTCGATATAAGCATCGGCACCAACTTCAAGGCCTTCAATTTTACTTTGCAGGGTATTTTTGGCAGTAAGGAGGATGATAGGCACGTGGCTGTGATCAAAATTGGTTTTGATGATCTTACACAGTTCAAAGCCGTCGATACCGGGCATCATCACATCACTAATAATCAGCTGAATATTTTCGATATCGATCATATCCAATGCTTCCTGGCCATTATGGGCTTTAAGTACCGAGTATTTATCGCTCAAATCGTCCGAAATAAAATCCAATATTTCGGGGTTGTCATCCACCAAAAGTATAACTGGTTTCATAAAGTCAATATTCTCCTCTTTATTAATTAGGTCTGGTTGTTCGTACTCATCGGGTGTGGTTTGAAGGTCGAACTCTTTTTCCTGGTGAACAGGCAAAGTAAGGTTAAATATATTAAAATCGTTGATAGATTTATTCAACACCAATAAACCTTTATGCAATTCGGCCAGCGAGCGGGACAGCGAAAGCCCGATCCCCGTGCCAATTTGCTTCTCCGATTCCTTCATCCTGAAAAACGGCTCGAATATCTTCTCCCGCATTTCATAAGGGATGAGGTGGCCGTTGTTCCGTATTTCGATGGTAAAAGTTACGTCGCTATCCTTTTGATCTTCCAATTCAACTTCCACCTCCGAGTTGCCGTACTTAATGGCGTTATTAATCAGGTTGCTCAAAATTTTAGTGAACGCTTCAATGTCTACATAAGCGCAAACACTTTTTGCCGGATGGATAAAAGTATAATGCAGATTCTTCTGCTCGGCCATGGGTTTAAACCTTACAAAGGTATCGGCTACCAAATCGGTAATATCGGTTTTAACAAAGCTGAGACTGAAGCCGTTGGTTTCGGTTTTACGAAAATCAAGCAGCTGGTTGGTTAAATCGAGCAGGCGATTGGTATTCTTCTCCATGATCTTCAAATTGTTCTGAATCTCCGGAACGTTCTCGGCCTTTTTAATCACCTTTTCCATCGGCCCTTTTATCAGGGTTAAGGGCGTACGGATTTCGTGGGCTACATTGGTGAAAAACTCAATTTTGGCATTGTATATCTGCTTTTCCTTGTCGTTTTCAAGCATTTCGATAATGCGCCTGTTTTTTTCGCGCGTGCGGCGGTGGTAGCTCCTCAACAGGTAATAGCCGGTGTACAGAAATAGCAGGCAGTAGGCAATATAGGCCCAAACGCTTTGCCAAAAAGGTGGTGCTATATTTATTTCGAGGGTGGTTTCGTGTGGTGTCCAGTTGCCGCTGTTGTCGGCGGCTTTTACAATAAAGGTGTAATGGCCCGGCTGCAATTGGGTAAAATAAACCTTGCGGTTGCGGTTAAGATCTGTCCAGCCTTTATCAAGCCCTTTCATGGTGTATTTATACCGGGTCATTTCGGGCGATGGAAAGCTAAGGGCCGCAAAATCGATACTGAATGAGGATTGAAAATAATCGAGGTTAATTTTTTTTGTGCTGATGATGGATTGGCTCAGCAATGAATCGGCCCCTTTAACCAAAATCTCCTTGTTATGCACCTGGAATCCCGTAATATAAACCGGTGCCACAAAACGGTTTTGTTTAAAATTGGCCGGGTTAAAGCTGATCATCCCTTTTACGCAACCAAAGTACATGGTGCCATCATCATCCTTAAAGGATGAGTTGTAATTAAACTGATCGCTAAGCAGGCCGTTTGCCTTGGTATAGGTTTTTATTTGTTCGGTTGCCAGGTTTAAACTCACCAGGCCACGGGTAGTGCTGATCCACAGGGTTTTGGTATTATCTTCCATCACCCTGAAAATGTAATTGCTCGGAAAACCGGTATTCAGATCGTAAAATTTATAGGTATCCTTATCCGGATCATATCGCCACAAACCCAGGCCCTCGGTGGCAAACCAAAGTTTGTGGTTGCTATCTTCAAATATGCCGTTAACGGTGGTGGTATTCAGCGCATTTTTTACGGGATAACGATAGTTTAGCTTAATACTGGTATTAGTTACCGGATCATAACAGTAAATGCCATCGCGTACGGTACCTACCCATACTTTGCCGTTATGATCTTCGATGATGGAATAAACAAAATCATAAGGAGGCAGCTTATCAATCAGCGTAAAATCGCGGCTTGCTAAATTATAGCGGTAAACGCCGCGGGTGGTGCCTATGATAATAAGGCCTTTACGGGTTTGGCAAAAGTTAATGATGAAGTTACTTTTTAAATCGTTGGGGCCCTCGCCGGCCAGGTAAACGCGCTCAACTTTGCCGGTTTTAATATTCATTACGTCCAGCCCACGTTCAAAAGTGCCGATAAACAGTTCATTGCCCAGCGCCATTATCCCGTGAATGTTGGTATTGGAAATGGTTCCTTTACCGGCCGGGAAATAATGTGTCCAGGTTTTCTTATCGGGCGATAGTTTGCTCAGCCCGTTATCTTCGGTACCCAGCCAAAGGTTGCCATACATATCCTTACAAATTTCGCGCACCACGTTTCCTTTTAACGAGTTTGGCTCGGGGGTTGGATAAAATTTATTGAAGGTTGAGTATTGTTTAGGGTAGTAGTTAACGCCCCCAAAATAAGTGCCCGCCCAAACACCACCCTCCGAATCCTTCCATAAACAATACACCGCGTTATCGGATATGGAATAAGGGTCGTTATAATGTTTTTTAAGATTGGTAAACGTTCCTTTCTCCAGATCGTAAATAAACACGCCCGATTCTGTGGCTACCCAGTATTCATTATCGTTATACTTTATAAAATCGCGCACGTAAATAGCTGTACCATCGGGATTATACGAAACCAGGTCTTTACACGAATGGTCATTAACATCAAACAGTTTAAACCCCTGCGAGTTGGTGCCGATAAAAATTTTACCGTCGCCGGCGGTATATACCTTTTCGATAAAGCGCGTGGTTACCCGCTCCGTATTCTGAAAAATGTTATAACTGTCAAAATTGCGTGTGGACTGGTTTAAACAGGCCATGGTGCCTTGTGTTGTTGATACCCACACCCGGTTATTAACAATGGCTATTGATGTGGCATCAAAATGCTGGTACGGGCCATAGTCGGTTTTTTTACCGGTTTTGGGGTCGAGTTTTATCAGCGCCGGACCGGCAACAAACCAGCAGTTGTTTTGCTCATCGTTGGCAATGCTCCTTACGCCGTTAATATTGGCCTTATTAATATGTGTAAAAGTTTCGGTTAACTCGTTGTACCTGTCCAGGCCTTCATCTGTACCAACCCAAAGCGTGCCCTGTTTATCAATGTTTAAAGTATGTACCATGTTATTGGCAATACTGCTGGTATCCCTGGCATTATGCCTGAAAATTTTAAAGCTGTAACCATCAAAGCAGTTAAGCCCATCCTTGGTGCCAAGCCATAAAAAACCGCGTTTATCCTGCAGTACGCAGTAAACGGTATTGTGCGACAGGCCCTGCTCAACCTGGTAGTGCCTGAAATAGTAGGGCTGGGCATTGCAAATGCCGCAGGATGCCATAAATAGTAAGAGTAGGGTGTATAACGGTTTCAAAATAATCAGCTTAAAGCAAATATAACCAATCTGCAGCAGGGTTTTCAGCCTCTCAAAAATTGATACTTTTCGACTAAGTATTGATATTATTTGGTTAATCGCCGGGCCTAAAATCCTTTTTCTTTGATGCATTGATTTTAGATATGTCAATTCTACATTTTTAAAATCAATGCTTAACCAATTAATAGATCATTTATGAGAAAATTTTTACTACTCAGGCATGGGGGGCACCCGCATGTACAGTGGCCGCCCAGTAAGTGGGGCCCAAAAGTAATGTTAATCGCTTTCTTCATCATGACCGGTTTCCTGTTTTCATTTAGTGCATCGGCACAAAATAAACTCAAGGTAACAGGTACCGTGACCGACACCACAGGAGCCGCGCTTACCGGTGTGGCCGTGAGGGTGCAGGGCACGCAAGGCGGTACAACAACCGATGCATCGGGTAACTTTTCAATTAACGTAGCTGATGCCAATGCCACGCTGGTGTTTACTTACATCGGTTACATTGCGCAGGAAGTGCCGCTTAACGGCAAAACAAGCGTTAGGGTTCGCCTGCGCGAAACAAATTCATCCCTGCAGGAAGTTGTGGTTACAGGTTACGGCTCGCAGAAAAAAGCCTCTATCACGGGTGCAATCTCAAGTGTAACCAGTAAGGATATAGACCGCGTACACGCCGGTTCGACGGTAAGTACAACGTTGGCCGGTAAAATTCCTGGCGTAACCTTCAGGCAATCAGAAGGCCGTCCGGGCGCCAGCGCCAGCATCCAGATCCGTAACATGGGTTCGCCGCTGTACGTAATTGACGGGATTCAGCAGGATGAAGGCCAGTTTAACAACCTTGCCCCTAACGATGTGGAAAGTATCGCGGTACTGAAAGACGCTTCGGCGGCTATTTACGGTGTACGTGCGGCCAACGGTGTGGTGGTGGTAACCACCAAAAAAGGTAACGGCGATTCGCGCGTTAACGTTGATGCTTATGTGGGCTTCCAAAACTGGTACCGTTTCCCTAACGTGTTAACCAACTCGTATGATTATATGCGTTATCTTGCCGATGCACAAGTGAATAGCAATGGGTCAACAAGCATTACCCAGGCCGAGCTTGATAAATACAAAGCAGGTACCGAAAAAGGTTACCAAAGCTTTAACTGGCGCGATTATGTTTTGAAAAGCAATAACAACGCTTCGCAAAACTCGGCCAACGTAAACTTTACAGGAGGTACCGATAAATTAAACTATTATGTATCTGCTACCAACCTGTTCCAAAACTCGCAGTTAGGTAAGGAGTATAAATTTAACCGTTCAAATATCCAATCGAACGTATCGTTAAAAGTGGCCAACGGCCTTAAAGTGAGCCTGGACATTAACGGCCGTATCGAAACCCGCGAAAACCCTGGTGTACCGGGTGGTGACGATTACTTCCTGGCCCGTTTTGCTGTTTTAAGGAATACCCCGCTCGAGCGCCCTTATGCCAACGATAACCCTAACTACCTCAACAAGATCAACAATACCGAATCAAACTACGCTTTCCTTAACTCAAAGCTATCGGGTTTATACCATAGCGACTGGAGGGTATTACAAACCAACTTTGGTGCCGAATACCAGGTGCCAGGTGTTAAGGGTTTGGTAGTTAAAGGCTTATACTCATACTATATTGCCGATTATTTGCTGAACAACCAAGAGTATACGTACAAGGCGTACACTTACCATCCCGAAAATGATACTTACGAAGTAACAGGTGGCAGTACCAACCCATGGCGCGAGCGTGAGCAACGTAAAGAGTTTGCCAAAACTTACCAATGGCAAATCAACTATAACAATACTTTCGGTAAACACACTGTAGGTGCTACTTTTGTATCTGAACGTATTGAGTTGCAGCACTTACGTAACTGGATTCATGCTTCGCCGGTATCAAACAACCTGCCGCTTATCTACTTCCCAACTGCCGATCAGTATCAGGATAGTGATGATAAGGAAGCACGTACCGGTTATATCGGTCGTATCAACTACAACTACGATAACAAATACTATTTAGAAGCTTCGGCAAGGCGCGATGCATCGTATTTGTTTGCACCTGATAAACGTGTAGGTTATTTCCCGGGCGGCTCTGTTGGCTGGAGAATTACCCAGGAAGGCTTTATGAAAAAGTTATTGGGCGACAACAGCCTGCTTAACGACTTGAAATTACGTGCATCGTACGGTTTATTGGGTGACGACAGGAACCTGATCAGTCCTTACTCTTATGTTCCTGGTTACAACTACAATGCAGGTACCGCAATTATTGGTGGTAATCCGCTGGTTACATCAAGGGATAAAGGTATCGTAACTACCAACGTATCATGGCTAAAAAGTAAAATATTTGACGTAGGTGCCGATTTCAGCTTGCTTAACAGCCATCTGAATGGTACGGTAGATTACTTCTACCGCAAACGTACCGGTTTACTGGCCCGTAAGTACGACGTAATATTGCCGGCTGAGGTAGGTTTCGATCTTCCGCAGGAAAACCTGAACAGCGATGCGCAGTTTGGTGAAGAGATCTCGCTTAACTATAATAACCGCATAGGTAAAGTTAATTATACCGTAGGTGGTAACTTTTCGTACTCACGTTCAAAAGATCTGTCGCAATACAAACCGATCTTTAATAACTCGCTTGATAAATACCGTAACTCGGCTGCCAACAGGTACTCACATATTGATTGGGGTTACCAGGTTATCGGCCAGTTTACCTCGCAGGAGCAGATTAATAACTATAAGATCAATAACGATGGCAAAGGTAACACCAGCTTATTACCGGGCGATTTAATGTACAAGGATCAAAACGGTGATGGCAGGATTGACCAGTACGATGAGCGCCCGATAGGTTTTGGTTATGGTACACAGCCTAATATCAACTTCGGTTTCCAGTTAGGTTTGGCTTACAATGGTTTTGACTTCCATGCTGATTTCTCAGGTGGTGCAGGTTATACCTGGTTCCAGAACTATGAAACACGCTGGGCATTCCAAAACAACGGTAACTTAAATACCATTTTTACAGATAGGTACCACCGTGCTGATCCGTTTGACATTAACAGTCCATGGATTCCGGGTAAATATCCTGCAAACAGGTATAACCCTCAGTTCAGCCACTCAGATTATGAGTTGAACGGCCAGCGTAACTCAACTTACTGGTTACACAACGTAAAATACCTGCGCGCCAGAACGCTTGAGCTGGGCTATACAATCCCAACCGATTTGTTAAAGAGGGTGAAGATAAAAAGAGCAAGGTTTTATGTTAACGCGTACAACATGTTTTCGTGGGATAAC
The DNA here is from genome assembly GCF_003576455.2 of Mucilaginibacter celer. NCBI lineage: Bacteria > Pseudomonadati > Bacteroidota > Sphingobacteriia > Sphingobacteriales > Sphingobacteriaceae > Mucilaginibacter > Mucilaginibacter celer. The sequence goes on from NZ_CP032869.1 coordinate 6,895,985, forward strand.
CTGAAACAGTATGGTGTTGATCCGGAAACCACCGACGATAACGGGCTTCAGTTTCCGCAAAGTAAGGTGCTTAACTTCGGTGTTAATTTAACCTTTTAATTAATCCCTTAAGTTTAAAATCAATGAAAAAAATAACTATAACAACGATGTTTGCAGCCCTGTTAATTACAGGGGCCTGCAAAAAGGACAGTGAGTTTTTGGATGTGCCGCCTAAGTCCATCATCGCTTCTGATGTGGCATTTACAGATCCGGCACTGGTATTATCCATCCTGGGCGATTTATATAACAGGCAGGTTGATTTTTCGGGCCTGGATAACGGTTGGGCATCATTTGCTGATTTCAGCGAATCGTTCCCTTCAGAAAACGGCAGCTACTTCTTTGTACAACGTACCGGCTGGGGCTTTGGCGAGTGGGGCTTATATGATTATACCTATGTTCGTGACCTTAACCTGTTTATCGAGCGTGTAACTGCTTCAACCGCGTTAACCGAATCTGAAAAAAATGGTTTTATTGCCGAGGGCAGGTTTTTACGTGCCAACTTTTACTTCGAGATGGTAAAAAGGATGGGCGGTGTACCGTTGATCACCAAATCACTTGATTATGATTTCTCGGGTAACGTAAGCTCCTTGCAGATTCCCCGCGCAAAAGAATCTGAGGTTTACGACTTCGTGATCAGCGAGGCCGAGGCTATCAAAGATCTGGCAACCAATACCAGCGATAAGTCAAGAGCCTCGAAAGGTGCTATTTTAGCAATGGAAGCAAGGGCTGCATTATATGCAGCATCAATTGCCAAGTATGGGGTTACAACTCCGGTAGTAACTTTGCCAGGTGGTGAAGTAGGTATACCGGCCAGCATGGCAACCGGTTATTATAACAAAGCACTTACTGCTGCAAAGGCTATCATCACTTCGGGTACTTACTCGTTGTACAAGCAATTACCTGATTTGAGCGATAACTTTGCCAACATCTTCTTGGATAAAGGTAGTTCAGAATCGATATTTGTTGAGGATTTTAAAGCTAATGCCGGTAAAACACATGGTTTCACCACCAACGACCAGCCATATTCAATTTCGGATGAAGGCGGTGACGCGGGTAGGTTAGATCCTTCATTAAACCTGGTTGAAGCGTTTGAAAAGCTGGATAACACTTACGCACCTTTGGCAACCAAAGATGATTTGGGTAACCCGATTTACTATACCAACCAGTTGGATATTTTTGCCGGAAGGGATGCCAGGCTTGCCGGTACCGTATTACTGCCAAACGGCTTATTTAAAGGTAAACGTACCGATGTAATGGCCGGTTATCAATTAGCCAGCGGCGCAATAATCAGCAGCAGCGATGCCAGCCAGCCGCAGGATGTACCCGGTTTAGGCCGTGTGCAGGTTGTAGGGCAGGATGGTCCGGTTAGTGGTTTGGAGTTACGTACGCAAACCGGTTTTTATGTGCGCAAGTATCTTGATCCAACTGTGGGTTCTGGTCGCCGTGGCCGTGGTAGTGATGTTAACTTTATCCGTTACCGTTATGCCGAGGTATTGCTGAACGCTGCCGAGGCCTCTGCCGAGTTAGGGGATTATGCAACAGCATCAACCTATATTAACCAGGTACGCAGCCGTGCAGGTTTAACCACCCCGCTGGTGTTAACAGCTGCCAATTATTTTGACAGGATTGTGCACGAGCGCCGTGTTGAATTAGCATTTGAAGGCCACATATTATTTGATATGAAACGCTGGAGGATTGCCCACATTGTTTGGGATGGTAACCCGATGACGGCCGCCGAACTGGTAACCAACATTGGCGATGCTAAAAAACGTAATACCCAGCCATTTGGTTTATGGCCATATAAATACTACAACCCGGGCAATGCCAACAGCGGAAAATGGATTTATAAAGAGATTAAACCGGCTCCGGTTACAGGTTCAAACAGGTTCCAGATGGGTAACTATTATTCGCAGATTTCGGATGATATCATATCTAAAAACCCTAAAATTGTTAAGCAACCAAATCAATAGGTATTTTTAAAATAAAATCATGAAAATAAAATTTCATCATATCATCATAGTCCTCTTGATTACGGCCTCAGGTTGTAAGAAGGATAATTATAAGGAGCCGTCTGTAACCCTGAAAGGCCATCTAACCTACAAGGGCGAAAACGTTAATGTGGAAGCCAACCAGGTTCCGTTTGACGTTTACCAGCCCGGTTTTGGTAAAACCGGATCGATCCGAGGATTTTTTGACCAGGACGGCGGATACTCCTTACTGTTATTTAACGGTAACTATAAGTTTACCATGCCCGCCAACCAGGGCCCGTTTTTATGGAAAGAGCTTGGCGGCAGCAAACGCGATACCGTTGCCATCGCCCTTAACGGTCCGCAAACTTTAGATATTGAGGTTACACCTTTTTACATGCTTCGCAGCCCGCAGTTTGCAGCGGCAGCAGGTAAGGTTAATGCTACGTTCAATATTGAGAAAGTGGTTACAGATGCTAATGCGAAAAATATCGAAACCGTAACGCTGTATATTGGCAAAACTTCGTTCGTGTCTGAAAATGGCGATAACCGGGTAGCGAAAACCGAACTTGCAGGTTCGGCCATAACCAGCATGAACAATATCGCGATGAGCGTAAATATTCCTACCTTAACGCCTACACAAAATTATGTGTTTGCCCGTTTGGGAATAAAAATTGCCGGCGTGGAAGACCGGATCTACTCACCGATAGTTAAAGTGTCTTTTTAGTTAATAATTGGATGGGGCCGTGCCGTGAGGTTCGGCCCCTTTTTTCTCTCATACATATCATTGTAGCTATCTTCTAAACAAACAAATGAAAAAAACACCACTACTCCTGTCCCTTCTTTTTGCTGCCTGTTTATCCGCCAATGCACAGCAAGGCGATTGGCACCTGATCAAAGACAGGATCACTACACCATGGGCCGAAAAAGTTGACCCAAAAGCACCTCTTCCCGAATATCCCCGCCCGCAAATGGTACGCGGCAACTGGCAAAACCTTAATGGTTTGTGGAACTATGCCATTGTGCCTAAAGCCACTACTGGTCCGGCTAAATATGATGGAAAGATATTGGTGCCTTTCGCGGTCGAGTCGGCATTATCTGGTGTGGGTAAAACGGTGGGTAAGGATAGCATGCTGTGGTACAAAACAACCATCAGCCTAAATAAAACATTAAAAGGTAAAGAAGTACTGATGCACTTTGGCGCGGTAGACTGGCGTACCGAAGTATTTGTAAATGGTAAAAGCGCCGGCATTCATGAAGGCGGCTTTGATCCGTTCACGTTCAACATTACCCCTTATTTAAAAGGCGGTTCGAAACAAGACATTACCGTAAGCGTGTGGGACCCTACAGATGACGGGCCTCAGCCACGTGGTAAACAAGTTAAAAAGCCCGAAGGGATCTGGTACACACCGGTTACAGGCATCTGGCAAACTGTTTGGCTGGAAGGCGTTGCCAAAACCCATATCGACGCTACCAAACAAACCCCTGACATTGACAATCACACACTATCGGTTTCGGCCGAAGTTAGCAATAGCCAGCCCGGCGATAAGCTGAAGATCAGCGCCTGGAGCGGCAAAACCCTTGTATCCGAAAAAACAATTGACGCGGGCGAAACGGCAGTGCTGGATATTAAAGATCAGCATCTATGGTCAACTACCGATCCGTTTTTGTATGACCTGAAAGTGGCTGTTACCCGCGGAGGCAAAGCTGTTGATGAGATAGGCAGCTACTTTGCCATGCGTAAAATTTCGCTTGGTGCCGATGCTAATGGTATTCAGCGTATGTTGCTGAACAACAAATTTGTATTTCAATATGGCCCGCTTGATCAGGGTTGGTGGCCTGATGGCTTGTATACCCCGCCAACTTACGAAGCCATGAGCTATGATATTGATAAGCTGAAAGCGATGGGCTTCAACATGATCCGTAAACACATTAAAGTTGAGCCTGCCCGTTACTATACCTATTGCGATAAAATGGGTATGCTGTTATGGCAGGATATGCCAAGCGGCGATCTGGGCAACCATTGGGAAAACCGCCCGGGGGTGCTGGACCGCGCTACTGATCAGCAGCGCACACCGGAATCTGAAGGTTATTACCGTAAAGAATGGAACGCCATCATCAACTCACTTTATAATTACCCTTGTATTGTGGTTTGGACCCCGTTCAATGAAGCCTGGGGCCAGTTTAAAACTGTGGAGATAACCGAATGGACCAAGAAAAAAGATCCATCGCGTTTGGTGAACAGCGCCAGCGGCGGTAATTTTTACGATACCGGCGATATCGTTGATCTGCACAACTACCCGCACCCTGCTATGCCTCGTCCCGAAATTTTCGGCAAAACCAAGGCGGTTGTTTTAGGCGAGTTTGGTGGTTTAGGCTGGCCTGTTGAAGGCCATAACTGGCAGAGTAATAAAAACTGGGGCTACCAAACTTTTAAAAATGCCGATGACCTGTTTAAGCGTTATTCAACCTTTACCGATAGATTAGAAGAGCTGATAAAAGTTGGCTTATCAGCAGCTGTTTACACCCAAACCACCGATGTGGAAGGTGAGGTGAACGGCTTTATGACCTACGACAGGAAGATGATCAAAATGCCTGTAGAATTGTTACAAAAGGCCAATAGCAAATTGTACAACGAGGCCCTGGTTAAATAATATATTTACTACATGACTATCAAAAACAGTATAAAACTAATGCGCAGGGAGGTTTGCCTTTCGGTGGCGATAATATGTGCGGGCTTTGCCACGGCAAGTGCCCAGGGAGTGAAAGCAACAACAGTTACCACGGTTGATAATAAAGCTTCTAATACTTTATATGTGAGCAACCGTGCGCCACTGCAAAAACAATATTTTACAAAATTGCCTACCGGGAGCATCAAAGCCGGCGGCTGGATGAAAAAGATGCTGGAGCTGCAACGCGATGGCTTAACCGGCAACCTGGGCGAGATCAGCGTGTGGCTTTCAAAAACCAACAATGCCTGGTTAAACAAAGAAGGCAAAGGCGAATACGGTTGGGAAGAATTACCTTACTGGCTGAAGGGCTATGCAGATATCGCTTATACTTTAGGTGATAAAAAAATGATTGCCGAAACCAAGTTCTGGATAGACGCGGTGCTGAATAATCAAAGGGATAACGGCGATTTCGGTCCGGCGGTTGAGCATAATGGTAACCGCGATTTGTGGACCAATATGCCGATGCTGTGGTGCCTGCAATCGTACTACGAGTACAGCAAAGATCCGCGCGTGATCCCTTTCATGACCAAATACTTCAAATACGAATTAGCCACTCCGGATAACAAATTTTTGGAAGATTACTGGGAGAACAGCCGCGGCGGCGATAACATACTGAGCGTGTACTGGCTGTATAACCGCACAGGCGACAAGTTTTTACTTGACCTTGCCACCAAGCTTGACAAAAACACTGCCGACTGGCGCCAGGCCAATAACCTGCCCAACTGGCACAATGTTAACGTAGCCCAATGTTTCCGCGAACCTGCAACGTACTACCTGCAAAGCCACGATAAAAAAGATCTGGACGCTACGTATCACGATTTTAAACTGATCCGTGATATTTACGGCCAGGTACCGGGGGGTATGTTTGGTGCCGACGAAAATGCACGTAAAGGATATGATGACCCACGCCAGGCAGTTGAAACCTGCGGCCTCGTTGAGCAAATGACATCCGACCAGATGCTATTAGGCGCAACCGGAGACCGCTTCTGGGCCGAAAACTGCGAAGATGTGGCTTTCAATACCTTCCCGGCGGCTTTTATGCCTGATTACCGCGCGTTGCGTTACCTTACCGCGCCTAACATGATTGTTAGCGATGGTAAAAACCACCATCCCGGTATTGCTAACGAAGGCCCGTTTTTAATGATGAATCCTTTTGGTAGCCGTTGCTGCCAGCATAACCACTCGGCCGGCTGGGTTTATTATGTAGAGAACAGCTGGATGGCTACGCCGGATAACGGTATAGCTGCCCTGCTTTACACCGAAGGTAAGGTGAGCGCCAAAGTTGGTAAAGGCACCGAAGTGAGCATTACCGAAACCAGCCACTATCCATTCCAGGATCAGATCAGCTTTACAGTTAATACACCAAAAACGGTTGATTTCCCGCTTTATCTCCGCATCCCGGCCTGGTGTAAAGACGCTTCGGTTAAGGTGAATGGTGTTGCCGTTAATGTGAATACTTCAACAGGCGATTACATCCGCGTAGCTAAAAATTGGAAAAATGGCGATAAGGTAACCCTGCAATTGCCAATGCAATTAAAAGTACAGGAGTGGGCTAAAAACAAAAACAGCGTGAGCGTTAGCTATGGTCCGCTTACTTATTCGCTTAAAATTAAAGAGGAATATACCAAAGGCGATAATCTGAAAGATGCGCAGGGCGATTCGCACTGGCAGCCAACTGCCGATCCTTCGAAATGGCCATCGTTTAATATTTACGCGGCATCGCCATGGAACTATGGTTTGCTGATAGATGAGCAACACCCCGAAAAATCATTAGAAGTTGTTCACCGTGCATGGCCGAAGGATAATAATCCGTTCACCAATGCTACCGCACCTATCGAACTAAAAGCTAAAGGCAAACAGCTCCCTGGCTGGAAAGTTGATGAAACCGGACTATGCGGCGTGCTGCCACAAAGCCCGGTAAAAACCGAAGAGCCAGCTAAAGAGCTAACATTAGTGCCAATGGGCGGTGCGAGGTTAAGGATCTCGGCTTTCCCGGTTGCTGAATAACAAATGCAAATTGCTGTAGCTTTTCACCGGGTAAGGCAAATAAGCGGATAAAAAATAAACTATAATTGGTTATGCGGCAGGTATTCATTTGGTTAATGGGTGTGTTTGCCCCGGTGATGGTTCCGGGGCGACACGATGCCGTTAAGGATATCGTGCCAGCCAAAACCATAGTTTGGGATCAATCCACCTTAAAACAGGTGAGCGAAAAAGGCGGCAATTATGCCCGCATGGTTCAGTTAAAAGATAAAAGCCTGCTCTGTGTTTACGAAAGCCGGGAAGGCTCGGTGAGTACCAAAAGTAGCGATGGCGGCAAAACCTGGAGCAAACCCATTATAATTGCCGCATCGGGCAATGGCGTTAACATGGCCGTGCCGGATGTATTGGAGCTTAAAGATGGTTCGATACTGGCATCTTACAATCCTCGTCCGCATAAGGTTAACGGCGCATGGGATGAAGCCAAACACTTCGGCATCTGCACAAAAAAAAGCTACGACGGCGGTAAAACATGGAAAGATGAAAGGCTGATTTATGAGGCCGCCAGCAGTTTTGATGATGGTTGCTGGGAGCCTTCACAAATTCAATTGCCATCGGGCGAGATCCAGTTGTTCTTCTCTAACGAGGGTATCTACACCAAATCAAATGAACAAAATATTTCCATACTCAGATCGAAGGATAACGGCCTTACCTGGACTAAGCAGCCGCAGATCGTTTCCTTCAGGCCGGGACATCGGGATGGAATGCCGATAGCTATCCTCCTGAAAGGTAAAAACGAGATCGCGTTTTCCATCGAGGATAATGCAGGCACTACTTTTAAGCCATCTATCATCCGTAACAGCATCACCCAAAACTGGCAAAAAACAGTTGGGGCCGATGATACTGAACGGAGTTATGCCCTTACCCCGAGACTGCCGGATACCGTTTATGCAGGCGCACCGTTTTTAAGGCAACTGCATAGCGGCGAAACTATACTATCATACCAAAGCACATTAAACCGTAATCATAACTGGGAGCAAGCCCGCATGCAGGTAGCGGTAGGTAATGGCGAAGCACGCGATTTTGTGACGGTGCCCGATCCGTTTGCTGTTCCGTTGGATAAGCAGGGGCTTTGGAACTCGATATGTGTGTTGAATGATGATACGATCATTGCGCTTACGTCAACCAATGCGTATGGTGGGAATACGGCTATTTGGATGATTAAGGGAAGGTTGGTGAAGAAATAAATAATTGCTCTATATCGCTGCCTGGCTCAGTTTATAGTTGTTAGGAAGACGAGAAATGAGGGCGGGATTGTGCGATTCCCTCCCCTGGGAGGGTGTAGGGAGGGGTTTCAACGCCATGCATGTTTGTTAGCATGGTGCAGAACCCCTCCCTGCCACAACACAATCCACCGCGCCCCTCCCCAAGGAGGGAATTAAAAAGCCTTCGCAACAGCTATGGGCTGGAGCCGAGCGGCTGTGTCGAGCAGGGGGGCAAACAAAACATTAATTAAACTATTAAACACAAATACATGCAAACAAAACTAAAAGTATTGGCCCTGGCTTTAGCGATGCCGTTGGGGATGAGGGTAATGGCGCAGCAGAAAGCCCCGGCAGCAGCGCAGGTATGGTCTGAGCAGAAAGCAAAAAATTGGTATGCCCAGCAGCAATGGCTGGTAGGTGCTGATTTTATACCGAGCACCGCCATTAACCAGTTAGAAATGTGGCAGGCCGATACCTTCGATCCTAAAACTATCGATAAAGAATTAGGCTATGCGCAGGGAATAGGCATGAATGTAATGCGTGTGTTTTTGCACCACTTAGCCTGGGAGCAGGACCCTGAAGGTTTCAAAAAACGCATGGATCAATACCTGACCATCTCGAGCAAGCACGGCGTAAAAACCATGTTTGTGTTTTTTGACGATTGCTGGAACAAAGTACCTAAAATTGGCAAACAGCCTGAGCCAAAACCGGGTATCCACAATTCGGGTTGGATGCAGGATCCTGGTCAGCCGGCTTCTGATAATGCGGCTAACTCGCCGGTGCTTGAAAAATATGTGAAAGATGTATTGAAACGTTTTGCTAATGATAAACGCGTTTTACTTTGGGATTTGTATAACGAGCCGGGCAACTCGGATAAAGGCAACCGCTCGTTACCGTTGCTGAAAAGCGTGTTTAAATGGGCAAGGCAGGTAAATCCAAGTCAGCCGATAAGCGCGGGTGTTTGGCGCTGGGATCTGGAAGAGTTGAATAAATTCCAGATAGCTAATTCGGATATCGTTACCTATCATGATTACACTCCCGAAAACGAGCACCTGAAAACCGTGCAGTTCCTGAAAATGAATGGCCGACCGCTGATCTGTACGGAATATATGGCGCGTCCGCGTAACAGCCTGTTCAGCACCGTGTTGCCAATGCTTAAAAAAGAGAATGTAGGCGCTATAAACTGGGGCTTTGTAAGCGGTAAAACCAATACCATCTACGCCTGGGATACCCCGATACCGGACGGCAGCGAGCCTAAAGTGTGGTTCCATGATATTTTCCGCAAGGACGGAACCGCTTATATCCCTGAAGAAACGAATTTGATCAAAAAGCTTACCGGGAGGTAGGGGGTTAGATATGCAGATGTGCAGATTTTAGATGTGCAGATGCATGGAAATTTGCTAAGCAAGACTTACGAAGTTTTTAAAACTTCGTAAGTCTGATTTACCCATCACGTCATTGCGAGGAACGAAGCAATCGCACGGAAGCAAATCCGCCCAGTATAGTTCGCGATTGCTTCGTTCCTCGCAATGACGATGGTTTATTCTTCTTAACCAACTACGCTATGAAAATATTACTCCCCTACCTGATGCTGGGTTTCCTCAGCACGCTTAGCGCCTGCAGCAGCCATGCCCAACAAGCCAAACCTGTTAAAACAACGCCAACCTACACTGGTCTCATCCATGTTGTGCTTGACCGAGATTTTCCCGATCCAACGGTGATTCGCTATAATGGTAAATACTACGCCTACGCCACCCAATCGCCGGGGGCAGATGGGAGGATGATGAATATCCAGGTAGCCTGGTCAACTGATCATGAGCATTGGGTACACGCGGGTGATGCCTTGCCGCAGAAACCGACCTGGGCATCAAATACTCAAAACTTTTGGGCGCCGGATGTTTTCTTTGATGCCAAACTGAACAAATTTGTGATGTTCTACTCTGCCGATCCTAATGAGCTTACCGGGAAATGGATGGGTATTGCCTATGCCGATAATCCGCTTGGTCCGTTTACCGATAGGGGAACTCCTTTTATGAAAGGCCCAAGCTTTCATTGCATCGATCCAAAAGCTTTTGTCGATCCTAAAACAGGTAAGCATTTCCTGTATTGGGGATCAGACTTTCAACCTTTGAGGGTGCAGGAGATGAAAGATGACTGGTCGGATTTTAAAGAAGGTTCGCAGGCGGTGGTAGCTGTTGAGGCCAGAAAAGACCAGAACTATAGTAACCTGATTGAAGGTTCGTGGCTGGATTATGATAACGGCACTTATTACCTTTATTATTCGGGTGATAACTGCTGTGGTGACAACTCCAATTACGCGGTAATGATAGCCAAAGCAACCAGCCCGGAAGGGCCGTTCACTCGTTTGGGCGAGGCAGACAAAACTTTGAACAGCGCTATTTTGATCAAGGATGCAACTTATACCGCCCCTGGTCATAACTCCATCTTTACAGATGAAAAAGGGAACAGGTTTATAGCTTACCATGCTATTGAAATTGCCCATAAGCAAAAGGGCAGGGTAATGTGCATCAGTCCGATAAAATATCAAAACGGCTGGCCGGTAGTAACTAAATAAAAAGAAGAGATTATGAGGGTAAAATATCTGGTTTTAAGTTTAGCGGCAACGCTGTGTTTTTTCGAAGTGAGGGCACAGGTTCCGGGCAAGCCGGCGGCAGGTGTTGTGGTGAAGCAAGAAAAAGCTGGCCTGGTGTCGGTAGTCTGGCCTGTGGATAATAGCAATTCGGGCAGGCTTGTGCTTAATTTGAAAAATGGCGAACCGTTGTTCAATAGCATTGCGTTAGGCAATAAAGGCAAATACAATAAGGTAATTGAAAACGTTGATCCGCAGTTTGTACTTACCGAAGGCAAACGCGATCTGATCTCTCAAAATGGCTGGAATATTTTCTTTGATAAAGTGCCGCTTAAGCCGCATCAGTCCTATAAAGTTGGTTTTAATAAAAAAGGGATAGCGGTTAGCAGCGCGGGGACGCGCACCATTATTAAAATAGGCGGGATTGAAGCCCCCAATTTTAAAGGTGACCTGGAGATAACCCTTTTTAACGGACAGCCGCTATTTAATGTAGCTGCTGTAATATCAACACGGGTAGATTCGACGGCTATTTTGTATGATGCAGGTTTGGTGGCGAAGTCTCAGCCGGTAAAAAGCATCAGCTACAGCGATGTTTATGAAAAGCTTAAAACCGATGACGGTTCTGCTGATACCGCTAAAAATCTGGCGGTTAAATACCGTACTATCATCGGTATTAATGGCAACAATAGCATCGCGGTTTTCCCTGCACCGCATCAGTATTTTTATCCCTTGGATGAGGCATTCAACCTTAAATTTGTTTGGTACGGTAATAATTACCGCAACCTGTTGCCCGGATACGGCCTCGGCATCAGGCAGGAATTACAGGGCGATAAACGCTTTGTGCCCTGGTTCAACGCGCCTCCGGGAACTAAACAGCGCCTCAACTTCTTCTGCCTGTTGGGTACCAATGGAGCCGAAGCTTTACTGGATAATGTAAAGCAATTCACCCATAACGATAGCTATAAACCTTTGCCGGGTTACAAAACATTGGCCAGCCATTTCCACAATGAGTTTATCATGAGCGTGGTGCTGGCCGGTAAACCTGTACCCGATAGCCCATCGTTTGTAAAAGTATTTAAAAGGCACGGGGTTGATATCGTTCACCTGGCCGAGTTTCATTACACCGCACATCCTAAAGGACCGGACGAGCAGCGGCTTAAGGAGTTAAAAGCTTTGTTTGATCAGTGCAGCAGGCTATCTGACAATAAATTTTTATTGTTACCAGGCGAGGAACCTAACGAATTTTTCGGCGGCCACTGGCTGGCATTTTTTCCGAAGCCGGTTTATTGGATTATGTCGCGCAAGGAGGGTATACCGTTTATAAGTACCGATACCAAACATGGTAAAGTTTATCACATTGGTGATAAAACCGATATGCTGAACCTGCTGAAAGCCGAGAACGGCCTGGCCTGGACCGCACATGCCCGTACCAAGGGCTCAACCGGGTTTCCGGATGCATATAAAAAAGAAGATTTTTTCCTGTCGGAAAGGTTTTTAGGCGCAGCATGGAAAGCTTTACCTGCCGATCTGTCGCAACCGCGTTTAGGTAAAAGGGTATTCGATCTGATGGATGATATGAACAATTGGGGGCTTAAAAAGAAATTTCTCTCCGAAGCAGACCTGTTCACTATCGAACCGGAAAATGAAATGTACGCCCATCTTAATATCAATTACCTGAAGCTGGATAAGATCCCTAATTTTAAAAATGGCTGGCAACCGGTTTTAAATAAACTGGAGCAAGGCCAATTCTTCTCTACAACCGGGGAGGTATTGATCGAAGATTTCAAGGTGAACGGCCATTCATCAGGCGAAACTATAGCGTTACCTGCCGATGGTAAATGCGCCATCAATTTTCAAACCAGCTGGACATTCCCGCTTAATTTTGCTGAGATTGTTTCCGGCGATGGTAAACAGGTTTATCGTGAACGTATTGATCTGACTTCTACGCAGGCATTCGGCGCAAAAAGTTTTAGTAAAGTGTTGGATATGAGATGGCGAAAATGGGTGAGGCTGGAAGTTTGGGATGCCGCGGTGGATGGGGCTTATACGCAGACGGTTTGGTTTAAATAAAATCAAAATAAAGAAACGATGCCGCCTACATTCTGGTCGAAGTTTAGCGCAGCGTAACTTCGTCCTAAACTGTGTTAAGCTTTCAGCTTAACTTTTACAACTTTCACCAAGTTTTAGCTTTAGAAAGATATTTAATGCTGCGACTCGGAAGCAGAATGCTTCCACCACTTTAGGACGAAGTTACGCTATCGCTAAACTTCGACCAGGTATAGGATTATTTTTTAATAGGATCAATCACAACTTTTTTTGTAACAAATATTTAGATATTTGTCTAAATATATAAATAGACAAAATCAAATTGAACGCACTATTTAAAGCCCTTAACGACCCAACCCGCCGCGAAATACTCGAGCTGTTAAAAGATAAAGACATGACGGCCGGCGACATAGCCGACCAGTTCTCCATCTCCAAACCAAGCATCTCGCACCACCTCGATCTGTTACGGCAGGCCGGTTTAGTTGTTTCGGTAAAAGAGGGGCAGTTTATCTATTACTCTATCAATACCACCGTAATGGACGAAATGCTGAAATGGATTATGCAATTTAAATCATCACAAAAAAATAAATAAAATGAAAAAGTTTACCTGGATCGATGCCGCCGCTTTGATCATCTGGCTATTGCCGGTTGCCTATATCGCTTATATTTATTCATCGTTGCCGGTTTCGGTACCGGTACATTTTGGTGCGAATGGACAGCCCGACCGTTATGGCAGCAGGGGAGAATTTATTGGAGGAGAAGCGATTTTGATGGGTACATCGGCACTGGTGTACCTGTTAATGAAGTTCCTGCCCGCTATCGACCCTAAAAAATATGTAAAATATGGTGAGGCCACCTTTCAGAAACTGGCTTTTGGTATGGTTGCTTTTTTTGCGGCATTGGGTATTGCCATAGCATTTGCTACGCTAAACCACGCCTTTAAGATTGATAAACTGATATTGCCAATTGTTGGGTTGTTGTTTGCTTTTATCGGCAACATGATGCACAGCATCAAGCCAAACTATTTCGCAGGCATTCGCACACCATGGACTTTGGAAGACGATGATACCTGGCGCGCAACCCATCGCCTTGCAGGTAAACTGTGGTTTACGGCAGGTATTTCGCTTACGGCGTTGGTATTGTTTCTGCCGGCCAAGGCAAGTACCGTGGTGTTTTTGGTAGGTGTTGGTGTTATGGTGTTCATCCCGGTTGTTTACTCGTACACTTATTTTAAAAAGCATAGGCCGCGCTAAGCGGCTTATGCCAGGGGTTTGCCCGGTAATTTGGTTGCGAGGAAATTTTTAACGGCAGCTATTTTCCCGGTGCGTACCAAATAGCTGATGAATAAGGCTATTAACATATTTTTATTTTACTATACCTGCAAAGCGTTGATAAAAAGCCGTTGGACTATCGGCATGCTTAGGCTCATATTTACCGGCGATGATGGGAATGTAGATTACCCTGCGGCGGCTTTCTTCACCAATTACCGATGATTGGGCCACGCGGTGCCACAGGCGGCCATCATGAATGGTAAGGTCGCCCGCGGTGGGGGTAATAGCAATCTCATTTTCATCGGTATCGTGATCCAGGAAATACTTTTTACGGAAAAGCAGCTGGTAAAGGTTTTGCTTATGCGTGCCTGGCAAAATGCGCAAACCGCCGTTTTCGGGCTTCAAAGTACTTAGGTGGATGCCCACATTCAGCATCGGGTTTAGTTTTTGCCCCTGGAAAATGTCGCGCAGGCCGTCGGTGTGCCAGCCCATCTTAGTAAAACTGCTGTTGGGGCCGTTTACATAGTGGTTAAAAACCATGCCGTCTTTCTCTTCGGTGCCTAAGCGTGCGCCTTCACCAACAAGGTTTAACAGGATCTGGAAACGCGGATCTTTTGAAAATTCATCCAACGTGCTGCTATGTTTATTAATGAATGCGAAACGTTGTACTATAGGTGAACCATCGAGGTCTTTGCCGTATTTAATGGGCACGCCGTTCACTTTTTCGGTTTTCTCGTCAATCCATTTCTGTTCAACCTGTTTGGAGGCTTTGATGATATCGTTTACCGTTTCGGGCTTGATGAAATTTTTAAAGTGGATATAACCGTGCTGGTTGAAAAAAGCTTGCTGTTCGGGCGTAATAGTTGAGCCTAAGGTGAATTTTTGATATGACGCTGCCATAAAAACGAATAATTAAAATGCCTGGAAATGAGTTTGTAAACTTTGGATGTTACCTGGTGAGATAACGGTAGAAGGACCGGAGTCCGATAGGGAGAGTTAGCAACAACAGCTACACATCACCCTTGTTAACAAGGGCATTCGCATTGGGCATGCAGATGATATGTGGTGGTTATTGTTCAATGTATATTAAATCTATCTTTTTAGTAGACTAATGCAAATGTAAAGAAAATGTTAATCGCTCCAAATTTTTCTGAAAATATTTTTTAGTGCTTGTAAAGATTAGCAGCAATGCGTTCGCTAAAGCTTTTGGGGATGTGCCTCACCCCGAATACCGAAAGCCTGTTCAATAATCCCGGTACTATTTCCGCTTTTTTGTTGAACATCCCCTTCAGACCTATGCGGGCAACATCATCTGCCTGCATATTAAATTTTTCGGCCAGCTCAGCAAGGGCTTCCATCCCGGCGCGTTTGGCAAACCCGGTATCGGTAGGGCCGGGGCTAAGGCAGCTTACTGCTATCGGGCTATCTTTTAACTCATACCTCAATGCCCTGCTAAATGATAATACAAAAGCTTTGGTTGCCGAATACACCGCCAGTACAGGCACCGACTGGTAAGCTGCGGTACTTGCTATATTGAGTAGATGCGCCTGCTTTTGTTGTTTTAACAACGGGATAAACAAATGCGAAAGTTCAACAAGGGCATTCATGTTTACCTGCATCATGTTGGTTTGGCCATCAAGGGGCAGGGCTTCAAAATCGCCCCACAGGCCGTGCCCCGCGTTATTGATTAATATCGATATCGGAACGGTGAGCGAGGCAACCCAATTGAATATTTTTAATGCTGCACCATTAACGGAAAGATCGATGGCGAGATACTCAATCTTAATTTCATGATCGGTTATGAGTTGAGTGGCCAGGCTTTTCAGGTCGCTTTCCGAGCGGGAAACCAATAACAAGTTATGGCCTTTTTGCGCCAATTGTAAAGCGATGGACCGGCCAATGCCTTTGCCTGCCCCGGTTATTAAAGCGTATCCATCCATCCGTATAGCCATTGTTGATGAAGTG
The DNA here is from genome assembly GCF_003576455.2 of Mucilaginibacter celer. Taxonomy (NCBI): domain Bacteria; kingdom Pseudomonadati; phylum Bacteroidota; class Sphingobacteriia; order Sphingobacteriales; family Sphingobacteriaceae; genus Mucilaginibacter; species Mucilaginibacter celer. The sequence continues at coordinate 6,911,840 of NZ_CP032869.1, forward strand.
CAAGTTTAAATAAAAATAATCTACTAAACTTGTAGACTATTTAAAATGTTTTTACGTTTGTACCCATATAGCAAAACATTATGCTCCGTTTTCATATTTTAAGCTGTAGCCCGCCAGGGTGTTGTTGTTGCCGATGCTGATAAACAAGCGCGCTTTAATCCCCATCGTACAACAATAACGGTTTAAAAATTTGCCATGAAAACCTTTAACATAAAGTATCTTTTTACTGCTTTCTCCATCGTAGGTTTTATTTTTTTTACCTCTACGGCTTCTGCACAGCTATCGGCTTCGCTAAGGATCAAGAATAGACTGCCCGATACACTGCTGCATAATATTATTGATGATAATTATACCGCGGCCATTACCAGCCCGAAAGCTGATAGAAAATTAAGCGCCGAGAATATAGCCAGCTTTGAAAGTAATATAGAAAGGCAGCTGGATACCCGTGCAGGCAGGGAAAAATTACTCGAATACCTAAAAGATCTGAGCGATAACAACAGCGATGAAGTTGCCTACAACCAGGCCAGAGCGCGGGGCTATTACAAACTGGCCAGCGTATTTGCCAAATTAAGGATGTATCCCCTGGCTATGAAGTGTTTTTTTAAAACGATGGGCTACAAGCAAAAGGGGCAGACCAAGCCGGATTCGCTTGTGGCGGATACCGCGTTTAGGTTTAACGGCAATGCCCTTACCATTAATGCCTCCGATGATTCGGTATTTGTAAATAACCCGGTTCAGATCAAAGATAAGAAGGAAAAAAAAAGCAAATCCATCACTTACAACCGTATCCTCAATACATTTAACGATGGTAAAAAGGCTGCCGCGTATGCCCTGCTGTTTCATGTTAAGCAACCAAAACCGGGCAAGCCAACGATATTTGTTAGGGCCAATACCGGGCATACTTTTATTACGCTTATAAAATATAATACCGATTCAACCTCGGTTTCGGTGTCGTTTGGGTTTTATCCTATTAAGGATAATATATTTTCGGCCACGCCATGGGAACCGGAAACAACCGGCGGCTTCAAAAATGATTCAGACCATCACTGGGATGAGGTGATGGGCAAGTTTATCACCGAGCGGAAATTTAAACGTATCCTGAAATTAACCCAACGTTACGAGGGGTTGGAATACCATCTATCTAAAAACAACTGTACCGATTTCGCTTTGCAGGCCGCGGCTTTCGCGGGCTTTGGCGTAACCAGTTCTAAAGGATCATGGCCGCTGGGCAGTGGTAATAATCCGGGTATAACCGGGCAGAGCATTATTGCAGGTGGCGTTTATGATGATGATAATGATGATGTGTTTGTAAATTTTGATGAGGCGGTTAAGTAGATTCCAGCTCTTGTTAAAGATATGAAAAAGCAGGGCCTTGTGCGATTCCCTCCCCTGGGAGGGTGTAGGGAGGGGTTTCATCGCCATGCATGTTGATTAGCAGGGCATGCAAACCCCTCCCTGCCACTACACAATCCCTCGCGCCACTCCCCAAGGAGGGAATTAAAAAAAATCTCCGATTGTGGCGTTACTCTACCCCGCCTTCACCTCCATTTTATCATCCACACTAAAATATTTCTTCTGATCTTCCTGTAGTAATTCAATCACCTTAGCTGGGTTTTTCCATTCAAAAAGATGGATGAGCCAAACCGTAAATCTTAAAAAGCCGGTTTGGTTAATGAGGCTTTTGCCTATGGCCAAAACATTTTGGTCGCGGGCTTTGATCTCGGTTGGTCTGTCGGCTATTGTCTTGGCGTATAGTTCTTCGGCAAAACACCAGGCACCGTCGCGGGCATTATCGATACTGAATTGGATGAGTACCGAATTGCTGTTACCCGCGTGCAGGCCAAGCAGGGAGAGTAGGGGTGACGACCTGTCAATTTCGCTTAGCACCTGGTAGGTTAATGAGGATATGATGGTATTGATCATATTGAAATCATTATGCAGATCCTGCATGGGCTTATCTCCTGATACTTCAACGGCCGCTACGCCAAGATCCAGGTTGATGTGGGCATTCATCCCCAATAACAAATGCTGTAAAATTAAAGGTGAGGAGCGTTTTGCTGTTTCAAACGCGAATTTCCAACAGGCCGAAGGTTCGGCACCCTGCTGCCACAAAGTATAAGCTTCCAGGTAGCGGTTAGCGAAAATAACATCCAGTTTTTCCATCCGTGGGCCATCCTGAAACTGCCCGTTCCTGATGCCGTCGCGTACGCTGGCGGTCACCTTATAGTACAAAACCGCGAAGTAACCGAGGCGGCTATCGCGTTTTTTGCTATCATCAATAATAGTTTGCAAAGCGGTTATCACTTCATCAATGCTTGTTGCCTGCATAAGGTAGGTAGGTTTTAATTGTTGGTTAATGTGCTGTAATATAGTTGAATAACAAATGTGATGCAAGCCTTGTAACGTTTAAATAATGAAACCCGCAATAGCCCACCACGTAATTTAAATGTCATTTGAAAGAAAAATATAATTAAATCTATAATATCTATATAAATAGTAGATTATTTATCTATATTTGCATCATCAAATGGTTCTTTAATATTTTAATTATCAAGAAAGACTGAGGGAAAGGCCCTGTGATGTCTTAGCAACCTGTAAGCCCATTGTTATAAAGGTGCTAATTCCTGTCTGCCGGTTTTATGGCAGAGAAGATAATAAAAGTAAATAGCGCATGATTTACATACCGTGCATCTTCTCCTTTTATTCTCCGTTTTTCCTGATAATTAGATATTAAGGTTAATACTTACAACGATGAATATTAAACATCTACTTTTTACTTTCTCGCTGGTTGTGGCCACGGCGTTTGCATCGGCCCAAACAAAAACAGCTGCAAACCCTGCCGATGTGGATAGGGGATATATAGTTAAAGTTGGCGATATAGCTCCTGCCGATTTTGAACTGGCACTTACTGACGGCACTAAAACCTCATTAAAGCAACTGCGCGGCAAGGTGGTGATACCGCAGTTTACCGCAAGCTGGTGCAGTGTATGCCGCGAAGAAATGCCCCACCTGGAAAGCGATATATGGCAGACTTATAAAGATAAGGGCCTGGTGCTGATAGGTGTTGACCGCGATGAGCCGCTTGAAAAAGTAAAAGGATTCCACCAGCAAATGAACATCAGTTATCCGCTGGCACTTGATCCCGGTGCTGATATTTTTGGCCGTTTTGCCAATAAAAAAAGCGGCGTAACCCGCAACGTGGTTATAGATAGGGATGGTAAAATAGTGTACCTCACCCGGCTATATGATAAGCAGGAATTTGCATCGATGCTTAAAGCTGTTGATGCCCTGGTGAACAATAAAACCGCATCATTAAACTAAAACTATAAACACTATGGTGGCCGGCTGTGCTGGTCGCCATTTGCAAAACACTAATCTATCTGCATATATAATTATACTATCGTCATGAACAAAACCATTACCACCGTAGCACAAAGCGGCCTGGTTCCTGCCTCAAATTCATCATTGCAGTTTGCCTGCACAACCTCCTTTTTAAGTATGCAAAGCATGCGTTGTTGCTGTTGATCCTCATCAGCGGGCTATAAACGCTAAGCCTTCAGTAGCTTAACCGCAACTATCAGCCTCAACAATCAATCAAATCTTTACGGTTTTCAAAGCTTTTGGGCAGGGTTTAACAAACCTGTGTTAGCTACTGCTATGCCTTGTTTAAGCTGTATCGGTATTAAAAATCAATCACAATTATTTGATCATGTTAAAAATTTACAAAGTATTACTGGCAGTTTTATTGCCATTTATTCTCATCCAAACGGTTGCGGCGCAATCTGTTAAAATAAGCGGAGTGGTAACCGCCAAAGCTGATGGCCTGCCGCTGCCGGGCGTAAGCGTATCGGTTAAAGGAAAAAATACCGGCGGCCAAACAGATGTAAACGGAAAGTTTTCGGTTACAGCCAATGTTAATGATGTACTTAGGGTAGCTTATATAGGTTATACCACGCAGGAGATCCCGGTAACTTCAGGCACAGCTTCGCTGAATGTGGTATTGATTGAACAGCCTAATGCCCTTAACGAAGTGGTTGTAACGGCATTGAATATCTCGAAAGATAAAAAATCACTGGGCTATTCTGTTCAGGGCTTAAAGTCAAAAGATATCTCCGAAGCTAAAGAAACCAACTTTGTTAATGCCCTTGCAGGTAAAATTGCCGGTGTGCAGGTTACCAACAGCCAGGGCGATATGGGTTCGTCACGTATCGTTATCCGCGGCGAAACTTCTATCTCGAAAGATAACCAGCCATTATTTGTGGTTGATGGTGTTATTGTTGATAACAGCCAGATCCTGGGCACAAACGGATCAAGGGATTTTGCCAACGCGTTATCCGATCTTAACTCGGAAGATATTGAATCGGTAAGCGTACTGAAAGGCCCTAACGCGGCAGCTCTATATGGTTCGCGCGCGGCGGCTGGTGTTGTGTTGATTCGTACCAAAACAGGTAAAGGTGCCAAAGGGCTTGGCGTTACCGTAAACTCAAACACCAGTTTTGCCAACGTAAATATCCTGCCAGATTACCAGAACCAATACGGACAAGGCTCGAACGGTAAATTTAGCTATGTTGATGGTAAAGGCGGCGGTGTTAACGATGGTGTTGACGAAAGCTGGGGGCCTGCATTGGATGGCTCTTTGATCCCTCAATTTAATTCAAACGGACAAGCGGTTCCTTTCGTAGCCCATCCAAATAACGTGCGCGACTTTTTCAAAACAGGCGTTACGCTTAACAATGGCGTAGCTATAGCAAGCAGTACCGAAAAAAGTGATTTCAGGGTATCATATAATAACCTGCACCAAACGGGCATTGTGCCAAATACATCGCAAGGGCGTAACTCTTTCGCGTTTAATTCAAGCTATCGCATCAACAATAAATTAACCGTAAATACTATTGTTAACTATATTAAAGATGATGCTGATAACCTGCCAGGTACTTACGGAAAACGCGCTACCAGCACCATGCTGCAGTTTACGTGGTTTGGCCGCCAGGTTGATATCAGCCAGTTAAAAAATTACAAAGATGCCAATGGCAATACTTTTAACTGGAATAACAGCTACTACAGCAACCCATACTGGTTGGCTTATGAAAACACAGTTGGGCAACACAAAAACCACCTGATAGGTAGTATCGAATTGAATTACAAAATTATTGATGGCCTATCGGCAAACTTCCGTACCGGTACCGATTATTATAATGATCGCCGTAAAATTAAAGTAGCCTTCGGAACTAACGGCACACCTTTCGGCTCGTACGAGGAAGATGCTTATGCCGTAAACGAAAACAACACTGAAGCCAGGTTACAATACACCAAAAAACTGAATAATGACTTTTCACTGGATGTATTTGGTGGTGGTAACATCGCTGTAAAAACAATCGAACAAAACGATCAGATAGCGCCGAAACTGGCAGTGGCCGGCTTATATACGCTCACCAACTCGCGCGATCCGCTGGTTTCAAGCAACAATTATGATAAGGTTAAAACGTACAGCTATTTTGCATCGGCCCAGGTTGGTTTCAGGAACTACGCGTTTTTAAACTTTACAACCCGTAACGATTGGTCGTCAACTTTACCTAAAGACGCCTTATCTTATTTTTATCCATCGGTAAACGGTAGTTTGGTATTAACTGAAGCCCTGGATATTAAAAGTGATATACTAAGTTATGCCAAAGTAAGAGGTGGCTGGAGTAAAGTTGGTAAACCGGCATTGGCTTATCAATTAAAAAACCTTTTCACCACTTTGGCTCTGTTTGGCGGTTACCCGCAGCAAAGCATTTCTACAGTGGATCTGAACCCTAATCTGAAACCCGAAACAACTACATCAGGCGAAGCCGGTTTTGAACTGGGATTTTTTAACGACAGGATCCACCTGGATGTAAGCGCGTACAACACCAACAGTGTTAACCAGATAGTAACGGTAGATGTTAGTCCGTCTACAGGCTTTAGCCAAAAACTGATCAACGGCGGCAGTATTAACAACAAAGGTATCGAGGTGCAGTTAGGCTTAACCCCCATTAAATCAAAAGGCTTTACCTGGGATATCAACACCAACTACTCGTTAAACCGCAGTAAAGTGGTTAAACTCGATGCCGAAGGCCGTTTACAGAGCATTGTATTGGGCAGCGACCGTACCGTGCAGGTATTGGCGGCATTAGGCCAGCCTTATGGTACATTGTACGGTAATGCTTACCAACGTAACCCGCAGGGGCAGATCATTATTGGTGCCAACGGTACACCGGTTATCAATCCAACCAAACAATACCTGGGCAAATTTACCCCGAAATGGCTGGGAAGCATTAACAACAGCTTTACCTATAAAGGTATAAACCTGAGCTTTTTGGTTGATGCCCGTTTTGGCGGATCGATCTATTCAAACACCAACCGTACCGGTACTTATACCGGCGTATTGGCCTCAACCTTGCCGGGCCGTGGTGCTGCTAACGGTGGTTTAAGCTATTACTATCCGGGTAACAATACATCGGCCGCTGCCGTGCAGGTTACCGGTGCGGCCCCTGCAGGTGTAACTGTATATAACGATGGTATGATATTTAAAGGCGTTAAGGCCGATGGCTCGCCAAACACAACTATATTACCTGCTCAATCATACTATAAAGGGTTTACCAATGTTGATGAGGCTTTTGTTTACGATGCCTCTTATATCAAACTTCGCGAAGTGAAGTTAGGCTATAGCCTGCCTGCCAAATGGATCAAAAAAATAGGTTTCCAGGGTGCAACCTTCTCAGTAGTTGGTCGCAACCTGTGGATCATTCACAAAAATGTGCCGAACATCGATCCTGAAACCGCCTTCAATGCCGGCAACGCCCAGGGTTTAGAAGATTTAACCCTGCCTACCGTGCGCAATATTGGCTTTAACGTAAACCTTAAATTTTAATCATCATGAAACTTAAATATCTAAGCATATTATCCGGCGCGGTTTTATTATCGGTAACATCGTGCAAAAAGGAACTGGTAGACATTAATGTGAGCCCCAACGGTTCGCAAACCGCACAGCCCGATTATCTGTTAACCGCCGCTACCAAAGCTACTGCCGATACTTACTGGGGTGTGGCCAATAACCTGGATGCCAGTTTGCTGTTTGTACAGTACTGGGCCAAAATTCAGTATACCGATCCCGACAGGTATATCTACACTAACAGCGCTTTCCAGGAGTTGTGGACCGTGGGCTACTCAAAAAGCATTATAAACCTGAACGAGGTGATCAAAATTGCCGACGCACAAAGCAACACTAATTATAAAGGCGTAGCACTGGTTTTGCGGGCATGGACTTTTAGTTTGCTAACTGATGCTTTTGGTAATATCCCATACACGCAGGCTGCCAATATTAAACAATATGTTACGCCCGCTTATGATAGCCAAAAGGATGTTTATTTTGCTTTGTTAGATGATTTGAAAGCGGCTCAAACGGCGCTTAATCCATCGGGTAAAGCAATAGCCGGCGATATAGTTTACGGCAATAATATCGCATCGTGGAAAAAGTTTGCCAACTCGTTAAGGCTCCGTATCGCTTTGCGAATTGCTGATAGGGAACCTGCTAAAGCCAAACAGGTGATAGCCGATATTCAGGCCGAAGGAGGTTCGTTCATTAGCTCGAACAATGAAACGGCGCAGTTTACCTATATTGATTCGCCTAACCAAAACCCGGTGAGCAATTTGTTTGATACGCGCGATGACTATCGCATCAGTAAAACCATCGTTGATAAATTGTTTACCCTGAATGATCCACGCTTAGCTGTTTACGCCGCTAAAACGCAGGATGCTACACCGCAAACTTACGTTGGTATCCCAAATGGTTTGTTAGTAGGCGATGCCAGTAACCTTGGTTTCACCAAAACTTCAAAACCGGGTACCTACTTTAGGGCACCGCATGCACCTGCCGTGATATTAAGCTATGCCGAAAGCTTGTTTGACAGGGCCGAAGCTGCTGCCCGCGGTTTCACTACCGAAGATGCGGGTTCATTGTACGAGCAGGCGGTAACCGCCGCATTAACCCAATACAGTATAGGTACCGCGGATATAGCAGCTTATTTAGCTCAACCGGCAGTTAAGTACGATGCATCCAACTACAAAAAATCAATAGGCGAGCAAAAATGGATAGCCTTGTTTGGCCAGGGACTTGAAGGCTGGACAGAATGGCGCAGACTTGATTACCCGGTATTGCAACCTGCCGTTGCCGGTACTTTGGGCGGCAAAATTCCTGTAAGGTTTATTTACCCGGGAACGGAGCAATCGCTTAATAAAACAAATTACAGCGCAGCCGTAGCCGCACAGGGTGCTGATGTGCTTACCACCAAATTGTGGTTTGATGTAAACTAAAAATAAAACGGCGGTTACAGTTCAATACTGTAGCCGCCAATAAGGCGGAGTGGCCGAGTGGTTAGGTGGGGGTCTGCAAAACCTTTTACGACGGTTCGATTCCGTCCTCACGCCTCATGTTGGAGCTGAAAGCGGAAGGCGTAAAGCTTAAAGCTGTTTAGGATTAACGAAACTTAAACACCACGTCATTGCGAGGAACGAAGCAATCCCCGATAAGCCGAGCGGCTATGCAAGTCTGCCCTGTAAAGTTGGGGGTTGCTTCGTACCTCGCAATGACGATGGTTTAATAATAAATATCATCAGAGTGAAAAAATACATCTTGTTATTGGTAATGGTGATTGGCTTGGGTATTAATACACCCCATGCGCAAACCATCGTATCCGCACCCCGCGCCCTTGTAGTGATAGCGCACCCAGATGATGAAAGCACATTTTCGGTAACGCTATACAAAATAGCCAAAGAGCAGCACGGCATTGTTGATCTGTTTGTGATCACCAACGGTGAAGCAGGCTACAAATATTCAACCCTTGCCGAAGACTATTATGGTGTGAAACTTACGGATGAACCTGTAGGCCGGGCTAACCTGCCCCGTATCCGTAAAAAGGAACTGGTTAATGCAGGTAAGATTTTGGGTGTTAATAAATATTATTTTGAAGATCAACTGGATGCTCATTTTACGCTTGATGAAAAAGAACCGCTGGATACCAGCTGGGATGTCCCCGCCGTTAAAAAACGCTTGAACCAGGTATTAAAAGCAAATCACTACGATTACGTTTTTACCTTATTGCCAACTGATGATACCCATGGAGGCCATAAAGCAGCTACAATTTTGGCGATAGATGCGGTGAAAGAATTGCCCGCCCAAAACCGACCGATAATTTTAGGCGCAACCACAACCAATAAAATAGATGCAGTGAGCCGCTTTATATCTTACAAAGGATATTCGGAAACACAAACCGTAGCAGATACAGCGTTGTTTAAGGTTGATCGTACAGCATCATTCAGCTATAAAAACCGGTTGAACTATAAAGTGATAGCCAACTGGGAAATAGCCGAACATAAATCGCAGGGTTTTACGCAGATGAGCATGAACGATGGCGATTGGGAGCAGTTTTGGTATTTCGCGGTGAACGATAAAACCAACATCCAAAAAACTGCCGATTTCTTTAATAAGCTCAATATAACTCCCTGTCCCGTTAAAACTTATCCGGAAACAAAACCTGTTTATACCAAGTTTTAACCTTAAGCAGCTGCCGCTAACAATGAAACTTTAGCTTCCTGTTTTTTATTTAAACGATGGATAAAATACATACCAATAGCCGATAACACGATCAATATCATGTAGCTGTAACTCAGGTTCCGCTCATCATGTGCCGGGATGAAGTATACAATACCATAGGTTAAGAATGATAGCAAAACATACACACCGCCGCCGGTTAAACCACCTGCAATGCCCGCGTTTTTAGGGAAGCGGCTCATGCTGTAAGTGAAATAGTTGTTATAGGTATAACCTGCGCAAACGTGAATTAAAAACGCAAAGGCTACCATGGCATACAACCCGTTTACAAATTTCAGGCTGATGATCATGATGCTTACCAACAGCAACTGCAGGGTGATGTTAGTGGCCATTTTTTTGAAGAACGGGCGCTCGATAGTAGCTTTGCCAATGAAGCCGCCAACCATCCAGGCTAAGCCTAATATCAGCGAACAATATCCGGCGATAACAGGGGTAAGGTGCAATTGATGCTCAATAATGTAAGGCCCCGTCATGTTGTAAACCATCACCATCGAGTAGGCAAAACACAGCATCAGCAGCCCAAGCGTAAAATCGGTTGAGCGAACCATGGTGCCGTACACAGCCGTAATTTTTTGGAGGTGAAATTCGGCAGGCTTCTTTAATGTTTCGCCGCTGAAGATAAACTCAAGCACGGCGATCACCAATGCCAGGCCTCCTAAAAAGTAAAAATTATACTCCCAACCTAAAGCGCTTTCCAGGTATCCACCCAAAAAAGGCGCTACAATTGGCCCCGCCGACCAGATAATGGTAAACAAACTGAGGTAATGTTTTAGCTGCTTATCCTTATAAACATCCACAAAGAATGCCCTTTTTGATACTACAATAAGCGCCACAGTAATACCATGGATGACACGCATCAGGTACACCACATAAATATTATGTGTTAAAGCGATAACAAAACTGGCTGCCGCAAACACCAGCAAGGCCACCAGGCTAAAGCGGTAACGGCCAAAACTATCCAATATGCTACCGATAAAAAGCTGTGAAATACCGTAGCTGATCAGGAAAAAAGTAAGTGTCATTTGCACCTGCAGGCTGCCGGCGTGCATGCTCAACCCCATGCTGGGTAATGAGGGTATGTATATATCTGTGGCAAAGCCCGATAACGGTATGAGGGAAAATGCCAGGAGAGTGGCAATTTTTTGATTTTTATCTTGTAACATCGCACCAATGGTTATAGTCCGTAACGGCCTTTACAAGGGTGTGGATAGATTTGATCTCATCGACGCCCCGGCCGATAATGGCGCGAAGTTAAGCAATGAAAAGATGAATTTTTTGCTAAAATGGCAACGTTGATACGTTTTTACTTAAAAGTTATAATTGATAGCCTCGCTTACTTTTAAATGATCTCGATGCCGTTAATATCAGTGCTCAGTACCTCGCTCATGTAATCGAAAAACGGGCGCATGGCTTTAAAGCCTTCGTTCATTTTATATAAAAAATCATCGCTCAGTACTTCTTCATCGGTAAACCGCCTGCGGAGTAAAAACTGTTTGTAACGTAGCAGATCTATGGCTTCGTTATCGGCATCGAAACCTTTTGGGGTGGTTTTGAGCTGTTCGCCCTCCAATTGTCCGAAATTGCTAATGAACAGATCGCTGTTTAGGATCTCTCTTAATCGCGTGGCATCGTAAGCTATTTCCTCCCTTATTCTTTTCAGGTCATCAGCATTTGGCCCCCAAAAGCCGCCGCCAACAAAGCTGTTGCCCGGTTCAATGTGGAAGTAGTAGCCGCCCCTGCGGCTTTTACCGGCACGTTTAAAGCCGCCGCTCCAGTTGGTTTTAAAAGGCGTTTTATCAAGGCTAAAACGGGTATCGCGGTAAATACGGTGAAGGCTCTTTTTGCCCGATGGAGTTTCGATCACATCATGTACGTTCATCAGCCTTAGCAACTCGCCGGCAAATAGTTCAATGTTTGCAAGCTCTTTCAGGTAAGTGGGCTTGTTGGCATTGAACCAGTTGCGTTCGTTGTTTTCTCTTAATTGTTCAAGAAAATTAAGGTTGGATGGTTGTATAATTGCTGATGTTTCTTTTGTCATAACAGATGTTGTACCGGTTAATGGCAAATATATTATCGCTATGCTATATATTTTAGCATAGCTTTAAAAATTACAGGTTAATGATCCATTAAACATTGATCATTTCAAATTTTTAATACCGTAATGATGTATTACATTTGAAAAAATCAGACAGATATAACTGTTAAGCTTATATGCTAAAAAAAGGAGAACATATTGAAGGCACGCCTGCCGAATTACAGGTGTTATTAGATCAGGATGTCGAGGCGAATGAATTTTTTGAAAGCCTCTCAAAATCATACAAACAAGGCTACTGCGATTGGGTAGGATCGGCCAAACAGGAAGAAACCCGTAAGGTTAGGGCCGATAAAGCGATGATCATGCTTAGAAATAAGCAGAAGACTTTGAAAACCTGAGTTTATTATCCATATACGTCCGTCATGCCGAACTTGTTTCGGCATCTCACAGGACAGGTAGCCCGCTTTGCTTAGCAAGGTTGCTTAGCGAGTGGGGTGCTGAAACAAGTTCAGCATGACAAAGCGGGAAATGTCATGATTTCTTTAGATACTTCAGTTTCCCACTCGGGATCACACCTCCCTCGTTTATAATGTTTTAAGCCTGTGTTGTTTCTTAACATTAACTTAATATAAAAGCACGTCATTTGTTAATTATGCTGTCATAAAATCAGCTGATTAGCAAATGTTTAAACGCTTCTGTTTCCTTATCGCAGTTTTTAGTTTCCTGTTGTCAAGCTTAACTTCCCATGCCGAAGATGATAAGCTGCTCTCCATCCACTCCCTTAGCCAAAAACATCCGGATTCGGCGCTGATCATCTTAAAAAAGATCTACGCCCGCGCTGTGGATAAAAACGATGGCGTTGCCGAAGGCATGTGCCTGCAGCAAATGGGCGAGATTTGCTTTAACCAGGGCCACTATGCGCAGGCTTTGGAGTTTTACCTGCATGCCGATAAGGTTTTTAATAAGATCAATAACCCCAACCTGTTGGCCGCTAACATGGGCGAAATGGGCGTTTTATACTACTACAACAAACAGGTAGGCAAATCGCGGCAGATGTATAATAAGGCATTGGCCATCTACAAAAAGAATAACAACCTTAAGGGGCAGGCTGCCATTTTCGGCAACATCGGTCACCTGTACGAGAAAAGCCACCAGTACGATAGTTCATTCTATTATCAAAACCTGGCATTAAAAAGCTATAACCAGGCAAACTATAAACAAGGCGCAGCTAAGATTTACGAAAACCTGGGCAGTGTATATGAAGATCTGGCCAAATACGATTCGGCTTATGTAAGCTTTAACCGATCGTTGCAGTTGTATAAAGAAGATCATAACGAAATAGGCTCGATAGAGGTGATTAACAACCTTGGTGATATCCTGCGTAAAACCGGCAAGTATAAAGAGAGCATCGTCCAATCGCGCCGGGCTATGGAGTTGGCCCGGCAAACGGGTAACATCTACCAGCTGGCATCCTGCAGTAAAGATCTGGGAAAAGTTTATGAACTGATGAACCAAATGGACAGCGCTTATCACTATGCCGAGCTAAGCCGCAAATACTCGCTCGAAGTGTACTCGAAAGATGGCGTTAACCAAACCGCCTTTTTGCAGGTGCTGTATGATATGAATAAAAAGAGCGATGAAATTAATCGCCTCAATAACGTGCGTAAACTAAACCAGGTGATAGCTATTGCCGGGGTTATTGTGGCGGTGCTCATCATCATTCTTAGTCTGGTTATCTTCAGCCGGCAACGATTTAAAATTAAGGAGCAGCAAACGCTGGCCCGGCAAAAGGAAGCCGAGCATGAACTGGTACAGGTGCAATTAAAAAATCAGCAACTGGAAGAGGAAAATCTGAAACAGCAGCTCGAAATAAAAAGTAAAGAATTATCAACCCATACTTTAAACCTCATCAAAAATAACCAGTTTCTGGAGCATTTGCGTACCACCCTGCACACCATGGTAAAAGATGATAAGCGTGATCAGAAAAAGCAAATGCAACAACTCATCTCGCAGATAAACGACAGCTTTAACCACGAGCAATACTGGAAAGAATTTACCGCCGCCTTCGAGCAGGTGCACCAGCAATTTTTTGATAACATCCGGGCCTATAGCAACGAACTAACCTCGGCCGATATGCGGCTCATCGCCCTGCTCCGCATCAATCTTAACTCCAATGATATCGCCACCTTGCTGGGGATTTCGCCCGATAGCCTGCGTGTTTCGCGTTACAGGCTGCGTAAAAAGCTCAGTATTCCGCAGGGAGATAACCTTACAGCCTTCATACAGGCTTTATAATAGCGTTACATAAGCATCATTTTTTATGGGTTTTTTAATCTAAAATACGGCTTAACAATTTGTTAATGTAACGGTAACGAAACGATAACGGAGGTTTTTAAATAGTTTAAATATTTGATATACAATTATTTAAGTTTTATTGTTTCCTTTTAATATACGGCGTTTGTAACGGTGTTGCTTTAATGTAACAGGCAAAGTTTCATAACCGTTGGGATGTTACACAACTTTGCATCGTCAACCAAAAATATGGACGTTATCATAAGACGATGAATAAACTTTTACAAATTCTGTTACCGCTGTTATTTTGTGCTTCGGTAGCCAGTGCAGCAAAAATTAAAGGTCATGTTTATGACAAGCAAACGGGCGAGGCCCTTGTTGGAGCCACCGTTGTTTTAGAACAAACCAACAAGGCAGCCGTTACCGGTCTCGACGGTTCGTTCGAAATTAAGGACGCCCCCCAGGGCCCTGCAACCATCCGGGTAACTTACATTACCTACAAAACATTTACCCAACAGATCAATGTTTTGAAAGAGGATAACCCCCATTTAAAAATCTACATGGAGGCTGCCTCTAAAGATTTAACCGAGGTTACCGTACGGGCTTCAGCAGGAGGATCTACCGATAGGGAAGCCCGCCGCATTGAGCAAAACGCTACGCAGGTAATGAACATCGTATCGGGCAGGGCCATTGAAGTATCGCCCGATTTAACGGTAGCCAACGTAATGCAGCGTGTATCCGGCGTATCTATCGAGCGTAACAGCAACGGCGACGGCCAGTATGCTATTTTACGCGGTATGGATAAAAGGTATAGCTACACCACTGTAAACGGTGTTAAAATACCAAGCCCCGATAACAAATACCGCTACGTGCCGCTGGATCTTTTCCCTTCCGACCTTTTGGAGCGTTTGGAAGTTTACAAAACCCTTACCCCTAATTTAGAAGGCGACGCTATTGGCGGTGTTACCAATATGGTGATGAAAAATGCGCCAGATCGTTTACAGATTAATGCCAATATAGCCACCGGCTACAGCCAGTTGTTCTTTGATCGTGATTTTACCAGTTTTGATGCATCGGGAATTAACCATAAATCGCCTTACGAATTGCATGGCCGTACTTACAACGCCACCCCTGCCGATTTTAACAAAGGTACCGTAACTTACAATTCAAAAAAACCGGCACCAAACCTGGTGGGTAGCTTATCTATCGGTCAGCGGTTTTTGAATAATAAATTGGGCGTCATTGTAGCGGGTAGTTACCAAAATACCTATCGCGGCAGCAACAGTACTTTTTACAATTCATCGGTAAACAGTACCGATCAGTACGCCGTAATTACCAGCAAGGATAGCCGCCAGTATTCTGAGCAGCAAAAACGTTTAGGTTTACACGGCAAGGTTGATTATGTGTTTGATAAAAACAACAAAATAAGCCTTTACAATGTATACGTAAACTTAATTAACCAGCAATTGCGCGATGTGATAAGCACATCATACAACGGGCAGTACCATCCCGAAACAGGCAATGCCGAGTTAAGCTACAGCACCCGCAGCCGCTTAACCGAGCAGCAGATTTATAACAGCACCTTACATGGCGATCACAGCTTTTTTGATAGCAAATTTAAAGTGCAATGGTCGGCAGTATACTCTTCGGCAAAAAATGATGTGCCTGATAATACTACCGTTAACCTGAACGGTTTGGAACAAAATTACCAGGACAGGCGTACATCGCTTGCAACTACAGCCCCTATCACCCGCCGCTGGGAACGTAATACCGACGAAGATAAGGCCGGTTATTTAGACCTTACCTACAATATTTTCCGTGGCGATAAAAAACTGGATGTTATGGTTGGCGGCTTATACCGCGATAAACAACGCAGCAGTTTTTATAACAACTACACACTGGCCCAGGTAGCCGATCATGCTAAGGATGAGTACGGTAAAGATTTTCAAAGCTATGCCGATTTAAACTACCTGGTAGTATCAAACCCAACCGGTGCCGTAATTAACCCGTTAACCTACGATGCATCTGAAAAAACAAGTGCCGGTTACGGTATGTTTAAATACAGCGATGCAAAATGGGAAGTTATAGCCGGTGCAAGGGTTGAACATACCAACCAGGGTTATCACCTGCTGTTTTCGCAGGGCGAATCAAGGCCGACAGGCAGCCAGATCTACACTGATGTATTGCCAAGTGCAACTTTAAAATATCACTTAACCGATAAAGCGCAGTTACACGCATCGTACTACAAATCATTAAACCGCCCTGGTTTTTATGAAATTGTACCAAGCAAAGTAGTGAATGAAGAGTACCAGGAACGTGGTAATCCCGATTTGAAACGTGCCATTGCCGATAACTACGATTTACGTTACGAGCTTTTCCCGGGTGCTTCAGAAAATTTATTGGTAGGTGCCTTTTACAAAAGGATTAAAGACCCGATAGAATACACCTTCCAGCCGGATGCAATAAGGGGCCAGGACGTTTATTACAGTCCGGGTAACTTTGGTACTGCTAAAAACTACGGTGCCGAGGTTGATTATACCAGGTTTTTCAACAAAATAGGTATCAGGGCTAACTATACTTATACCCACTCACGCATCACCACACCAAAAACATCAAGGAAAATTGACCAGACAACCGGCGATTTAACCCCGATACTGGTAAACCAAACCAGGCCGTTGTTTGGCCAGTCGGCACATATTGCCAACCTTGCTTTATTGTATAAAGACACCAAAAAAGGTTGGGACGCGCAAATTGCAGGTGCTTATACCGGTCCGCGTATCAACACCATTTCACAGTTCCTGAATAATGATTTGTGGCAAAAAGGCTTTGTGCAGATGGATGCCTCGGCCGAAAAAAGGTTTAAAGGCGGTTTCAGCGTATTTGTTAAAGCAAACAATATCCTGAACACCCCAACCAAACTATTTATTAAAGGTACCAACCCTGAGAATGACAGGATTGCCGAAAAGATTGTTGAAAACGGACAAACGCTGATCCGCAACGATCATTACGGCCAAAGCTACCTGTTAGGTGTACGTTACAAATTCAATTAATAACCATTATCAAAAATATACGATCATGA
The DNA here is from genome assembly GCF_003576455.2 of Mucilaginibacter celer. Lineage (NCBI taxonomy): Bacteria > Pseudomonadati > Bacteroidota > Sphingobacteriia > Sphingobacteriales > Sphingobacteriaceae > Mucilaginibacter > Mucilaginibacter celer. The sequence goes on from NZ_CP032869.1 coordinate 6,928,877, forward strand.
AATTAAAACAGATCTTTACAGCAATTGCGCTTGCCGCCGTAGTTTTCAGCGGTTGCGAAAAGGCTAATATCGATGTTGATACCACGCCGCAGGATGGTTCGGCCATTGGCGAGGTATCGGGCGTGTGGACCAAAGGCAGCGTGCACGAAATTAAAGGCGATATCATTGTACCCGAAGGCAAAAGCCTTACCATTGAAGAAGGCGTAACCGTATTAATGGACGCTACCGCCAAACCGGAAATCATCATCAAAGGTAACCTGTACTCGTTAGGCACTGCCGAAAGCCCGGTGAAATTTACCGTGAGCGATGCTTACAGAACAACCGAGAACAAATTTGGTAAATTATGGGGCGGCGTACTGGCCGCACCTACCTGTGCCGAACTTGTACTTGACCATACTATTTTAGAGTACGGCGGCAACACCACATCTGATGCTTCAACATCGGTAAAAATGGGTCTGTACAAAGCCGTAGCCGGCGAAAACCTGCCTGCGCTTTGGTTTTCAAACATCAACGGTAAACTGATTGTTCAAAACTGTATTGTACGTAACTTCCAGGAAGATTGTACTTACATTGAAGGTGGTAAGATCATATTTGCCAACAACGTATTTTACACCACAGGTGTAAGCGGCGGCGAGGCTATGAACTTTAAATCGGGTTGTTTGGCCGATGTGGCTTATAACCTGGTTTATAGCTGTAACACCAACGCACTTAAATTATCAAACAGCGGCGACCGTATTCCGCAGGCTTACATCATTGCCTATAACAACACCATGATTAACACAGGCTGGCGCAGGCCTACTGCAAAAGGTGGTTCGGTATGGTTAGAGGCTACTGTACATGCCGATTTGTATAACAATCTTTTTGCTAATACCCGTTTCGGCATCAAACGCGATCCGAAGAAAAAGGAAGACGCCCGTTCGCTAAACGATTATAACTGGTACTATGGTTACGGCCAAACTACGGTTGATCAGTTCCAGGTGGGCAGTAACGATATTGTAGCAGGCGGTACGCATGATGTAAGAGGTACTAAAGCCGGTGAAAACGATCCTAAATTTGTTAACTATCCATTAAGTAACGATGTTAACAGTCCTGATTTCAACACCGCCTGGGATTTCCATTTGCAAGGTAATTCACCTGCATTGGGTAAAGGTACAACAGATTTTACCCGTCATCACAAAGCGGGTATAGCATTAAGCAATGGCTTAACCTATACATCGCCCGAACCGGCAACTTACATTGGCGCTTACGGAATTAAATTGTAATAGATGCGGAGGAATAATATTTTTAGTTTAGCGCCCCTGGCCTTATTGTCGCTCACATCGTGCAAACCCACTGCCGATACTACCGAGGTTAAACCGGTGGTTATTACCCAGCCGGTTAAGTACGATACCGATGATCCGGCTATCTGGATTAACAAGGCCGACCCATCAAAAAGTTTGGTAATCGGTACCGATAAAGATGCCGATGGAGCTTTATATGTGTTTGATTTGCAGGGCAAGATTATTGAAGATAAGGTAGTACGGGGCTTAAAGCGCCCCAATAACGTGGATCTGGCTTATGGCCTGATGCTGAATGGCAAACCAACAGATATCGCCATCACTACCGAGCGCATCAGCCACAAACTGCGCATTTATTCGCTGCCGGATATGAAACCGGTAGATAAAGGCGGCATTGACATGTTTGTTGGCGAAGCCGGTCCGGAATACCGCGATTTGATGGGCATCTCTATTTATACTGCTAAGGATGGTAAAATGTACGCCATTGTAGGCCGCAAAAACGGCCCTAAAACAGGCGGCTACATCTGGCAGTATTTACTGGGCGATGATGGCACCGGAAACGTAAAAGCTACCCTGGTACGCAAGTTTGGCGAGTACAGCGGCAAAAAAGAAATTGAATCGATAGCTGTTGATAATGAGTTAGGCTACATCTATTACTCGGACGAGCAAACAGGCGTGCGCCAGTACTATGCCGATCCGGAAAAAGGAGATAAGCAATTGTCGATGTTTGGTACAACCGGTTTTGCTGCCGATCATGAAGGCATCTCTATCTACAAACTTACCGATAGCACAGGCTATATCCTGGTATCAGATCAGGGAGCAAACCGCTTCCAGATCTTCAGTCGCGAGGGCACCAAACAAAACCCGTTTGAGCACAAGTTGCTGAAGGTGGCTAATGTAGCTGCCCGCGAAAGCGACGGATCGGACGTGGTGAATGTGCCCTTGAACGATACCTTTAAACACGGTTTGTTTGTGGTGATGAGCACCGATAAAACTTTTCACTACTACCGCTGGGAAGATATTGCAGGCAAAGAGTTGAAAGTGAAGTAATAATATTTACCCCTATAAAGCCGGCCGGGTTTTGAGCAGCCCGGCTGATTTTTTTAAGGTCCACCGGGTTTGCCGGTGGGCTTTTTTATTTACCTCACCAAATTTTTCGTCCCCTCAGGGTCTCTCGCAGATTTAAGTTAACCCATAAAAATCGGACCTGTAAAATCTGTTGTTTTGCACCTCTGGTGCAATAAATACGGGGTGTTATGATGTTGCTACAAACCTTTTGCACCTCTGGTGCACCCATCATTGGGCCATTATTGACAGGAAAAGGCCTTACCAACTATCAGAATCTTCGCAAGTTCAAGCGTCTACGCCATAGCCGTTAAGTTAAGCGAAGCTTTTGACATAATCGCGTTTAAAATCCCCTCTTGAGAGGGGGCGGGATGGGAAAGAGCGAGAGCAGGGGTGTGTTATATAAGCAATAAGTCGCATGCAGAATAACACACCCCTCCACCCCTCTCAAGAGGGGAATCGCACATTCCCCCCGCTTTTGAATGGCTTTTGTCCTTAAGTTAACGGCTATGGCGTGGACGCTTTCGTCCCCTCAGGGTCCTCTGCGAAAGACCCTGAGGGACGTGAGGCGGGCGGGCCTGTCACTCTAAGCCCGTCGAAGAGTCGCGCGCAGAGGCCCTGCCCACCATGCTTCGACGGGCTCAGCATGACACCCGTAATTATGTCATGGGTAGGCACGAAGGATCTTCTACGACAAGCATGGCCGCTGTGCAGGGCGGAGAAGATCCTTCGTGCCTCAGGATGACAAATGGGCCAAAGCCATTTCACCTTCAATGGTAGCTGCTTTCACTCACTCAGGATGATAAGGTGCTGGGCTCCGTAGGCACTTCTTTTTAAAAACAAAAGGCTGCCTCCTTGTATGGAAGCAGCCTTTGTTTTAAATAAGCACACTTAAAACTTAAGCGCCAAACTCGCTAAAAAGGCCCTCGGGCGTTGCGCCTCTAATGTCGACCAGCCTTTGTAGTATTCCTTATTGGTAAGGTTGTCCATCTTCAGCGATAAATTCCATGATTTTACCGAGTAAAATACCGATGCATTAAGTACCGTGTAAGCCGGTAAAACAAACACGCCGGTAGTTTGCCTGTTCAGGATCTTGTTTTCGCCGGCGTAATTGCCACCAAAACCTAAACCGAAACCTTTTACAGCGCCCTGGTCAAAGCGATAGCTAATCCAGGCGTTAACCAAATCCTGCGGACCCGCCTCTTCCGGACGCCTGCCCAGGTAATCGGCATCGGCGGTTTTGATCACTTTACTGGTGTTATGGCTATAACCGGCAATAATATTCAAGCCTGGTACCGGATTGGCGGCTATATCGGCCTCAAAACCCCTGCTCGAGTTTTTACCGTCCTGAATATATTCGTTAGGGCCCAATTGCCTTACTTTATCCGATACTTTTATATCATAATAGCTTACAGTAGCGGTAAGTTTACTATCCCAAAGGTTCATTTTGGCACCTGCTTCCAGTTGGTTGGCATGTTCGGGCTTAAAAACAATGGTTTGGCCACTCTGGGTTCTAACCGGGGCTACATTGCTAAAGCCGTTCATGTAGTTGGCAAATACTGAAAGCTTATCGGCAATGGGCTGGTAAACCAAACCAAACTTTGGCGACAAGGCAGTTTGCGAGTATTTATCAGAAGCAGCGGTTGAGAGGCCCCCATTTTTGAAATGATCAACCCTTAAACTCAACATGGCCGAAAGCGTTGATGTGAAATTGATTACATCAGATGCATATGCGCTGTATACCTGTTGTTGTGTATTACTTGGGCTGCCTTTAGCACTCACCAAAGCCGAATCAACATATTGGCGCGATAAATTGCCTGTATCATCGCCCGCCATATTAACCATGCCGATGCCCGCATAACCGGTTCCGTTATCAATGGCCACGCGGCTAAAGTAATCCAGGCCAACTAAAATACAGTGGCGGATGCTGCCGGTTTTGATATCGCCATTAAAATTTTGCTGAATATCGGTGGTATTGGTAACAGCGTTTTGATCGCTGATGTAACGGCCAAAAGTTGATGATACATTAGGATAGCCCGGCAGGTATTGCGAAACTTCGTACAGGTATGAGTAGTATCCTAACGATTTTGCCGTGCTGCGCGATAATACGGTTTGTGATGTCCACTGGTCGTTAAACCTGTAGTTCATCTGGGCCTGTAAAGTTGTTGTAGGGTTTTTGATGGTAAGGGCATTGCTGGTGTATGATTTTTTAGGATCGTAACCCAGTTCGGCCAGGTTTTTGGCACGCAGTGCGGTTCCGCGATCAAAAAATAACATGGCCGGGTTGGTGCCTTCCGAACTTAAAAACTCGGCATTAACCAAAAAAGATAGCTTATCATCAACCTTATAGGATAACGACGGAGCAAAGAACCTCACTTTTTTAAAGCCGGCATCCTGAAAGCTGTTTTCATCGTGATAAGCGGCATTAACGCGGAGCAGCAATTTTTTATCTTCATCTAAAGGAGTATTGATATCTGCTGTAATCCTGTTGAGGCCAAAGCTTCCGGCAGTGTAATTAACTTCACCTTTAAAAGTATCGAAAGGTTTTTTGGTTACCACGTTGATAACGCCGCCGTACGAGATAAGGCTGCTGCCGAACAGTGTTCCCGATGGGCCTCTTAAAACCTCTATACGTTCAATATTGGCAACGTCAAGGCCGCCATTGGTTAAGCCAGGTAGGCCATTAACCATGGTTGGTTGCACAGCAAATCCCCTTAACGAAAAATAACCTGCGCCGTCGCCGCCGCGGCCGGTCGAGGTCCATAGTTTATCAAGGCCGGGTGCGTTTTTTAGTGCATCGTTAAAGCTGGTTATCACCTGCTCTTTAATCAATTCGCTTGAAATTACGCTGTAAGCCTGCGGGTTTTCGAGGTTTTTAAGCGGCATGCGGGCTACATAAGCACTTTCTTTATTGCCAAACTTGTTGGGTTTGTTGCCGCTAACAATAACCTCCTGCAGTTTTTGATTGTTTTCGGATAGTGTAAAATCCACAATCTGCGTAAGGTTTGCTTTTACCTCAACTGTTTGGCTTTGTGATGCCAGGCCTACAAACTGGGCGGTTAAGGTATATGTGCCGGGGGCAACGTGGTTAATTTGATAGGTGCCTTTTTCATTTACTATTGCGCCTTTGGTTGTTCCTTTTAAGCTGATAGTAACATCGGCGGCGGGCTTGCCGTCGGATGTTTTTACCGTCCCCCTTATGGTACCCGTTTGCTGGGCAAGCGCCGGGGTGGTTAACAACAGCAACACAATAAGTAATGATGATGAAAAGGAGAGAAATTTTTTTAACGCGCAGTGCGTTGCTTCGCTAATGCGTAGATTAGAATCCATAGCTTTGTTTAGATAAGATCGTGAAACAGATTTTGTCAATTTAACCCGGTGTGAAGTTTGCCGACCGATCACCGGGTTTTTAATGCTGCAAAGTTATTTTTATTTAGATTTATTACAAATAATAAAACAAATGTAATTATCTGTTTTTGTGTGTTTTATATATTTTTCGATAAGAATGTATGTTTATATTGTAAAAAATACACTTAAATCGGCTGTCGTTGCACTGCTTTTAATTTGTAGGATGCTGATTTTTATGGCGGGATATTTCGCGGGAATTTGCCAGGCTTTTATTAATAACAATTTGTTCATTTTTGCTTAAGGAGAAGTTTGCATGTAAATGCTATCATTAGAGAATAAATGATACGCATAGCATTTTCACGCCAAACCTTCGAAAAGTTTCAAACATGCCCGCTTGATGAGCTGGAGGGCGAGATCTCCCGTACTTCTATCCGTTTAAAATTGCAGGATCAAACCAGTATTGAAGCCGATCGTAAGCTTTACCAGCAGGAAATTGACCGCCTGAGCGTTATAAAATACATCAGCCAGATGAGGAGGGGTAAATTGAACCGTGAAGATTTTAATATGAAGGTTGAGCTGGTTGCACCTTGATTGGCAGGTGATTATCCTTTGTTGATAGTTTCGATACAATACTGCAGTTTTTTTGTGATCAAAGCTACCGGCAGGTCGGCGTTAGGATCTATCAGTATTGATTCGTATTGATCTTTGGGTTTTACACCCTCGGGCACTGTTAGCAAACTTCTGTCTGTGCAAAAACCAAGCATCAGTTTTTTGCGGTTGAGCCAGATATAGCCCAGTTTTTTTCCTTTATAAGTAAAAAACGGAATCTGGAACTTACGCTCGTGGCAAATTTCGGGATTTGTACGCAAAATAAGATCCCTTAAAGCCAGCATACAACTCTGGTAAGGTTCGGGTTTACTGATATAATAGGAATGTGTTGTATCTTCTTTGTGCATTCAGGTTGTTGCAATATATCTAACGGGTGACGATGAATTTTTTAGCGATTACTAAAGTGTTAAGATAGTGAATCTGTACTAAAGCGATAAAAATCTTTGTGTAACGGATTTATTTAAAACCGGATACCATATCATTTGTAATAAAATTGATATTGGACGATTTATGGTTTTAACAAATTTTAAGTTAAATTTACTCCAACCAATTCCCTGCTTATGATCAGCATTACAGTTAACGGGCAACTCCATCATATTGATGCCGACCCCAACATGCCTTTACTTTGGGCCATCCGGGATCTTATCGGTTTAACCGGTACAAAATTTGGCTGCGGGGCCGCGCAGTGCGGTGCATGCACGGTGCACTTAAACGGCGAGGCCGTACGCTCGTGCGTAACCAAGGTAAGCCGGGCTGCCGGGCAAAAAGTGGTTACCATCGAAGGACTTTCAGCTAATAACAATCATCCTTTGCAATTAGCCTGGAACGAAATGAATGTTCCGCAATGCGGTTACTGCCAGTCGGGCCAGCTCATGTCGGCGGCGGTATTGCTGCGCGAAAATCCAAACCCGACCGATCAGGATATTGACGACGCCATGTCGGGCAATATTTGCCGCTGTGGTACCTACCAGCGTGTAAGGGCCGCCATTCATAAAGCAGCCGCCATGCAGGCAGAAGGGGCTAAAATATGAAGAAGCTATTGGTGATAAGCTGCTTTTTAACAATGATAGGCGTAGTTACGTTATCGTTCCGGCCGGATGTAAAAAAGAAAAAGGATGTTTATGCCGCCTTACCAAAGGATAGTGTTGGTTCGGTAAAGGCATTCATGTCGGTATATAAAGTATTAATGAGCGCGCGCTGTATGAACTGCCATCCGGCGGGTAACGCACCTTTGCAGGGCGATGACAGCCACATCCATACCATGAATATAAAACGAGGTGTGGACGGGCATGGGCTTTACTCGGCACGTTGCAGTAACTGCCACCAGGCCGAAAACACTGCCGGCCTGCACATGCCGCCGGGCAACCCCAAATGGGGCTTACCGCCCGAAAACATGCGCATGGTATTCCAGGGCCGTACGCCCCGCCAGCTGGCTTTACAACTGCTTGATACTAAACAAAACGGCGGACGAAGCAAACAACAAATCATCGACCATATGGCTAAAGATGATTTGGTAGGCTGGGCCTGGCATCCCGGCGATGGCCGCACATTGCCGCCCATGAGCCGCGCAGCATTTGCAGCGCAGGTACGTTTATGGATAGCCAAAGGCGCTTATGCTCCGTCGGCAAAAGCAAAATAACAGGTTTAACCGCTAAAATGAATCATTATGGAAACTAACACCATATCAAGAAGAAATTTTCTCCGTGTTTCGGGGCTTGCCGGAACAGCGCTTTGCCTGGGTTTTTACTTCCCGGCCAATGCAAAAAATGAGCAGCTGGTAAGCGCCACTGCCGAAGCTTCGGGTTTTGATTTTAATGCCTGGATCAGGATAGATACCGATGGTAAGGTTACCCTTACAGATCATCGCGCCGAAATGGGCCAGGGCTCCTTTCAATCAGTACCGCAAATTATTGCCGAAGAACTGGAGGTTAACCTGAGCGCTATCAATGTGGTATTTGCGCAGGGTAATCCAACCAAATTTGGCAGCCAGATAACCGGCGGAAGCTCCACCATCAGGGGATCGTACAAAAGGCTGCTTAAATTAAGCGCTACGGCACGCGAGATGCTGGTTACCGCGGCTGCAAACGAGTGGAAGGTACCGGTAAGCGAATGTTACGCCGAGGCGGGCCATGTTATTCACAAGCCTACAGGTAAAAAGCTTAATTACGGCGAACTGGTATCTGCTGCATCACAGCTTACGCCTCCGGCAACAGTTAAACTAAAAGAAACATCACAATATAAACTGATCCGCAAGCCGCTGCAAAGATTGGATACCCCCATGAAAACCAATGGGGAAGCCGTTTTTGGTCTGGATAAAAAATTACCGGGGATGTTGTATGCCTCGGTGGAACGCAGCCCGCGACTGCGTGGCAAAATCAAAAGCTTTGATGATACGGCGGCGCGGAAAGTACCGGGTGTTAAGCAGGTTTTTAAAATTCAGATGATGGTTTTTAATACCACCCGTGATGGTGTTGTAGTTATTGCCGATTCAACCTGGGCAGCCATGCAGGGCCGGAAAGCGCTAAAAGTTGAATGGGACGATACCGGTTTCGAGCATGTAAACACAACCGATATTTATAAAGCGCACGAGGATCTGCTAAAAACAAAAGAAGGCTTATCTGCAAAAAAACAAGGCGAACCTGATGCAGTTTTAGCGAAGGCCGATAAAAAGATCGACGTGATCTATCAAACGCCTTACCAGGCCCATGCCGCCATGGAGCCTTTAAACTGTATTGCTCACTATCAGCAGGATAAAATAGAGATCTGGGGACCGATCCAGGCACCGGACTGGGTACAGGGCGATATCAGCGATAAGTTTAAAATGCCAAAAGAAAAGGTGATTGTAAATATGACCTTTTTGGGCGGCGGCTTTGGCCGCAAGGCATTTTTAGATTATACGTACGAGGCTGTTGCCATTTCAAAGCAGATAGGTGGCCCGGTTCAGGTGGTTTGGACAAGGGAGGATGATGTGAAACAAGGGCCATACCGCGCCGGCATCTCGTACCGCGGGCAGGGAGCTATTGAAAACGGGGAGATCAGTGCCCTGAAATTTAAAATGGCCGGGCAAAATATTGATCACTGGAGTAACCCGGCACGCGATAAGGCCAATAACAGCACCACCGAAGGTTTCTTGAAACCTTATTACGATAGCATTAAAAACATCAGCTTTGCCGATGTGCCTTACGAGATGCCCCTGCCCAATATGTGGTGGCGCTCAGTTTATGCATCAACCAACGGCTTCGCCTACGAAAGCTTTTTGAACGAAATGGCTGTTTTAGCCGGGCAGGATCAGCTTGATTTACGCAGAAAATATTTAAAAGATGAACGCTGCCAGCGCCTGATTGACAGGATGGAAGAAGTTTCGGGCTGGAAGGCGAGGAAAAAGGGAGATGGATTTGGCGTAGCCATTACCGAATGCTTCGAAACTACTGTTGGGCAAATAGTGAAGGTATCAAGGCATACCAACGGAAAAGTAAAGATAGATAAGGTTTGGGCGGTTATGGATTGCGGCTGGTATGTTAATCCCGATATTATCAAAGCTCAGGTTGAGGGCTCGGTAGTAATGGCCCTGGGGGCAGCTACTATCCATGAAATAACCTTTAAAAACGGTTTGGTTGAGCAAAGCAACTTTTATGATTACCTGATGCCGCGCATGAGCGATGTGCCGCCGGTTGAGGTGCACATTATGGAAAACACTGCCGATGCCGGCGGCGTTGGCGAGCCCGGTTTGCCTCCGTTTGCACCGGCATTAACAGATGCTATTTTTGATCTTACGGGTAAACGCATCAGGAAGCTGCCTTTTAACATGAACGAAGTTTAACCGGATTTTTAAATTGCTGCAGCCGGCTAAAGGATGAAGGAAATTATTGACATTGTAGCAGCCTATGAAAAGGCTATCGCCGAAAACAAAAAAACGGCCTTAGCCACCGTGGTACTTGTGGAAGGCTCTGCCTACCGCAGGGCCGGCGCACGGATGCTGATTACCGAAGACGGGCAGTTAACCGGTGCCATAAGCGGCGGCTGTTTGGAGGGCGATGCCCTGCGCAAGGCCCGCATGGTTATTTTGCAGCAGGAAGCTTTGCTGGTTACTTACGATACCATGGATGATGACGATGCCCGTTTGGGCGTTGGCCTGGGCTGTAACGGTATTATCCATATTTTGATCGAACCTATCCACGCTGGTAAAATCAACCCCATTACTTTGTTAAAAACGGCTATTGCATCGCGCGGCAATTCTGTTTTGGGCACCCTGTTTTCGCTCCAAAACCGAAAGGCACCGCAGCCCGGATCCTGTTTATGCCTTACCGGTAGCCAGTTGTTTTACGATGACTTGCAGGTTTTGCCGTTTGAAACCCAACTACTGGCCGACGCCGGAGATGCATTGGCCAATCAACGCTCGGCCGTTAGCGCTTACGGGCAGTACACTGCTTTTGTTGAGTTTGTAAAGCCACTGATATCGCTGGTGATTATCGGCGCTGGCAATGATGCCATCCCGCTAATGAAGATGGCCGATGTTTTGGGTTGGAATGCCACCGTTGTTGATGGCCGGCCCATGTACATTACCGAAGAGCGTTTCCCCTCGGTAAAAAAGATAATTGCCAAACCAGATCAGATCTTAAAAAATCTGGAAGTAAATGAACGCACAGCTTTTGTGCTGATGACCCATAATTACAATTATGAAATCGCTTTCCTGAAAGAGCTGCTGCCCCTGCAGCCCTCATACATCGGCATTTTAGGACCGAAGAAAAAGCTTGAGCGGATGCTTGATGAACTGGAGCAAGGCGGGACTATCATAAGCGAAAAAAACCTCGAAACCATACACGGCCCGGTCGGCCTCGACATAGGTTCGGAAACCTCCGAAGAGATTGCACTATCAATAATAGCCGAAATTAAGGCTGTGTTTTCTAAACGAAACGGACGATCGTTAAAATATAAAACAACGGTTATTCATAGTGTGTAAATGACAGGCCTTTCAGTTCGCCATTACCTCGTTCATTTTCCTGCTTTATAGCTTTTTACGTTAGCGTTACTATCACATAAATGATAAGTTTTATGATTTATGTGATAACCATTAGCGGGCATTAACCTCTCATATCCTATTAACTTTGAAATAATACAACAGGTATATCGGCCTCTGCTGGTATAAATTAGTTTGTTTTATCCCGAACTTTTAAAGTTAAAATCATGATAACAACTGAGGTTAGCAATAATACCCGCACCAGCTACCACAAGGTACAGATAGATGGCCTTGAAATTTTTTACCGGCAGGCAGGAAATCTGGGTAAACCCTTGATTTTTTTGCTGCATGGCTTTCCCTCATCCTCGCACATGTTCAGAAACCTGATAGAGCAGTTAAGTGATGATTATTGCCTGATAGCGCCTGATTATCCGGGCTTCGGTTATAGTAGCTGCCCACATCCGGCTAAATTTGATTATACTTTCGACAGGCTGTCTGAAATTGTCGAAAAACTGATTGATGAGCTCAAACTATCCGATATAACCTTTTACATGCAGGATTATGGCGGCCCTATCGGCTTTAGGGTGGCAACACGCAGGCCCGAGCTAATTAAAGGTCTTATTATCCAAAATGCCAACGCTTTTGAAGAAGGCATCGGCCCCGATGTGCAAAAAATAGGAACTCTGCATGCAGCCGGCGATTGGAAGGCGCTTAACAGGGTTGTTGATTATATGATGTCGTTGGAGGGGATTAAGGAGCAATATATTTTCGGTACGGCCAATGCCGGTTTAATCAGTCCGGATAGTTACTACACCGATTATTTTTTAATAATGCAGCCCGGCCGCATAGAGGTACAGAAAATTCTGTTTGAAAATTATGGAACAAACTTCCCGCTGTATCCCGAATGGCAGCAGTATTTAAAGGAGCACCAGCCGCCAACGCTTGTGGCCTGGGGTAATAATGACAAAATTTTTCCGGGCGCAGGCGCTATGGCTTACCGGCAGGTTTTGCCGCAGGCAGATGTCCATTTATTTGATGGCGGGCATTTTCTGTTGGAAGAATACAGCAAGGAAGTGGCTGTGCTGATAAAGTCTTTTATGCAAAGTAATGCCGGTAAACTTTAAAATTAAATGAATGCTGTCACTAAAATAGACTCCGCGGCCTGGCTTTTTACCATCAAGTGCGTTATAGGGGTAGCAATCTGTTATTATTTTTATGTAGAATGGCCTACGTTTCCATTTGAGTGGGCCATAATCTCGGTGGGGCTCGGCTTATCTTTTGATAATACCAATAAAGCCGCGGTAGACCGCACGGTGGCAAACATAACGGGCTGTATAGCCGGTTTAGTACTGTATCCCATTCCTATTGCCCGCATCATGCAATTGTCCATCGGTTTGGTTTTGATAGTTTTAATAGCATTTAAGTTTAACAAGGCCGATATGATCCGTACGGCTATCACGGCATTTGTGATTGTTATGTTGCAAAATACCGGCCCGCGTTTATGGCTTATTCCGCTTGAGCGGGCTTTAACCACATTAGTTGGATGCCTGGTAGCATTTTTACTTACGCTGAGTTTTAATTTATTGTTGCCAAAAAAAATTCCCTCGTTCACTAAGCAATAAGCTTCCTGTATCTCCGGTACTTATTCTCTTAACTTTTAATTTGTATTGCCGCCATGTGCTTTATAGGTTTGTGCAACTCCCTGGTCAATAAGCTATCAGCTATTTCATAACACTTATCATTCGGCTGATATACAGCGTGTAATACCTGATACGAAATTTGGGTATGCGGATAGCATCATCATTCCTGTTTCACTTAAGGCCGCAAGCGGAAAATAAGAACGATAAACAACGCATCAGGATAAAACACCATGGCAAAGCTTTTTGAACCAATAACGATTAAAGATGTAACGCTGAAAAACCGTATCGTGGTTTCGCCGATGAGCCAGTACTCGGCTATAGATGGCTTTGCTAACGATTGGCATTTTGTACACCTCGGCAGCCGGGCTGTGGGAGGGGCCGGTTTAATCATTACCGAAGCTACCGCCATATCGCCCGAAGGCCGGATCTCACCGGATGATCTGGGCATCTGGAAAAACGAACACATCGCAAACCTAAAGCATATCACATCATTTATTGCCTCGCAGCAATGTGTTGCGGGTGTACAGCTGGCGCATGCCGGCCGAAAGGGTAGCACGTTTGCGCCCCAGCGGGGCCATGGCGAAATAGCTATTGGAGCAGGCGGCTGGCAAACGTTTGCCCCATCGCCGCTTGCTTATTCTGATTTGTATCCTCACCCGCTTCAGCTGGATCGAGACGGGATACAAAAAGTAATAACCGATTTTACCCACGCGGCCGAAAGAGCAATGCGCGCCGGCTTTGGCGTTATTGAAATTCATGCAGCCCATGGGTACCTGTTACACCAGTTTCTTTCGCCGCTTAGTAACCAACGAAATGATGAATACGGTGGCAGCCTTGAAAACCGCATGCGCCTATTGCTGGAGGTGATAGCATCTGTACGAACGGTATGGCCCGAAAGCCGGCCGCTTTTTGTACGCTTAAGCGGCAGCGACTGGGCCGGGGGCGGACTTGATCTTGAAGATGCCGTACAAATAGCCGCAACCTTAAAAAATAAAGGCGTAGATGTAGTAGATATAACAACAGGCGGACTGGTATCGCACCAGAAAATTCCGGTAGGGCCCGGCTATCAACTCCCCTTTGCGTCGAACATCAAAAAGCGTACTGGAATAACTACAGGTACCGTTGGTCTGATTACCGAAGCTGTACAGGCCGAAACCATACTTGCCAACGGCGATGCCGATATGGTAATGATAGCCCGCGAGTTACTGCGCGACCCCTATTTCCCGCTCAAGGCAGCGCATCAGTTACATCATGATGTTACCTGGCCAAATCAGTATGCAAGGGCTAAGCCAACCTGATACATGCATTTAAAAAAGCCATCGCCCACATTGCGCTTTAATAATTGCGGATACTGTGATTTCGGTCACACGTTGTCTGTGACCTGGCTCCTTGTACCTGAGGGCTTTAGCAACGCAAATTTGTAATGTAAATCAACCAAAAAAACAAGCAAACAATAACCAACAACTTAAAAAGCCATGAAAAAGAAAATTTTAATCATCGTTTCAAATGCCAACGCAATCGGCCCTCGCAACAGAAGAACCGGTAACTTTTTGCCCGAAGTTGCGCACCCTTATGAAGTTTGGAGCGAAGCCGGTTACCAGATAGATTTTGCAAGCCTTACCGGCGATACGCCATACCTCGATGCTTTAAACCTGGCTGCAGATCCGGGGAATCTTAAATTTTTAACCGGCAAGGGATGGGAAGATATGCAGAAAGCCGTTAAGTTAGAAACCGTAGATGTATCGCAATATGATGCCATATTTGTTCCGGGCGGCCTGGCCCCCATGGTAGATATGCCTGAGGCGCCATTGCTGAAAAAAATAGTTGCCGAAACCTGGGAACGCGGTGCGGTGGTAAGCGCGGTATGCCATGGCCCGGTATCACTTTTAAATGTTAAATTGAGCGATGGCTCATACCTTGTAAACGGTAAAAACATATCATCCTTCACAACCGCCGAAGAAGATGGTTACGCCAGCGCCGATGTACCGTTTGATTTGCAAACAGCCTTAACCGCACAGGGAGCAATTTATCACACGGTTGATCCGTGGCAGCCATTCAGCATTGCCGATGGTAAGCTGGTAACCGGCCAAAACCCAGCTTCGGGAACCGGTGTTGGCGAAAAGGTTAAAGCTATCCTTGAAGCACAATAATAATTTATAGATAGCTCGGCTGCTATTCCGTAATGCGGGCAGCCGGGCATTTTATTGAATACAACTGCCAAATAATTATTAACAGGTACCCTGTACCACAAATTATTACAGAATGGAAAATTCACCAATTCATGTTATTGCCAAATGGAAGGTTAAGCCCGGCAAACTGGACGATGTACTGAGCCTTTTACCCGAAGCTGTAAAAGCAAGCACTGCCGAAGAAGGTAATCTTTTTTATAAAATACAACAGGACAATACTGATGCTAATACCCTGCTGTTATTTGAAGGATATAAAAACGAAGAGGCGCTAAACTTTCACCGCAATTCCGAAGCTTTTCAAACCATTGTTGTGGGTGGTATTGTTCCGCTGCTTGAAGCGCGTGAGATAAATTTTACTACGCCGTTGGTGTTTTGAGGGTGATATGTAGAGTTGAATGCATAATGTCCTCAACCTATGGTTTTATATGGCATCGTGCGGGTGGGCCTGTCACCCTGAGTAAATAAAAGCCGACGCCTCGGAAGGAGTATATGACATGAGGCGGGCAGGCCTGTCACTCTGAGCCGGTCGAAGAGTCGTGCGCAGAGGCCCTGCCCACCATGCTTCGACAGGCTCAGCATGACGCCCACATTTAAACATGTCATGGGCGGGTTATTGAAAAGTTGCGCGCAGAGGCCCACGCCCGCCATGCTCCGTCAAGCTCAGCCTTAATACACTTTTTTAATTATACCGTGGGATAGCTTGCTTCAAATCTCACTTGCCCATATCGGGCCAATAGGCTGCTTGACCTGCGGATCCCGAGATAATTCAGGATTCCGTGGGGACCGCTATGCTGCTTCAACCTCATTTTTAATCAAACTCCTGGTTAGCATGTTTTCCAGTTGTTTAAGTTCGTTGGTATAAAAAGTGTTTTTTCGCTTTCCGAAATACATCGGATGTTCCAGCGACGATTCGTGTTCCCATACCAACCTGATGGCCTGGTTTTCAAGGTCGTTTTCGCACAAAAACTCGGGGATAACGGCAAAACCCTCGCCATTACGCAGGCTGCGCAACACAGAACTGAAATAGGGTAGTACATAATTGGGCTGAAACGTGGGTACCCCACCGAAGTTGTGAGCCCAGAATTTTCGCAGGTAATCCTTGTCGGTTGTGGTATACCAGGTCTGTCTTGACAGCCATTTACTTGTCGTGCGTTTATCACCATCTTCAATAAACTTCTTCAGTTCGGCGGTTTGGGTTTTACTGCCGCAAACCAGTACTAAACGTTCGGAAGTGGCCTGCGTAAATTCCAGGTTATGCTGGTTACCGTTGTGCGGCGTCAAAATCAAATCGACATTACCATTGTGCAGTTCCTGGAGTAGCTGCGGATACTCGCCAAAATGGGTAATAAGGTTAAAAGGCAGTTGCGATATATGCGCCTCCAGCGCATATTGAAAAGTTTCGAAATAGATGCCCACGCTGATGGTGGGTTTATTAACCTTTGCCTTGCGATGAAATGCATGCTCGGTTTCTTCCAGGCGGTTCATCGGTTCGATGATGGTGTGGTATAACATCGTAGCTTTATCCGTTGGCAGCATTTTCCTGGTATCGCGCTCAAAAAGGCGTTGGCCAATATAGGTTTCCAGCGAGTTTAAATGAAGGCTTACCCCCGGTTGTGAAATAAACAGCAATTGGGCCGCGGCCGAGAGCGAACGGGCTTCATAAATTACTTTAAAAGTTCGTAGCCATTCCAGATTTAGCATAATTATTTTGTTTTAAGGTTTGCAGTAATATTTATAATTATTGGGTGCTAACTATTCCGTTAATCCACCTGATGATATCCCGTATCACCATGTCGTTGTATTTATCGTTCAATAAATCATGATAGTGCCCCTCATAAAATTTCAAGCGCTTATCGGGCGATGAGGCATGTTCAATAAAATACTTGCTTCCGGCAGGCATGGTAACCTTATCGGCAGTACCATGAATAATAAACAGGGGTAGTTTAATACCGGCCATATTCTTTTTTAAATAATTGCATGCATATAAAAGCTGCTGCATGGTGCGGGCCGGTTGCTTTTCGTCTTTTACCAGCGGATCATGGTTTATTTTGTAAACGATAGATTTATCGCGCGAAAAAAAATCGTTATTTAATTTAATCAGCTTTACACGCGGAATAATATAACCCAGCAACTTCATGGCGGCTAAAGCAAAGCCGGGGGCGGGTATCCTGAAGGCAAAACTCTCGCAAACAAATCCCATTAGTTTTTCCTGGTGCTTAAGCGCGTACACGGCAGCAAACACACCGCCCGCGCTATGACCCAATAAAATTACCGGAACACCGGGATGCGCCATTTGAATAATGTTCAACAACTGATCGATGTTGGCAATGATCTCTTTATAATCATGAATATAGTATCGCTCGCCTTCAGATAATCCCCGCCCCGGCAAATCAAGAGCGTATACCTCATACTGGCTTTTATTAAGTTCGAGGGCAAAGTTGTGATAATAGGCGCTGTGCGAATTAAGGCCGTGTACTATCAGTACGATACCTTTCGGTTTACTATCCGTTAACCAGTTTCTGAAAAATAGCTTTTGCCCCTTTGTATTGCCGAAGCTTGAGGTTCTTTGCTTTACTATCAACTCCATGGCACAGATAACGTCAATTTCATGCCATTAACCCAAAATACAATAGATATGAATGTGTTTTATTTTAAGTATTTGATTATTAACAGGTTGTATTGCTATTAATGCAAGAGTTGAGGGCTTTATTATACACTATCTCCGAAACGGGCGTAGGCAGCCTCCGTAAATTTCGGAGGCTGTGACGAAAAAGCGTAGCGGTTTTATCATAAACCGATTATAGATGACCGGTTTGACTGAGGTAATCATCCCGTTTTATTCCAAGCCGGGCCATTTTTGATTCGAGGGTTGTTGGTTTAATATCCAGCAGTTCGGCCGCGCCATTTGTGCCACGAATGCGCCCCTCGGATTTTTTGAGGATCGAGATAATATACTCCCTTTCTGCCTCCTGCTGGGCAAATTTTACGTCTTCGTAGGTTGTAAGCCTGGCGAGCTGAGTGGCTTCGATCACCTTATCATTAAGATTTTGCTTCAGCGTTAGTTCCGATTTTCCGTCGTTAAGAATTACTGCCCGTTCCAGCACATTTTCCAGTTCGCGGATATTGCCCGGCCAGTTATAAGCAAACATTTCGGCAAGCATTGATTCGGCAATCCCTTTAAACTCCTTGTTAAACTCCCTGCAAAATTTGTTTGCAAAGTATAATGATAAAGCAGGGATATCGCTCTTGCGTTCGCGCAGCGGTGGTAGCGTTATCGGGAAGATGTTGAGACGATAATACAAATCAAGCCTGAAGTTTCCGGCTGCTATTTCCTTTTCAAGATTCCGGTTAGTAGCAGCTACGATGCGCACATCAACCTTTTTGGTTACCGTGCCGCCAACGTAGTCAATTTCCTTTTCCTGCAAAACCCGCAGCAGCTTTACTTGCATATCGGTTGAAAGCTCACCAATTTCATCCAAAAAAATGGTACCGCCGTCGGCGCGCTCAAATTTACCCATCCGTTTTTCGGTAGCGCCGGTAAAGGCTCCCTTTTCGTGCCCGAAAAGTTCGGATTCAACCAGCGATAATGGAATGGTAGCGCAGTTAACTTTGATAAACGGCCCTTTATTCCGTCCCGAAAGCAGGTGAATAGATTCGGCAATGCGCTCCTTTCCGGTGCCGCTTTCGCCGAGTATCAGAACCGAGGTATTGTATGGAGCCACCTGCCTTACCAGTTCTAAGGCAGCCAGTAAAAGGCGGTGGGTACCAATGATGTTTTCAAATCCGGAGTTTGCCGTTACCGGTTCGGTCTCGGGCTGGTACTGATCATTTTGATGCAGCATTGTACGGCCGCTAAAAAGCCTTTCGGTAATTTCTTTCAGATGTATTTTAAGCCGGTTAAGCAGCGCAATATGTTCTATTGTGTAGGCGCCGCGTCGGCGGCTGTAAAAAAAGTAGTTAACCAGGTTGCCATTATTGAGCGCCACCGGGAATATCAGGTTTGATTCGATTTTAAAATGATCAAATAGCCTGCGATGCAATTCGTTGGGCTGTTTGTTTTTATGGGGCGAATCTGAATTGTAAATAAAGGCGTCACCTTCGGGTGAGAGGTTTTCGTTTTCAAAAAAGAAATTGGGTGTTAAGCCGGCAATTTTAGTGAGTTCGTCGTTGCCGATGGGCTCATACTCGTCGGTTCCGGTGCGTATATATCCAAAACCGGTGCATATTTCGCCGGGTGCAGGCCTGCGGCCGGATACAATCAAATCATTGGGGATATGAGGCTGCAACAGGCGCGTAAGCTTCAGAACGCCTTGTACCGCATCTTTTACCTCTACGCTGATATCCGCCAGCTGATTTTTCAGAAATTGCTCCTGCCGTAATTTTGTTTCGATATTGTGTTGATGGCGATACAGGGCGATATCAAGCGCAACAAGTACATCCTTTTCTCTGAAAGGTTTAACCAGGAAACCATAAGGTTGAGTCTCTTTTGCTTCTTCAAGCACCTTTTGGCTTGAATTTGCCGAAAGATACACAAAGGCCACATCTGTGGCCTTCAGTTTCCTGGCCAGATCAATTCCTGATCGTTTGCCGTTTAAACGGATATCTACCAATACAATATCCGGTTTATATTTTTCGGCAGCATATTCGGCTTCCTCGGCCGATGTTGCAATGCCGCAAACGGTATGCCCTGCCTGCTTCAATACCAGGCGTAATCCGTTGGCTACCACAAATTCATCTTCAACTATTAATACTTTGGTACTCATGTAAATTGTCGCAAAAACTTAGTCTTTTATTTTATAAGTGGCTCATTTATTTAGGGTTAAGGCCAAAAACCGAACTGTTATATGTACACCATTATCCGTTTCGATATTAAAGTAGCCTTTTAACTGCCTGGCAAGCCCCTGCATCAGGTCGAGCCCAAGCGAATTATGTTCCATCGTATCAAAGCCCGGCGGCAAACCAATCCCGTTATCCGATATTTTAAGCACCAGGTAATCGGGGCTGTCGTGCTGTAGGATAATGCTCACCGTTCCGTCCTCCTCATTAAGAAAGGCATATTTCATGGCGTTTACTATACTTTCGGTAACTATAAGCCCCAGCGGGATAGCCTGCGATACATCAAGATCAAGTGCTTCGATCTGTTGCTCAAAACTTATTCGGTTGCCGGCATCAAAGCTTTCGTGCAGGTATTGTACCAGGTCGTTAATATACTCGGGCATGGCAATGGTGGTAGTATTTTGGTCCTGGTAAAGTTTTTGGTGTATCAAAGCCATGGCCTGCATCCGCCTCAGGCTGTCGTTAACGGCAACTTTGGCAGCATTATCCTCAAGGTAAACAGATTGGGAGTAAAGCAGGCTGGTTACCATCTGTAAATTATTTTTAACCCGGTGATGCACCTCTTTAAGCAGCCATTCTTTTTCTTTAAGCAGTTTATCCTGCTCGGTATTGAGTGTTTCGAGGTAGGCATTTTTCTGGTCAAGTTCTTTTTGGTTGGCTTCCAGTTGCAGGTTATTTTTTTGTTTAATACGGTAGCGGTTAAATAATAAGCCTATAATAATAATGAGCAGCACAATACCAATCAGCGTTTTGTTTTTTGTTCTGTTAGCTTCCTGTGCCTTTATTCGCTCCAATTGATTTTGGCTGTTAAGCAGCTTGATGTTTTTATCCTTCTTTTCTGTTTCGTATTTTAATAATAACTCGGCGGTTTTTTTTCGCTGATCGTAACTAAAGGCCGAATCACTGTACTGCTGGCTTAGCTGAAGTTCTTTAAACGCCCTTAGATAATTTTTGTCGGCCGAGTCGAGCTTGAATAGGTTGTAGTGATAAACACCGGCCCATTCCATATCAAGTTTAGGAGTAGCCCTCCGGGCCAGCTCAAGTAATTTACGGGCCCCGCTGTTTTGCCCCAATGTTCTATAAAAGTTGGCAATCTGGATAAATGCCCGCGGATACTCGTCCTGAATATATTCGGGCGGAAATTTTTCTGCCATCTCAAGGAAGGCCTGGTAGCTTTTTTCTGCTAAACTGTTTTGATGAAGGGTTTCGTAAGCTCTGCCCAACAGGTAGGTGTAAAACATTTTCTCAAAAAGAGTAGCGGGTCGATATTCTGCTCCGGTTTTTGTAAGTAATCTCAAAGCCTCTTTTTCCCTACCTACAAATAACAACGTTTCTGATTGGGCTAAGAAAGCCTTGTACCAGAATAGTCGTGTTTGGGTTGATTTATTTTCCAGTATTTTATTAAATAATTCTATCGCGTCATCATATTTTAAAAGTTTTGAATAAAGGACAGCCCGCCGGCCCCAAAAGAAGGATTTAAAGGCAGAATCAGCTTTAGTGACCATACTTTGTAACGATTTGGTAGAATAGGTTAACGCACTGGTTAAGTCGCCCTTGCGTATGGCAATAAAAGCAAGGGCATCATAAGGAAATTGCTGATAGCGAAATTTTATAGCGGATTGAAGCTTCACTATCTCAAGCATATATTTTTCGGCTATATCATAATGCTTTTCTACAAAATAATCGATATTGATTTCAGAGAGCGCTTCAATCTGTTTATCCTTTAAATTGAGGGAAGTGAAAATTGAAAGAGCTTTTTGAAACATGGCAACCCGTGCCGGATCGCCGTAATGGAGTAGTTCGGCCGCCGAGAGCATTGCCTGGGCCTTTGCGCGCATATTGCCCGTTTTTTCAGATAAAGCAACAACATAGGCAAATGCTTTTTGACTTTCATCGTCCCGCCCGCTTTGATTGAGCCAATGTGCCCTAAGAGTTGTATATGCAATTTCCCAATTAACCGCACCTGGTTTAATAATGCGCCAACCTTCATTAATATACACCGAAGCTTCATCAAGATCAGCTTTTGCATTGCCTGGTTTGAAAATGAAATAACAGCTAAGATCGGCCAGTAGCCTTAAGCGATCATCGCCGGTGAGCCTTTCCAGCAATGCCCTGGCTTCTTTTACTTTGCCGGCGTCGAGCAAGTTACTTCCTGCGGTTGGTTTGCCATCGCTGTACCATTCGTTATAAATGAGTAGCGGGCTTAACCCGTAAATTTTTGCCGAGATGCGCATAGCGCTGTCCGCATCAATCTGTCCCTGGCTTATGGTATGCAGGTATTGGCCTGCAATTGTTACAAGCAGCCGCTGCCGGGTTACATCGTTATAGCCCGAAAGGTTAGTTTGTGCACGAGAGTTTGTAAAACAGATACAGAGGATAAAGCATAATAGTCCCCATATAAATTGCCGTGCAGGATGAAAGGACTTGAACGTCATAACCATGATAACCTGTGATACTATTGTTGTTTAGAAATGTAATGAACGATGCCCGGATTCTGTAAAAACGAATATAACGAATAACCGGGAAAAATAAACCGGATTGCAGGCTTCTGGGGGCATTACTGTGCAAACGTATTAGAGTATCTGCTTTTGCCGGTTAAAGCTTATATCATATGCTCCACAATATTTAAAAAAATATGATACCGGTTTATATGATTATTATGATAACTGATATAATCCTGCTGATTTTTTGCACGCAACAAGCGCCGGTAACTTTACTAATGCGTTAACTTTTAAAAACATACACTCCCACCAAACTTTTCAACATGGAAAATCAAACAACCTATCATTTCATCAAAATTAATGGCACCGAAATTTTTTACCGGGAAGCAGGCCCCAAAAATGCGCCTACACTGGTTTTATTACATGGATACCCTGCATCATCACACATGTTCAGAAACCTGATTGGCGCGTTATCTGATCAGTATCATTTAATTGCTGCTGATTATCCGGGTTACGGCCGAAGCGAGCAACCGCCTATTGCCGATTTTGCCTACACCTTTGATAATTTTGCCATCATTATTGAAGAGTTGTTGAATAAGCTGAACATCTCAAAATACAGCCTTTACCTGATGGATTATGGTGCCCCGGTTGGATGGCGCTTAGCCTCAAAGTACCCGGAGAAAATAGACACCCTTATAGTGCAAAATGGTTGCGCCTACGAGGAAGGGCTTGAAACATTCTGGGACCCGATTAAAGCTTATTGGGAAAACCGGAATAATAAAGAAGCCGAACACACCCTAACCACGTTCCATAACCCAGATGGACTGAAATGGCAGTACACACATGGCTTATCCGATACATCCGTAATAAGCCCTGATAACTGGGAGATTGATCTGCGCCATTTGGAACGGCCGGAGAACGGCCAGATCCAGCTGGATCTGTTTTATGACTACCACACCAATCCGCCCAAATACCCGGCATGGCAGCAATATTTCCGCGACCATAATCCCGAAATGCTGATAGTTTACGGTAAAAATGATTTCATCTTCCCGGTAAGCGGTGCTGAGGCCTATAAAAAAGATGTGAAAAACCTGGAGTATCATTTATTTGATGCCGGCCATTTTGCCCTCGAAAGCCATGGTATTGAGATTGCCGCTGTGATAAAGGATTTTTTGAACCGGAAACTTAGCCGTTAAGTTGAACTACGCTCTACAATCAACCTAAAAACACAATTGAATATGAAAACACTTGTATTACCTAATTTTGATGATCTGCCCGGCGAATCGAAATCCATTCTGGAGCAGGTAAAAAAACGGCTCGGTAAAATCCCTAATCTTTATGCCACTATCGGCTATTCGGCAGCATCATTAAAAGGAATGCTGGAGTTTGAGAATTTGCTGAGTCAGGAAGCCATTTTCACCCCAAAAGAAAAGGAAGCCATAAATCTCATTGTATCTCAGGTAAACGAATGCGATTACTGTTTGGCTGCCCATACCACGCTGGCCAAAATGCGTGGTTTTTCTGAAGAGGAAACCATAGCCATCCGTAAAACTCAACTACCTGATACCAGGCTGAACATGGTACTCAAACTGGCCCAATCCATTGCCGAAAATAAAGGAAAGGCCGATCAGGATCTGGTGGAAGCTTTTTTTGGTTTCGGGTACAAGCAGGACGCCCTGGTTAATTTGATGGGTTTGATTGTTGTGAGAACTTTTACCAATTATGTGTTTATCAACAGTTCTATCGCTATTGATTTTCCTTTGGCGCAGTCGCTTGCGTAGTTGCCGCCGGTTTTGTTTTGATGCTTAAAAAAAGAGAGCCTTGCAAATGTTTGCAAGGCTCTCTTTTTTTAAAAAGTTTTGCTCCTGGTCGAAGTTTAGCGACAGCGTAACTTCGACCCAAACTGTGTTAAGCTTTCAGCTTAACTTTATAACATGTCGCTTTTAAGGTTTTCTTAATCCCATAAGTATTTAATGACGAGCCACGGAAGCAGAATGCTTCCAACATTTTAGGACGAAGTTACGCTGTCGCTAAACTTCGACCAGTATTCAGTTCTGCTTGATCGCATTAATGCCCTACCCAAATCTCCTGCACTTCCTCCAATGATTTGCCTTTGGTTTCGGGCACCATTTTATAAACAACCCAAAACGAGAGGAGGCAGCAAAAAGAGAAAAAACCGAACGTTAGTGCAGGTCCGATAGCCGACAGAAAAACCGGTGTAAGCTGCCCTACAATGGTATCGGCCACCCACATCATCATAATACTTAGGGCAAGCGCCCTGCCTCTTATCTTATTCGGAAATATTTCGGCGGCGACAACAAATTTTAACGGCCCTATTGAAAAGGCGAAGCAGGCCAGGAATAAAACAATACTGATAACAAGCGCTATGCTGTTGGTTGCGCCGCTATAAAAACAATAGCCTGTAAAGGCTAACGATAGCGTTGCCCCCAGCGAACCTATGAGGTAAAGCGGCCTGCGCCCCATTTTATCAACCTTCCATATCGCGATGATGGTAAACAGAAAATTTGCTAATCCAAAAATAACCTGGCTTAGCAGGGCATTGCTTATTTTAATACCAGCATCGCTTAATATTCTTGGTCCGTAATAAATTACCGCGTTGATGCCGCTGAATTGCGAGAAAAGCGGTAGCAGCAAACCAATTAAGAGCGGCTTTCTGAACGCCGGCGAAAATAACTCTTTATAAGCACTGCTTTGCTGCTGTGCCTGGGCCCTGATTATCGTGGCTTCCTTTTCCGGATCTTCACCGGTATCGGTTTTTGCCAAAATTTTGATGCCCTCGGCTTCCCTGCCATTTTGGATTAACCAGCGCGGGCTTTCGGGTACAAAACACAGGCCGATAAGAAACAGCAGCGAAGGGATAACGCCAAGCCCAAGCATGCTGCGCCATACTTCTTTAACAAGTATTAAATCTACCAGTTTGCTAAAAGGCAGGTTATGATAACTTGCAGACAAGCTTACAAGGCCCGAGTTTGTGAGATAAGCTATCAATATGCCGGCAGTGATGGCCAGCTGATAAAAGGTAACCAGCCTTCCCCGCGTTTTTGCCGGTGCAATTTCTGAAATATACAAGGGGGCCACAATTGATGCAACGCCTACGCCGGTACCACCCAGCATGCGGGCAATAATTAAAAACAAATACCCCGGTGTACTTGCAGTACCTATTGCCGAGAGGAAAAAGAATGCGGCCGATACCATCAGCATTTTTTTCCGGCCTATCCTGTCGCTCAATTCGCCCGAAAATGCTACGCCGATAATGCAGCCAATCAGGGCGGAGGACACAAACCAACCCTCCGCTATGGCCGAAAGATCAAATTGCTTTTTTACAAAGGGCAGCACTCCCGAGATCACTGCCATATCAAAGCCAAAAAGCAAACCACCCATGGTGGCAACAAGGGTTACCGAAACTAAAAAAAGTGAAGATTTAGGTGTTTTGGATTCCATTTTACCAATTGGTTGTTATTTGTTTTCTATCCTTAGGGTGATGATACCCTTGCCGGCTAAGGTAAATTTGTTATTTAGGGATGCCTTTTTTTCTTCAGAAAGATTACTCTCCCAGATCTGTATAGCGCTGCCGGTTGTTGACGATATGGTTACCTCTTTATCAGCATCGGTACTGTTTACCAGCATCAGTATGGTGCCTTTACCGTCATCGGCAGGTTTTAACACTTCGGCATACACGCCGGTGGCATCAAGCTTAAAGCCGGGGCCTTTTGCCTGGATTGCCGAGGCGGCCGAGGCTATCAGCTGCTGATGCACATTTAAGCCGGTTTGGTTTGCAGCAAAGCTATCATAGCCGCCAGTATGTGCACTCAGGTAATACCTGAAGGTGGTTGGTCCTTCCTGATCGGCCCTGAAGTTGGTATGCCAAAGGTTGTTCATCACCCACGAATACAAAGCAGAAGATTGAGGCGTATACGTTACCCAGTATGGCGAAAAGTGCAGGCCGCCCAACAGGTTGGCCGTGGTTATTTTCCCAATTTCAAAAAGCGGTGCATCGGGGCTGCTCCAGGTTATACCCCGGCCGGCGTTTGATACATCAACCCAGCGCTGCATGGTGTACCAGTTGCGGTTGGCATAAGGCAGTTGATCGGCCTCGGCGGTGGCAATGCCCCAGGGAATGCTGTAACGCACCTGCGCATTTTCAATACTGAACGGAAAAGCAAAATGAACGCTTTCTTTTTGGCGGATTGCTTTTTTATCGAGGATATTGATAATCTCCACCCTGTCGAGCCCGTTTACAAGTCGTACTTCCCGGCTTAAGCCGTTAGCACCGGGCGCAGCAGATTTTACCAGTAAACTCACTACCAGCGGACCATTTTCTTTAACGCTGATTTGCACATCAGCAACACTTTGGCTGCTTTCCAGCGAATCGCCCGGCATATAAATGTAATGGTTTAAACCCGTGGTATCGGTTGCAAAATTTACCCCTGCTTTAACCAGTTTTTGGATATCGCCGGTTGTTTTATTTATGCTGATGGTATACAACCCGCTTTGGAGCATGTATTGATTAACAGTTGATTTGGCAGTTCCTTTATAAGCAGCGCCTGCATTAACCGTGTAAGTACGCTTGCCAAACTGTGGCACAGCTTCGGCCACGAAGGCCAATTGGCCCGTGCTGAGGCGTTGGGATACTACTTTCTTGCCGGCATCATCCTTAACCAGGTCGCCGGCTTTGCTTAGTTCGGGCGAGAGGTAAACTACGTCGGTGCGTGGCCACGACAGGGTGTTATACACATCTACCGCGTTTGCTTTTACCTCCACGGGCGTTAATGCCGTGTTTAATAACGAGTCTGATTTTTTCTCGGCATTTAGAGCAAAGGCCTGTTTGTATGCCCATTCGCTCAATACCTTTTTATCTTCGGGGTCATCCGTACTGTTGTAGGCTCCCCAGGTGTGTTCATTAAACAAAAGCAAATTTTTCCATGTTTCGTTAAAATCTTTTACAGGGTAGGCTGTTTTGTTTCTGATAGCCCAGATGGCATCACCCTGTTTCAGCATATCCGATGCATTGCGGTTTTTTGCGGTTTCTTTGGCGGCAGATGATACGCCATCGGTCCAATATTCGGTATAATCTCCGGCAAATGATGGAATTTGATCTTTGTATTTCTTTTCAAAATCGCCAAAAAATTGTTTTACCGATGTGATAACCAGTTTGGGCGATTCGTAGTGCTCATTCCAGGCTTTCACAGCATCGGGCAGTTCAGGATCTATAGGAGCGTTATCGCTCATGGCCCAGGTAAGGATGGTCATATCATACGGAAAAGCTTTTTGTTCCAGGTCGCCAAGGTATTTAAACAGGTAAGGGTTCAGGAAATTTTCTTCGGGTTTACCGGTATAAAAAGGTTTAGGGTCTTCAACAGAGAAAAAATTAGGAATTTTGGTGCCCTTTAAAGCATAGCCTATGGAGTAAGGCTGGCATTGCCAAAACAACAGTTTTTGTTTGCCCGAGGGCGCTACCCAATAAAAAGGTTTATCCTGCCATTTGGCCAGGTTGCCAATCCTGTCGGATGCATTAGGACCTGATAGAAAATATTTGATGCCCGTTTGTTCAACCTGGGCCGATAAGCCCCATGAAGCCCCGGGAACATCACCCTGAAACATGGTATTGATCTGGATGCTGTGCTGTTTGGCCAACCGCTGCGATTCGGCAAACATTTGCATTAACTGGCGGCTATCGGTAAGGCTGGTGTTGATGTTGCCATAGGCGCCATCAAGGTTAATCCAACCTTTTTTTACGGCATCCCAAAAACTGGCCTGCTTTTCGGGACTGCTTAGCTTTAAATAATTATCAACCACCCAAATGGCTTCTGTTGTCCATTTAAAACGGGCTTCTTCGGGGTAGTTTTGCGTTTTTTGGGCCAGGTTAATACTTTCATCAATGTTTTCCATGTGCAGTTTAAGCACTTTGGCCTGCACATTGGTATAACCGATATCCACGTGCGAGTGGGGCAGTACATAAACTGTCCAGTTTTGGCGGGCGGGCTCAATAATGCAGCGGGTTGTATAAGCCTGGCCTGCCGTTTTAAGCGTTACTGTAGCCTGTGTTGCCACTTTTATGGCAGGGCCGGGTAAGGCCACTTCATCATATTCTGCACCCGATTTATTTTCGGGCAGGCTAATAGTTTTCTGGTGGCCGTTAAAAGAAATGTATAACTGCCCGCCTGCATAGTTTTTGCCATTGTTAAATAGTAAACGGGCTACGCGCCGCGTTTCGCCATTTTGTTTAATGTATGCTACCGTTGGTTGCAGGCTAACGGAGGTAAAGGCAGCAGCAGGTTTTTGGCCATACACAGCGGCAGTGAGCGGGAGTAAGAATATCAGCAGTAAAAAATATTTTCTCATGTTAAATTAGTTTATGGGGGAACAACATTCGTCTTTTACATAGGCTTTAATTACCCGGGCTGTGCCGCCGCCTATATTGATCATTTTATAAGTATTTGCCTTTGCCGGGATGATGAAGGTTTCGGCGTAATGAATTTCCATTTCAACATCACGGGTTTGTACAATAATTTTTTCTCCTTCTACAAGGCTTAATACCAGGCACTGGTTGTTGGTTATGTCGGCTATAGCGTGGTTAAATTCCAACCGTTCGATGGTATAAAAATGTTCGGGATGGGTAGGGAGGGAAACAACCTGCCAGTCCTGCGCCTTTTTAATAACTGTTTGTTTGGAGATCAGGGTTTCGGCAACCGTTTCACCTTTTCTGTCGAAATTCAGGTTATCAAAGGCCCGGTTGATATTGAGCGGACGCGGGTTGCCGTTAAGATCGGGGCGGAGCCAATCGTACATTTTAAAAGTGAAAATATATGGAGTAGCGCTTATTTCAAGCACCAGGTTGCCCTTGCCCGAACAGTGTACCGTGCCGTTAGGGATCAGGAACAGATCGTGCTTTTTTGCCGGGAAGGTTTGTACAAATTTCTTTACATCAACCGGCTCGTTGTTTTCAAAGCTGTTTTCTAAGGTGTGCCTGAACTTGTCTTTGTCTATATCATCCTGGAAGCCAAGGTACACCTCGGCGCCCGGTTGTGTTTCTAATATATAATAGGTTTCATCCTGCGTAAAATCTTCGCCAAAATTATCGCGGGTGTACTTTACCGAGGGATGGCACTGCACCGAGAGATTATCCCCATCCATGGTATCCAGAAAATCAAAGCGGATGGGGTAGTGGTAGCCAAACCTGCCCGCGGCCTTGCCTAATACGGCGGTGTTGTTATGATAAAGCAGGCTATCTATGGATATTTCCAGCCGGTTGTCGCCATTCTCCAGCACAACACCGTTTTCGGGCGCAATCAGTTCAAACGACCATGCGTAGTTTACCGCGGCTTTGTTTAAACCGTTTATATTTTGTTTAATCCACTGGCCTCCCCAAACGCCCGGTTCAAACCAGGGCCGCGGCCTGAAAACGTTTGATGACATTTGGGTTAGTGCATTGCGCAGGCCCTGGCCGCTTATCCAGGTAATATCATCGGGCCGCTGTTCATCAACCCAGATATCAACCTGCCCTAACAATTTTTTTTTATGCTGATTGAAAACCGGCCAATCCACAAAGTAAAAACGTTTGTATTGTACTTTCGCATCCGCAGGTTGGCCGGCACCCAGGCAGCGCACATTCCCGGCCCGCGACCTGAACTGGATCTCGTTTTTAGGTACATCAAAATATATAACCGGGCATTGCCAGTTAACCAGGCCAGCGCCGCAACCGTAAATAATAGTGAGGCCATTGCCCGGAGGAGCTAATGCCGATAACTTAGCCTGGTCGAAAAAATCTAAAAGTGATCCGGTGTAGGCGGTTCCAAAAAGCGGATCATCTCCACCCGTAAAAGGAGCTACCTGGTTATTTACCTCTGCCTCTGGTTTTAAGCAGGTATCAATATTTATCCAGTTAACATTTGTATCGCCCAGCAAGCCACTTACGGATGCTTTTACCATTTCCCATTGCACACCGCCAAAACCCTCGAAGATGAAATGAGTGCCGACACCAAGCATATACTTCACTATGCCATCGTACCCCCGCGATATGGTTTCGGGAGTTTTAAAGGCCGGGTAAATATCATACCCCGGCAATTTACAGCCGTTTTGCCCGGCAGGCATTAAAAACTGTTCGGTGTTTCGGAGAGAGGTAGCAGTGTCCAAAAAATCGGGGTTAGGAGGCATGGTATTTTAGTATGTTGTATTGTACAAACATATTCATTTTTTTGATAAATACTATATCAAAAATAATCTGAAATTTAATGCAGAAAGCCACTTAGTTTTGCACTAAAATGGCTTTCTGTATTTGCGATAATGCAATCACAATCAATAAGATATTTCCTTTCAGGCGTATGCCTGATGATTTAACAAAAAAACAATGCCTGCTTGTTGTAATACATTAACGCCAGCCCAATGCGGGGGCTACATGTTTTAATATAGACGACAGTACGTGTACATTGTAATCAACCCCAAGTGTGTTGGGTATGGTTAAAAGCAAGGTATCTGCCTCCCGGATAGCTTCATCTTTTGCCAGTTCTTCAATAAGCTGGTCTGGTTCGGCAGCATAGCTTTTTCCAAAGATAGCCCGCTTATCGGCTTCGATATAACCAATTTTGTCCGATCCGCCTTTTTGCTGGCCGAACAGATACCTGTCTTCATCCGTAACCAATGCGAAAATAGAACGGCTTACCGATACTCTCGGCTCCCGCCCGTGCCCAGCTTTGTTCCAGGCCTCTTTGTACAGCCTGATCTGCTCGGCCTGCTGAATATGGAAAGGCTTGCCGCTTTCATCAAATTTTAAAGTGGAGCTTTGCAGGTGCATGCCCTGTTCGGCCGCCCAAACGGCGGTTGCATTTGAAGCTGCTCCCCACCAGATACGCTCGCGCAACCCTTCCGAATACGGTTCTAAACGCAATAAGCCCGGGGGGTTAGGAAACATGGGGTAGGGGTTAGGCTGGGCAAAGCCGGTACCACTTAGTTTATCCAAAAACTCAAGAGCCTTCCGTCGTCCCATATCCGTATCGGTTTCGCCCTCATTGGGTTCATAGCCAAAATAGCGCCAGCCGTCAATTACCTGCTCCGGCGAACCCCTGCTTATACCTAACTGTAATCGCCCTCCCGAAATTAAATCGGCGGCTCCTGCATCTTCAACCATATATAGCGGATTTTCGTACCGCATATCGATAACGCCCGTCCCGATCTCAATTTTGCTGGTTTTGGCACCGATGGCCGAGAGCAGCGGAAAGGGCGAAGCCAGCTGGCGGGCAAAATGATGCACCCGGAAATAAGCCCCGTCTAAACCAAGTTCTTCGGCGGCAACAGCCAGGTCAATCGACTGGAGCAAGGTATCGCCCCCGGTACGGGTTTGATAAGCCGGATGATCAGACCAATGCCCGAATGATAAAAAACCTATTTTTTTCATAATTTACTGTGTATGAAATAGTCGCAGCAAAGTTAACAAATAAATGTTTAAACATTTATTTGTTAACTGTCATGATATTGCCAATAAATACTTAAGGCAGCGGAGTTTTATTTGTTTGCGGCAGGATAGGGAATAATGTGCGGTCCTACCTGTAGATCAGTTTGATGATACCGGGTCTTCTGTATGTTCAAAAACCGGCACTTTAAGCCGCTCTCCCGGCGAAAGTTTTATAAACTCTTCGTAGCATTTGCTGATGTAGGTAGTGAGGTTAAATTCTTTGGCGGTAAAAGTTTTTATATCCGGGGTGTATCGTACAGCAAAAGCATGTAGCTCCTGGTCTTTTAAAGGCACATACTTGCTGATATTATCGTCGGCGAAGGTTTGCTGGATTTTTGTGATGATCCTGTCGCGCTCTTCCAGTTGTGCCTGTTTCTTCGCATTGTTTTCGGTGGATTTGTTCGACCAGATGCGGAAGCTTACACCGCCTTTAACCGAACCATCTGCATTGGGGCCATCGGTATTGCGTTGGTAAGTCATGGTTTGGTTATGAAACAAGGGATCTATAGGCTGCGCAAAAGCCGATTGATTTACCGCGGCTGCACCTTTACCATTAATTACCACCTCGTTTAGTTGATGCTGCTTTGGGGTAAGGTAAAAATAGCGTGCATCCAGGTTGGTAACTACCACAGTATCGGTTTTATAAGCCATGCCGCTAAAAACCAAAAGGTCGCCGCCTTTGGCCGGAACGGAAAAATGCCCCTGCTTATCGGTTTGGGTTTTAAACTTGCCATTCAGGTTTTCGATATTAATACCCGGCAGGGCAATGTGGGTTTTAATTTCATAAACAATGCCTTCCTGGCTATGCTGGGCATAGGCAAAGGATGCTATAAACAAAAATATAAGTACTAAAGCGGAGCGAAACATTTTTTAAAATTAAAAAATTAAGTTTTACGGGGAAGTTAAAATAAGTTAAAAATCATTGGGTTGATCCCGGTGTTAAAAAAACTCGCCTAATATGTGGGGTAGACTTTAACTTACAAACTTACGGTTCTGCAGTAAGGTAAGATAGCCGTGGAATATGCGCTTAACCCTTAAGGAATGTTAACATAGCCTCTTTGGTTTCCTGTAAACGTATTGTACGCAACCAACAGGAGGCCGCCGATAAGCGCCATTACCCCGAATACCCAGCGCCAACCCAACCCGGTATTTACCAATCTGCCATCAACCAAGGTATTTCACAGCTGATATTGCGTTGGGCTCTGCTGAAACCCGGTAGTGCCGTTGTATTGGCCGGAGTCAGAAATGCGGAACAGGCTATAGAAAATGCCTTGGCCATGAAGATAGATTTAAGCCGGGAGGAAATAGCTTTAATTAACCGGGATATAGCTGATGTGAAGCGAACTGTGAACCTGGTAAAACGCCGGATAAGACGCGGGCGGAAGGTGTCGCCATTTAAGATTAAGGGCCATTTTGCCGACCGCTTTAATCGCGTACTGTAGCTGTTTTTTCGATCGGAAAATCTATTTTCACTGTTACGCCGGTCTTGTAGGTGAATAAAAGGATGCCTTTTAGCTGCGCGTTAAGCCCCTTAACTAAAGATATACCCAGCGAATCCGCCATGTCAAAGCCGAGATCTACAGATGATCCTGCACCATCGTCGCTAACCTGAAGGATGGCCCGCTGGCCGTTCTGTTTCAGGCTAACATTGATCGCTCCCGACCTGTTATCAGGGTAAGCATATTTTAAAGCATTGGTTACAAGCTCATTTAAAATTATACCAACCGGGATAGCCTGCGCCACATCAAGCCACAACTCGTCGGCATCAAGTGTTATTTTTACCTTATCTCTCTTTTTATTTAAAGAGCCGTCCAATGATCTTAACAGTTGGGTAATATAGGGTAGTACATTAATTTCTGAAACTTTGTCACTATTATACAACTGATCATGGATAAAGGCAATTGACTGTACTCGATGCTGGCTTTCTATTATAACCTCCTGCGCCCATTTGTTATGTACCTGGGTTGATTGCGATTCGAGCAGGCTCATAACAATCTGAAGGTTGTTCTTCACTCTATGATTAACCTCTTTTAACAGCAAATCTTTCTCTGACAGTAACTCATCCTTATCCTCCAAAAGCTTGTTTTTGTCTGCTACCAGCTTTTGAAGAACGGCATTCTTTTGATCGATCTCATACTTTTGCTGTAATAAGAGAGCATTGCTGCGCTGTTTTAATCGATACCGGCTGTAGATAAGTGCAGTGATAACCAGTAGTAAAGCCGTCCCACCAATGGTCACTTTCTGAAGAAGCTGGTTACGTTTTATCTTGGTTTCAATTAGCAGTGCATTTCTGGAGAGCGAATCGATGTGCTTGTTTTTTTCGAGTGCTTCGTTTTCAATATTCAATAAGAAAATCTGGTAGGCTTTTGCTACATTATCTATCGAATCTTTAATCTCTTTTTCTTTAAGGAAATGCTCAATGGCGGATTTTTTATTTCCTTTTTTTAAAAAAAGCAATTCATAATAACGGTATTCAGCTGTTCTGGCACTTGCCGCAAAATTTTGCTTGTGCGCCATGGTGGCATACAACTCAGTATAACGATAAGCCTGTTTCACGTAGCCCGTTGCAGAATAATAGGAGGCAAGAGCGTTGTAAGCGCCCATCAGTTCCTGGGTATTTGCCGGGGAAATTTTAGGTAACAAACTTGTAAGTTGTTGTACGTACAACGCTGCTTCGCCGAAACGTTTGGCATAGATCAGATTATTGATATACTCCACTGCCACCGATAGCCTGTCTAAATCATTAACAGCCATGTTTTTCATCTCATTTAAGACGGCAAAAGCCTTTCCGGGCTGATTGGTGCGGGTGTATTCCAGTGCGAGCGCAGCGGATTCCAAAATTACAAAACGGTGTTCTCCGTATCGCCTGGCCATCGTTAGTACCTCGACTGAGTATGGGATAGCCTTGTGATATTGCCGCATTTCAATATATGTCGATGCGATAACATGGTTTATAGCGCCGCGCTGTGAGGTTGTATCGTTAACTTCTTTTGCAGTTTCGAGGGCTAACAAATTATATTTTAACGAATTGGTGTAATCTCCTAATTTAAATGATATCCTGCCTATATTCCGGTAAATTCCTTCTACAGTTCTGCGACTTACACCTTTTCCTAAATTTAAAGCTTCAAACAGTAACTTAAGTCCCTCTGTATTTTTTTCCACTTGAAATAGCGAGTCGGCATTTACAGTCAGCAAAAAAGAAAGCCACAGAATATTTCGCTCCTTTCTGAATATGGAAATCGCCTTATTGATGTAAAGCATTCTGTTTTGAATTTCAAGCGGATCTGAAACCCGGTAGTATCGGGCAATCATGTGATATGATCGTGCCTGTCCGTCATTATTATGATGATTTTGTGAAAACGCAAGTGCGTTTTGGGCGATCTTCAGACCCATTTTCCTGTCATCACTGTTATAAAACGCTTCGGCGCTAAGCAACATGGAATTAATTATACCAAAATCATACTTGAGCCGATAACTCAGAGTTGAGGCCTGAGCTGCAAAATTCTTCGCCGAATCAATATCCTTAGCGCCTTTATTAGGTTTGAAAAACATTAAATGCCCTAATGCAAGTTGCAATTTAACCCTGTTGGTATCGTTTTTACTTTCGGATAGTTTTTGTCTTAACACTGGCAAAGTCAGTTCATCCAGTTCGCTCGACTGTGCTGATGCAGAACTTATAAAAAATAACAGTAGCAAAAAAAAGTAAAATTGCTTCATTGGCAATCCCCCTGCTTAATATTAAATTCTAACTTACAAAATTTTCAAAAAAATATCTTATAACTCCCTGCGGATAATTGACTAAGAAACTTCGTTTTCGTTCAAAACGACCTTCCAGTGTAAATGATTACTAATCGTATAGCGTTAAAAAGAATGGCCGTACCGTTTTATTTCAAAGCGGTGCGGCCTCAATGTAAATTGTTTTAATTCGATGGTCCCAGAATTGCAACTATTTTTTCACCAACGCCTTTTCCGGAGGCCGGGTTTTGGCCGGTTACCAATCTGCCATCCGCAATACTAAAAGGCTGCCATGGCGCTACCGTGTGATAAATTGCGCCTTGTTTGGTTAACTCAGTTTGCAGGTCAAATGGCACGTCTGCCCTGGCATAGCCATCTTCTTCTTCTGTTGTGAAAGATGAAATGTTCTTGCCGTTCACCAGGTAACTGCCATCACTTAGTTTAACGTTCAGCAGTGAAACCGGCCCGTGGCAAACAGCCCCAACAACCGCACCACGCTCCCAGGTTTCTTTAACTACTTTTTTGATCAGCTCGTCATGGGCTAAGTCTACCAGGGGAGCAAGCCCACCGGGAACAAAAATGGCATCGTATTTACTAACATCAACAGTAGAAAGTTTAACCGCTTTTCTCATTTTTACCCAGCCTTCACCGGTTAAAAAATCCAGGTTATCCGGGTCGGCTGCAGATTCAAGATCATCAAGATACGGGCTTTCTCCGGTTAGCGTAGCGAAATCAACTTCATAGTTTGCTCTGGTAAATTCGGCATAGGGATGCGCCACTTCCGGTAAAAAATTACCTGTTCGCCGTTTGTTGGGGCCAATAGTGTTTGTGTTTGATGCAATGATTAAAACTTTCTTTTTCATGATTGATTTGACTTAAATGATAAATATTGCGCTGTTTATTATTGCTGTCAAAGTTCGCATCGGGAGTTACGTATTGCTTATAAAACGGCTGATTGCCTCTGCCCTAACCGATACGAAGACCCCCCGATGACGCAGATATGGAAGCCGTTAAGCAGGTTTGTAAAAGCCGAACCTGATGAACTTCAGTAAAAAGAGGTTTTAAACTTTAAGCGGTAATAGGAGCCATCATCAATTTCCGATATTCAATGGATCGTGCGGCCTGATTTTGATTTTGACATATTTTGATGCTGGCATATTACTTTCGCCAACAACGTTATTTATTGAAACCAGCACATTGGTTTCCGGAAAATAGGTGAGTGTGTTTCGCTGGGGTATTGAATAGGGTACAATGATGAAAAGCGGTGCAATCCTTTCAATATCATCGTCATAATTAAACAGATCAACTTTGTCGCCTGCTGCAAATCCGCTATTGTCAATGTCTTTCTGATTCATGAATATTACTCTCCGCTCGTTTTTAATACCGCGATACCTATCCTCCAATCCGTAAATTGTTGTATTAAACTGATCATGCGTACGCGTGGTAGCCATCAAATATTCATCTTCTTTAAGCGTGTTGTCAGGAATTGTTGTCAGTGTAAATACGGCGCGGTCTGCATATTTTTCGGTGATGAAATTTCCGTCGCGCGCGGCATTGGGTAAATAGAAGCCCCCTTTTTCACGCACACGCCTGTTGTAATCCTCAAAACCGGGAATACACTTTTCAATAATATCTCGTACGGCATCATAACTGTTGGCGTACTGCTGCCAGTTAATAACCGAACGCGTGCCTAATGTTGCCATCGCCATCCGGCAAACAATCTGTGTTTCATTAATCAGTTTATCGGATATGGGCTTTAAGATGCCTTGCGATGACTGTACGATACCCATAGAGTTTTCCGTACTGATGAGCTGCGGTTGTCCGTTTACGATATCCAGATCACTCCTGGAGTAGGTGGGCAATATCAGGGCTTCCTGGCCATGCACCAGGTGACTACGGTTTAGTTTGGTGGAAACGCAGATACTTAAACGAAGTTTTCGAAGGGCTTCGGCAGTATAGGTTGTATCAGGGGTGGCTGATATAAAATTGCCCCCCATACTAAACAGTACTTTAACTTTTTCGGCATGCATAGCTTTAATGGCCCGTACAACATCGTAACCATGTTTTCTGGGAGGCTCAAACCCGAACACTTCTTTTAAACGATCCAGTTGCTGCTGTGTGGGCTTTTCATTGATCAGCATGGTACGGTTTCCCTGAACGTTACTATGCCCGCGCACCGGGCAAACCCCTGCGCCGGGTTTCCCGATGCTTCCTTTTAGTAGTAGCAGGTTCACAATTTCTTTGAGCATATCTACGCCGTTTGGTTGTTGCGTAAGCCCCATGCCCCAGCAAAAAATAATCCGCTTTTTAAAAGCCATCATTTGCACAGCCTGGTAAATGGATGCGGCGGGTACTCCGCTCTCTTCTGCTAAATCTTCCAGGCGATAGTTTTCAAATTGTTTGATGAACTCATCATAACCGCCCGTCTTTTTTTCAATAAAGTCATGATCAAACACCTGTCCGGGGCTCTTTTTCTCAAAATCAAGAAGCAAAAGCTCCATAGCTTTTAACAGTGCCATATCGCCGTTTATTTTAACCGGCAGAAAAAGATCGGCCAGTGAAATACCATTGCCCAACACACCATTTAAATGCTGCGGGTTGTGAAATCCCATCAGTCCGGCTTCAGGTATGGGATTGATTGCGATGATCTTTGCGCCATTCAATTTGCCTTTTTCAAGGGCGCTCATCATCCTCGGCGCATTTGTACCAGGATTATGACCTATGATGACGATGACATCCGTGTCGTAAAAGTCGTTCAGTTTAACCGTCCCTTTACCTACGCCCAGCGTAGGCATTAATGCAAAGCCGGATGTTTCATGGCACATGTTCGAACAATCGGGCATGTTATTGGTGCCAAATTCTTTTGCAAAAAGCTGGTAAAGGAAAGAGGTTTCATTACTGGTTCTTCCCGAAGTATAAAAAGCGGCTTCGTCGGGCGAATCGAGCGCAGTTAAATGTTCTGCTATTTTTTTAAAGGCATCATCCCAGCTAATTGGCTGATAATGTGTGCCTCCTTTTGGCATATACATCGGTTCGGCTAACCGCCCGAAACGGCCAATTTCAAAATCGGTTAGCATGGCGAGGTCGTATACCGAATTTTTTTTAAAAAAGTCAGCGGTAACTTTCTTTGTTGTTGCTTCTTCTGCCAGGGCCTTAGCGCCATTTTCGCAATATTCTCCCACCGGCGACCGCTCGTCATCAGGATCTGGCCATGCGCAACTCGAGCAATCAAAGCCACCTTTCTGGTTCATCGAAAAGAGTGCCTTCATGCCTCGTATCGGAACGCCCTCTTCAAAAAGATCACTGAACGCGGCCATCACGGCAGGAATACCTGCCGCCCATTTTTCGGCCCCGGTAGATTTTAGTTTCAGTAATTTATAGGGATTTTCTGCAGATGGCACTTTTTTTTCTTCACTCATGGCTTTAGGCTTTAATCAACAGGTTAACAATGGATTAGGAAAATTATCGCCTTGGTCTTCTTCTGTATTATCTAAACAGGTAAAATCTTTTTCTACCAGCAGGCTTACCGGGCCGGTCTGATCCATAAAGCCTACCTTTTCTGTGTTGATAAGTTCCTCAATCATTTTTCTCGGCAGGTTCAGCCGGATCTTATCTCCGGTAAAATCCGATGTTAAATTGTCATCATCAGTGATCATGATTGCGTAATTCAAAGTCTTGCCTGTAAACTCCGTTCTGTCTTCCAGGAAACCGTCGTTCCCCAATTGAGCAATGTCAGATTTGGTTAGCCTGTATCTCAGGGAATTACCCTTAATTCTAATTTTCATTATAAGTGGATATGGTTATATGATCACTGGAATTATAAATATTGAACCTGTTTTCCCGAAGAAAACCGACCAATGTAATATTAAATTCAACGGCAAGTTCTACAGCGAGGCTTGATGGTGGAACGATCACTCATTTTCACTTGCTTTAATTGCTATAATCCCATATCGGCAAGGAGGTTTCTGCGGTACAGGTTCTTATAGATATATTTATTACATATTGGGCCAGGTTGACGAAAAAGTTTTGGTTCTTTTTCGTATTGTAAAGTTAACGCCGCAGTTGCGCCTTTTAAATCATCATAAAGATAACTGTTATAACAATTCTGATAAATGACGCCAAAAGTATGGAGATTCATTTTGGCTTCTTACGATAAATGGTGCATTCAATCTAACCTTCACTAATCATATGCGTGTGTTGTATTAGAAAGCCGATGGGGTTAAGACCATAAAACCAAACAGGTTGCAGGCAGGAAAGCAAAGGCTGATCGTTATTACATAACTAATAAATCTTATCATTTAGGTTATTTAAAATAACTCACAACTAACCCGAACTTCATCAAAAAAAAGTACAGCAAAAATGAGCTGTCACGTCACCTTAATAATTATAGTTTATGATCAACATTTCGGCGATCGGTACCCGGATCAAGGCATTGAAGAAATGCAAAATGGAAAGTATAAATCCGGTAGATACAACGCACTCCTCCGCTTCGAAGCTCAGGGCGCTATTATGCTGATTGACCATGTTACATCTGGCTCGAAAATTCCAATTTAATTTTATTTCAAAACAACATAAATAACCTCAATGCCATGAAAACTATCAGATTTTATTCTATTCTAATTTTAATGCTACTATCAACAATCACAACTATGGGACAAACTACTGACAACACCAAGCCAACTATCATTTTTGTACACGGGATTTGGGCCGACGGTTCCTGCTTTAGCAATCAAATCAAAGCGTTGCAGGCCAAAGGCTATCCTGTAATGTCTGTACAGAATTCGGTCACCTCGCTTTCCGACGATGTAGGCCTAACTAAAAAAGCGATCGCACTGGCCAAAGGAAAAGTTATCCTTGTAGGCCATTCGTGGGGTGGTATGGTGATCACCCAGGCTGGTAACGACCCGAAGGTACAGGGCATAGTTTATCTCGCAGCTTACGGACCGGAAGCCGATGAATCATTGTCAGATGTTTCGAAAAATGCCCCGGCAACAGAGCTTATTAAATACCTTGTGCCAACGGACGGCACTGTCTTTATTACAGAGGAAGGCGTGAGGACGGTGTTTGCGCCAGACCTGGATCCACAAGTGCAGTCTGTCCTTTACGCAACGCAAACACCTGCCTTCCATACTGTTTTTGACGATAAAAGCGGTGTTCCGGCCTGGAAAAGTAAACCTTGCTGGTATATTGTTGCTAAAAACGATAAGACTATACACCCGGACCTTGAACGTTTCATGTCTAAAAGGATGAAAGCTAAAACTATCGAGATTGCTTCCTCGCATGTCATGATGCTTTCACACCCTGACGAGGTTTTGAAAGTGATTGAAGAGGCGGCAACCTATAAATATTAAATCATCATCCGGTTGATTGATTCAATAACATCCGGATGTGAGCACGCATGTGGCAGTGTCATCTCATTTGGCAATGCCGCATGTTCCTGAATCTTGCTCAAACTCAATAAACTTCAGCGGGTTATTAAACTCAAATTGATCATGACCGGAACGTTTTTTTGCACGGCATCCCCGGCAACTTACCAACGTCGCTGTCCGGAAATGGGGCGTCTTTGTCTATCCGGAGGACGAGATAATCGGTTTATTCCAGGTACATTATGTTATAAAACAAGCTGTTTGCTATGATCAAGATCAATGTTTTTCGGTGGGCCCTTTTTTTTGCAGCAGCAATCTTCATTTCTGTTGATGCTTTCGGACAAGGAGAATCGCCTGATTACAAGGAAGGCATGACTCTTAAATTTGACAGTACCGGAAAGAAGTATATTCGCTTTATTACATCGGCTACATTTTGGGCAAGATATACAGAGGCCAATCCCGGAACGGCCGTAAACGGTATACC
Source organism: Mucilaginibacter celer (assembly GCF_003576455.2). Taxonomy (NCBI): domain Bacteria; kingdom Pseudomonadati; phylum Bacteroidota; class Sphingobacteriia; order Sphingobacteriales; family Sphingobacteriaceae; genus Mucilaginibacter; species Mucilaginibacter celer. The sequence goes on from NZ_CP032869.1 coordinate 6,970,293, forward strand.
CAAAACCAACTGGACCGACTTTAGCCTGAGGCAGTTCAGGTTCATAACCATCGGGCAATTGAGCCCCCGGTTCCTGATCCTTACCGATATCGGGATGGATAACCAGGCATTTTCTTCGGGCGGTGCGCCGGGAGGTGGAAATACCGGCAATGGCGGAGCAACCTTCAATGGAACTTTGGGCAAAAAACCAGGCATATACCTGCATGGCCTGACCAATGAGTTCACCGTGATTCCGGATAAGGATGTAAAGACGGGTTTGACGAACCGGTTTTCGATGTATATAGGTTCCGGCTTGCATATTTGGATGGGGTTAAGCCGGATGACCTCTGCAAGTTCCTCCAATTACCTGGCGCTGGACGCTCCGTTATTTAACTGGCCTACAGTTGAATTATCTGACCAGTTTGGACGTGAGTTAGGGATTTATTTCAAGGGCAATATCGGCCCGGTGGCCTATCGCTGGGCGCTTAACAAGCCTTTTACGGTGCTTTCCAACGCTGCGAACTATCCTGCCGGTTCTCCTGAGATAAATTATGCAGTTGATAATAATGCAACCGGCAAACTGGCTACCACCGGTTACGCGGCATGGCAGTTTTTTGATAAAGAAGGCAATTCGCTGCCTTATACAACGGGTACTTATGTCGGCACAAAAAAAGTATTTAACATTGGAGCCGGCTACTACTCGGCAGGTGAAGGTACGGTTACACAGGCCGGAAATAGCGCCACATCGCCGCTGATCAGGCATGATATCAATCTATGGGCGGTTGACAGTTTCGCCGATTTGCCTTTTGGCGGACATGAAAACTGGGCGGTGACCGCTTACAGTGTTTTTTACAAATATAACTTCGGGCCTAATTACCTAAGGAACGGTGCCATTATGAATGCGAACGTCTCCGCCGATCCGGGTTATGTCGGCCCTGTTTCGCAGGGCGGCTTAGGCAATAATGCGCCATTGATAGGCACAGGCTGGAGCTGGTTTACGCAGGCCGGTTTATTATTACCCAAAAGCCTGACCAAATCAAATACACGCATTCAGCCTTTCGGCGAATTCAGCCTGCAAAAATTTCAGCGCTACGGGAACGCAAATTTCACTTACTGGAGCGCAGGCGGCAATATATTTCTTGACGGGCATTACGCCCGACTAACTATTAAGTACCAGACCAGGCCAATTGTAGAAAACAATATGCAGGCTGCATCGAAAGGCACATTTATAATCGCCACGCAGATCACCTTATGATCACAATACCTGGTTAGTATTTAAAAAAAGACGTTGCTACTCCAACATGTAACGTGGAGGTTCCCATTCTTTGCCATTTTTTATCGCAAACCGGCAATTTTTTGTGTTAAAACTATTACAATCCTAACCTTGTTAGTTGCTGTAATTATTTTGAGTTTTGCCAATCATTTAACACTAATTGTTGCGTTACTTAACAAATGAACGATTTTACCAGGCTGACTGAGGATGAATTGATGGGATTGCTACAGCAGGATAAGCTTGGTGCGTTCAGGGAGATCTATCAGCGATATTGGAAAAAATTATACGGGGATGCTTACAAGCGACTGAAGGATAAGGAATTGTGCGAAGAGGTTGTCCAGGAAATATTTTCAAACCTGTGGCATAAACGGCATACGCTGCAAATTAACACTACCATAGGCGGTTACCTACACCTGGCCGTTTTAAACCAGGTGGTTGACCAGTACCGCAAACAAACTATCCGCGCAAAACATACCGAGGCTTTTAAATTGTTAAGTACCGAAACCGATACCGGTACCGAAGACGCCATTATGCTTCGCGACCTTACCCATACCCTCGAAACCGAGATCAGTCACCTGCCTGATAAATGCCGCTCGGTTTTTGAACTGAGCCGAAAACAATATAAAAGCAATAAGGAGATAGCCCAATTGCTTGGTATTTCGGAAAAAACAGTTGAAAACCAGATTACCAAAGCCCTCAAAAGGCTAAGGATGAGTTTAAGCCACCACCTGCTTTTGGCACTCGCTACCTTGCTGCATAAATTTTTTTAAAAAAATATTGCATAGGTGTAGGGGGTACACTATCCCGCATACGTCATATCATCTATAAACCGGAATTACATTCTTTTTCATGAAAGAACCTATACGCATCGATCTGCTTGAAAAATACATTAAAGGCGATTGCACCGAGGCCGAGATAGCATTGATAAAACAATGGTACCTAAGCTTTGAGCATGAAGATGATCATGTATCGGCCCTTTCACCTGCCCGGGAAAAGGAACTGGAAGAACAGATCTATTTCAGTATCATCGCTAACCTTGATCTTGCCGATGCGCAGCCTGGTACAGAAAAGCCTGCTAAAGTTATCGCTTTCCGTAAATGGTATGCCATCGCCGCGGCGGCTGTTGCGGTTTTGGCATTATCTGTTTTGGCAGTTATCTACACAAAAAAAACAGATCCGCAGCAATTGGCCGTTTCGCCTGTAAATGATGTACAGTTATTTAACGTAACCAACAGCACCCCGCATATTTATAAAGTTACCCTGCCCGATAGCAGCTCGGTTTGGCTGCACCCCTCGGCAAAAATTAGTTACCCTAATGTATTCGCCGACGGTTCGCGCCAGGTTACCATATCGGGCGAGTGTTTTTTTGAGGTGACTAAAAATCCAAAACGCCCTTTTATCATCAGCAGCCGGTCAATAGTAACCAAAGTTTGGGGTACCAGCTTTTTGGTAAGGGATGATGAGCAAAGTAATGTGGCCGATGTATCGGTACTTACCGGTAAGGTTTCGGTAAGTATGAAGCCTTCGGGTAAAAACGGCGTAATATCAACCAGGTTAACCAAGGATGAGGTGATGATCTACCCGCATCAAAAGGCGGTTTACCTTAACGATAAACATTTATTAACAGCACAGCAGGTTGAAGCTACCTCGGCAGTAAAGCAATACCGCCGCTTACACCTGGTGTTTGATAATAAACCTTTACGCAATATCATTCCCGTGCTTGATTCGGCCTTTAATGTGAATATCACGATAAGTAACGAAAAACTTAATCACTATATCCTGAATGCCGATTTTGAAGGCTTTAACCTGCCCGATGTGCTCGATGCGATAAAGAAATCGCTCAATGTAGATTATACTATTGAAAACAACCATATAGAACTTAAATAACCAACTACACTAACCTTTCAAAAATTATAAGATGTACAAAAAAATACAAACCTAAAGAAGAAACCAACCAGAAAAAGATCTGCATAAAAAAAACTTAGAAGTGTTGCGAGCACCCCTAAGTTTTAAGGATCAAAAAGCCCGTTCCGCTAAGAACACCTCGGGGAGGTGTGCGGGCTATTAATTGTCTCATTTTTAACAAAGAAACATAACAAATATATGAATTTTCGTTTACGAAGGCCCATCCCATGGGGTAAAATCATGAAGATTACTTTTAGCCAGATCCTGATAGCAATACTGGTAAGCAGCATCACTTATGCAAGCCCTATTAAAGCTCAGGGAATATTAAATAAAAAGGTAAACATAACGCTGAGCAACACCACCATGCTCGAAGCTTTACAATACCTGCAAAAAAATAACAATGTTAAGTTTATTTACAGTGCCAGTTCGTTGGATGCTGATAAGCACTTTTCGCTAAACATCACCAATCAACCGTTAAAAACGGTTTTAGACCAGGTGTTTAAAAATAACGGCATCAATTACGATGTGATGAACGATAGGGTAGTACTTGAAAAATCGGCAGCTAACACTGCCGCTGCCAGTACACCTGTTGAAATTGTTCCCGCAATTCAGGAACAAGCCAATGCTACCATCACCGGTAAAGTAGTTGATAATGCAGGGCAGGCCATTCCGGGGGCTACCGTTACCGAAAAAGGTACAACTAACGGCATCACTACCGGTTCCGACGGTAGCTTCAAACTTTCGGTTGCCGGGCCGCAATCGGTACTGGTAGTTCAGTTTATTGGTTATGCCAAAAAAGAAATTGTGGTTGGCAGCCAAACTGTAATTGAAGTTGTATTATCCGAAGATATTAAAGCGATTAACGAGGTTGTTGTGGTAGGTTACGGTACGCAAAAACGTACTACCGTTACCGGTGCTATCAGCAGTGTTAAAGCCAGCGATCTGCAGGATCAGCAGGTTACCCGTGTTGACGATGCTTTACGTGGCCGTGTTACCGGTGTTACCGTAGTGCAAAGTTCCGGTTCGCCGGGTGCAGCTCCGCAAATAAGGGTAAGGGGTGTTACCTCGAGGTTAAACAGCGATCCGCTTTATGTTATTGACGGTATTGTAGTTGATAACGGAGGTTTGGACAACGTAAACCCTAATGATGTAGAATCGATAGAGGTATTGAAGGATGCCTCGGCTGCTATTTACGGTTCACGTTCATCAAACGGTGTAATTATCGTAACCACTAAAAAAGGTAAAAAAGGCGACGCCCAGGTTACTTATAACGGTTATGTAGGTGTTCAATCGGCAGTAAGCAAAGTAAAACTTACCAATGCCAGCCAGTACGCCACTTTACGAAACGAATCGTTGGTTAACGAAGGTAAAACCGCGTTGTTCCCTAATCCGGCAGTGTTTGGTGTCGGAACAAATTGGCAAAATCAAATTTTTGATAGCAATGCTTTAATTCACAATCATAATTTAAGCATAAGCGGTGCTACCGATAAGGCAAATTATTATACGTCGTTTGGTTATCTTGATCAGCAAGGTGTGGTAATGCCCGAAATTTCGGGTTATAAAAAGTTTAACTTTACGGTTAATACTTCATACAAGCCTAAAAAATGGTTAACCATTGGCGAAAACTTTACCTACTCGTACACCAAAAACAAGGCGTTTGGTAACACAAACAGTGTTTTTGGCGGTCCGTTAAGTTCGGCGTTAAACCTTGATCCTATTACGCCAACTACCATCAATGATATCAGCACACAGCCATATCCGGGCGATTATAATAACCCTACCATAGTACGTAACGCGCAGGGTTTACCTTATGGCATTTCGCACTATGTTGGCCAGGAAATTACCAACCCGCTGGCTTATCAGCAAACAGTATTGGGTAACTACAGTGATGCTACCAATCTTTTAGGAAGCGCGTTTGCCGAAATTGAGCCGATAAAAGGCCTGAAAGTACGCTCACAAATCAGCGCTAAACAAGCCTATTATGGTTCTGATGGGTTTACACCGCTATACTACCTTAACTCAAGTACGGCTAATACCACTACTGCCCAGGTACAAACTTATAACAGAAACCTGTCGTGGAACTGGGATAACACCATTACCTACAACCGTTCGTTTGGTAAAAATAACCTTACCGCTTTAGTGGGTACAAGTGCGCAAAAAACAACGGCTTCGGGCCTGAAAGGTACTTTTACCGGCGAACCAGCCACTTCATTGGCCGATGCTTCTATTAACTACTCGTTACCTGCCGCTAACAGGCTGGCCGAGAGCGCGCTTGGTTTGGATGATGTACAGCCACACACATTGGCTTCGTATTTTGGCAGGGTTACTTATGATTACGATCAGAAATACCTGTTTTCGGGCATCATCCGTCGCGATGGTTCATCGCGCTTTGGTGCTAACCACCTTTATGGTACATTCCCGGCAGGGCAGGTTGGTTACGTAGTGAGCCGTGAAGATTGGTTCCCTAAAAACTCTTTTGTTGATTTCTTTAAACTTCGCGCCTCATATGGTTCAGTAGGTAATGAAAGGGCGCTTGGTCCGTTCAGGTATGCAGCAACCATTGGCAGCGGTCGTAATGCCATTTTTGGCGATAATATCAACATTGGTTACAGCCCTAATCAACCACCAAACGCCAACTTAAAATGGGAAGAAACCCATACTACTGATATTGGTTTTGATGCTACCTTGTTCAATAACCTGAGCGTAACGTTTGATATATACAAAAAGCTTACAAAGGGGATGTTGCAGGATGTGCAGCTGCCTTCGTACGCGGGTTTTTCTGGCCAGCCGTCTGATAACGTGGGCGATATGGAGAATAAAGGTGTGGAGTTAAGCCTTAACTACAGCAATAAAATAGGTGGGTTAAGTTACAGCGTTGGCGGTAACATATCATACAACAAAAACACCGTAGTAAGTTTGGGTAACCAGATTGATCACTTTGTGGCCGGTACTGTACAGAGCACTAATTTCGAAATTGGCCGTATCACCCCAAGGCAGCCTATCGGCGAGTTTTATGGCTTTAGGGAGATTGGTATATTCCGCTCGCAGGCCGAAATTGATGCGTACACAAAAAACGGTCAGCTGATACAGCCAAATGCCAAACCTGGCGATTTTAAGTGGCAGGATACTAACGGCGATGGTAAAATTTCTGAATCGGACCGCCAGTTTCTGGGTAACCCGCTGCCAACTTTTACCTATGGTGTAAACTTTAATGCCGACTATAAAAATTTTGATATTAAATTATTTGGACAGGGCGTTTGGGGTAACAAAATTTACCAGGGTTACCGCAGGTTAGATATTCCGTCGGCCAACTATCCTATCGAGGCTTTAAACGCCTGGACTCCTGCCAACGCAGGTAGCAACTATCCGCGTTTAAGCGAAAGCGACCCGAATGGCAACTTTAAAAACCCATCAAATTTTTCGCTGCAAAACGGTGCATATTTCCGCATCAAAACGCTGCAGTTAGGTTATACTTTGCCGCAAACCTGGCTAAAAGCAGCCGATATTAAAAGGGTAAGGGTGTTTTTGAGCAGCAATAACCTGGTAACCATTACCGGTTACAAAGGCTACGATCCGGAAATTAGCGGCGGTATTGACATGGGCCTTTATCCGCAGGCGCGCACATTTATGGCCGGTTTGGACATCACTTTATAATAACAAATTACAATTATCATGAAATCAAAACATATTATATATACCGGCCTGGCATTGATGGGAATGGGAGCCATGGTATCATGTAAAAAATCATTCCTCGAGTTGCAGCCCAAAGGGCAGTTTCTCGAATCAAACTACTACGCTAACGCCGATGAGGCATTGGCAGCCGTGGTGGCCGCCTACGATCCCCTGGTTACCGAAACCGGCGGTATTGATAATACTTACTCATCGCCGCTTGGGGCGCTTAACTCGGCATCTGATGATTGTTTTGCAGGGGGCGGCAGCTCATCAGACGTTATTCAGTGGCAGGTGATCAATAACTATACGCTTACACCGGCACAGGGGCCGCAAAACCAGTTTTGGGCAATTAACTTTCAGGGTGTTAACCGCGCCGATGTATTGCTTGAAAATTTACCTAAAGTGCCTGGTTTAAGCGCTGCCCAGTTAACAAGGTATACTGCCGAAGGTCAGTTTTTACGTGCCCATTATTATTTCGACCTGGTAAGGTTATTTAAAAACGTGCCGCTGATATTGAAATCGTTGGATCTGACCAACGTTTACCAGCAGCCGCAGGCCACACCCGAAGCTGTTTACGCGCAAATTGAAATAGATTTGAAAGCTGCAATTACTGGTTTGCCGGCTACAGTGCCTGCTGCTACCGAAGGTGGCCGCGTTACACAAGGTGCCGCGAAAGCTTTACTGGGTAAAGTTTATTTGTACGAAAAGAAATGGGCCGATGCCGCTGCCATGCTGAAGGATGTGAACACAAACCCGGCTTATGGCTACCAGTTGCTGCCTAAATATGGCGATATTTTCAGCCCTAAAAATAAATTTAACAGCGAGTCGATATTTGAGTTGGTACACTCGGGTTCGCAAAGCTATACCTGGAGCAACTGGGATCAGTTTAAATCAAATATCTACACCCAGATGATTGGTCCGCGTAGCTATACCGGCCCAATTTATTATAGCGGTGGTTACGGTTTTAACCCGGTAACAACACAACTGGCCAATGCTTTAAAAGGCGATCCGCGTTATGGTTATACCGTTGTTAATATTGATAGTTTAACCAAGGCTACCAATACATCGTATTCGCCAAGCTACCAGAATACCGGTTACTTTATCCAGAAATACGCGCCGGTAATGGCCAATAAAGTAACAACCGGTACTACCGATTTGAACTGGCCTAACGATTATATAGAGATTCGTTTAGCTGATACTTACCTGATGGAAGCAGAAGCGCAACTAAATGGCGGTGATGCAAGCCGTGCGCAAACATTGCTTGATGCCGTACGTGCCCGTGTAGGTTTACCTTCAAAACCGGCAACGCTGCAAAATGTTTACGACGAGCGCAGGCTTGAACTTGCTACCGAAGGGCACCGCTGGTTTGACCTTGTGCGTTGGGGCCAGGCACCTACCGTGCTTGCCTTTAAAGGTTTTAAAGCCGGTGTTAACGAAATTTTACCAATTCCGTTAAACGAAACGCTTAACGGCACCCAAATAAAACAAAATCCGGGCTATTAATAAGCGTGGGTAAATAATGCAAAAGGCTGTCATGTTACATGGCAGCCTTTTTGCATTTATATAGAGGAGGATAACATCGCCTTTTTACTGTACGGATATGTTTAAGCAACGCACCTTGTTTTTGGTTTTATTGTTACTGGTACCACTAAGTTTTATGCTGGTGCAATGTTTTAGCGATAAACCGAAAGATCCGCGCGACGAAGTTTTTGCCGGATCGGCCAGTTGCATAAAATGCCATAAGGACGTTTACGATAATTACCTGCACACGGCTCATTATCTTAGCTCCAAACCAACATCGGCAGATCATGTACCAGGTAACTTTAATACCGATGATAAGGGTGTTAAATATGCCGATGGAACAATTGTAAAAATGGAAAAGCGCAACGGCAGTTTATACCAGGTTATTTATACTAACGGTAAACAAACCGACGCGCGCCGCATGGACATAACCTTTGGTGTAAACAAGGCACAAACCTATATGTACTGGCAGGGTACGCAGCTATTTGAGTTGCCGGTGTCTTATTACAGCAAAGTTCATGGCTGGGCAGGCAGCCCGGGTTATGATAGTAACCATCCGGATTTTGGCAGGCCCATATTGCAGCGTTGCTTTGAATGCCACAGTTCATTTATCAGTCAGCAATTGCAGCAAAACCGCGATATGCAAAACCGCAAAGTGGAGTTTGAGCCGGCATCAATTATTTATGGTATTGATTGCGAACGCTGCCACGGCCCGGCAGCCAACCACGTAAATTATCACGAAGCTTATCCCGAAGAAAAACAACCGAAATACATTACCCGTTTTGCGTCGTTAAACCGGGCGCAAAAAATGGATGCCTGCGGGGTTTGTCACTCCAGCAGTAAACAGGCATTCCAGGTATCAACCTTTAAATTTAAAATGGGCGATACGCTGGCCCGCTTTAAAGAGCCGGACTATTTAAATATACAAACCAACAATGCCTCGCTTGATGTGCATGGCAACCAGACCGGCTTACTAACCGCAAGCAAATGCTTTATGATGAGCAATATGGATTGCACCACCTGCCACAATACACATGTAAACAACAGCGGTAACCTGGCCCTGTATTCGCAAAAATGCATGAGCTGCCATAATGATGCTAATCACAATGTTTGCAAAGTGGCGCCAAAATTAAGCGCGTTAATGAAAAACAATTGTGTTGATTGTCATATGCCACTTAAGCCCTCAAATACTATTTCGATAAATGATACGGCGGGAAATAAAAAATCGCTGTACCTGGTGCGGACGCACCGGATAGCTGTTTACCCGGAAGAAGCGAAAAAGATATTGGCTTTTTTGAACGGTAAGTAGTAGGTAAAAATGTCTGCAGGTTGTAAGAATCGCAAGCAGCGGATTTTTCGAAGTTCCTGGCTGCGAGTTTGTCAATGATCCGCTTAAAGCCGGGTGCTGCTTCCGGCAGGAGATTTCCATTTTTCCTTTTTTAAACAGCATCAATTATTATATCCGGCTCTATTACTGCCCGGGGCCTCTTCCTAAACGATTGACCGTTATGGATTTTAATATTCTTTGACCTTTCTTTAAGTATTGGCGAATAAATAATAAAGTTATATATTTAATGGCCTTAACATATTATCGCAAAGCAGGCTATAGATTATTCAGATACTATCGCTTTATAATCTTGGCATGGCGGTTACCGGGGGGCGACCTTTATTTTTCACGCTCCAATGCCAAAAAAAATATACATATCGTCAACTTACCAGGATTTGGCAGAGTATCGAAAAGCTGCTGAAAATGCACTGAAGTTTTTGAAACCCTATTTTGAAGTGGGTAGGATCATGGAATACATGATGCCGGGATCGCCTGAACGACCATTAGAACAATGCTTAAAAGATGTTGCCGCCTGCAACATCTATATCCTGCTTATAGGAAAAAAATATGGCTCAATGGCCGAAGACACGGGACTTTCATTTACTGAAAATGAATATAATGAAGCATATAACGAAAAAGATCCTTCAAAAAGAAAAACGATTATTTCATTAATTGCCGAAGAAGATGCAGTCGGACTCAAAGATATTCCTGTAGATGACCGTGACCGGTTCGATCGATTTTGTAACGTTATAAAAGATAGACATATTATTTTCAATTTCAGGAACACCGACCATTTGGGAAGTCAGTTGACATTGGCGCTTTTCCCTTACGCAGAAAAAAAGTGGGTACTTTCTAACGAAGTGATCTTAAAATGCGATAGAAAAGACCAGTATTCTGAAATGTACGGAACGTTCCTTACTATGAAAAACCAGCTAAACGTTTTTGCTGCGGTATGCAAACCGAATGATAACCCAGAGGACTTTATGCAGCGGATGGCAAGAATTGAGTATGGTTTTAAAAAGATATCGGTCATCGAACCCTTACAGGCAAATTTCCTGCTATCGGCCGGCCCTCTGATTGAGAATATGCGGGAAAGGTTTCTGCTCCATATCATGCCTCCCCTGTGGCGTCAAAAAAACAAGGGTTTTAAAATAAACCTGGAAGCGCTGCTTAGCAATGGCGTTGAAGAACTTTTTTTGTATTTTAAACTAAGCCCCAAAGAGGTGGCCAATGCAACGTTAATAAGTTATATCACACCGTTGTTGATGGAGTTGCAGGATGCTTGTGCCCAATCAAAATTTAGTTTTTTTTTAACATTTATAATCGAATTTCAGAAATCAACCAATATTGATCAGTCAGTAATGGATAAACTGGACCCCGATAACAGATTTAACATCTCAAAATTAATCCCCTTTGATAAAGTCACGGCATCACAGATTCGGGCCTGGCTTGAAAATCACGTAACCGAAAGCGTTGTTAAAATACAAGAGATTGAAAAAAAAGTATTTAACAAGAACGAGTATACGATGACCGACTTTATAAGTAAGACTGACGATATCACCCAGTATTTAGACTAATGATAAAAGCCATGAAAGAAATTGAACTCAACCCGATTGACATAGACAAAAGCGCCGATGGTTATATGCCGTCTGACGAGCTGATAAGCGCGTTGGAAATCGCTTACACCCTTAAAAGGCCGCTTTTGCTGTCGGGCGCGCCTGGCGCGGGCAAAACTGATTTTGCAAAATGGGTGGCGAAATCTCTTAAAAGCCGGGGTTTTGCAGATAAACCTTTCGTATATGCTACAAAATCATCAAGCGTATCAAGCGACCTGTTTTACTATTACGATGCTGTTTCGCATTTCCGGGATAATCGTCCTCATTTTCAGGATAATGTTAAGGAAACAAAAACTACGGCCATTGAAAAGATCACTGATGGCAACCCTACTATCATCAAAACAGATAGCGTTGAACAGGAGAAAGTACCGGCCAGGCCGCAATTAAATGCCGCAGATTACATCCAGCTAAAGGCGCTCGGCCTGGCGTTTGCGCGGGCTATTGGCTGTGAAAATGCCGGAGAAAATAAGGCTTTATTCGAGAAGAGCGGCGTGCCGGCCCAGCCCACATCATCGGTTGTACTGATTGATGAGATTGATAAGGCATCGCGCGATTTTCCAAATGATTTGTTGAACGAACTTGAAGACTATGTGTTCGAAATAAAAGAATTGAACAGAAAAATAGAATTGAAAGACAAGGAACCCGAACGATTGATCATTATTTTAACGAGCAATTTTGAAAAAAGCCTTCCCGAACCTTTTTTGCGCAGGTGTATTTATTTTCATATCGATTTTCCGAGCAGAGACCGCCTTGTTGAAATTGTGATGAGTCGGTTAAAGATCGATAATAAGCACTTGAACGATATAACAAACAGGATAGATGATTTTTTTATAATCTACAATTATGAACTGCAAAAGAAGCCTTCAACCTCTGAATGTATAGACTGGATACGATCTATAATGAAGGCCGGGGTTTTAAGCACCGGCTTGTTTGCCCCTGGTAAAAGCCTTAAAGATTCGCCGTTAAAGGCTTTTTTCCCCATTTTGTTAAAAAAGCAGGAAGATCTGGAGTTTGTTCTCGATAAAACATTTTAATAGTATAAAGCCGTGCCACTTTTCACCAATGACGGTCAGCTTCATGAACGGCAAAACGATTTGCCGTTTGATGACCTTATTGACCTGCTTGAACGGGAAGGTTTTCATATAGGTGTACGGGACTATGTAGAATTCGCGGCTGTATTTCGGGATTTCAGGAATAAAAAGCCCTCACAATTTAAATATTACCTGGCACCTATTGTCTGTAAAAATCCTGCCGAGCAGCAAACTTTTTACCGGGTGTTTGATCAATGGTGCGCATCAGGAAAAAAAACATCCCCGATAAAAAGCATAGCCGTTATATTTTGGTATTGGCTGAAATCGAATCGTTACTATGTACTTTCCGGTATTGGTATTATCGTTGTCTTATTTTTATTTTATAATTCGCGGAATAATCAGCCAACACCTCCCTCACCATTCCAAAAACGAGATTCGTCACCCCAAAGCCCGGACTCATCTCATCTACAGATAACCATCCGGGGGAAGGCAGAAAGTTCAGCAGTTTACCGGGTTGGGGATACCATTGAATTTACCGCACAAAATAGTTTGGCAACCAGGCCCCAAAGTGGCGACACCACTTATACCTGGAATTTTAATAATAGCGGCGGGCAAACAGGCAGGAAAATATCGCATGTTTTTGAAACCGCCGGAAATTTTTCAGTAAGTGTAAAGGCTGCTTCTCGAAAAAATTACATTATAGCCGATACCATTTTAAACATATGCCCGGCATCGCTGCACCTTAATATTAATCCTGAACACCCCGATTCAAATAAGTTTATATCCATTGAAATTGCTTCAAAAAATATACCGCCAGTGGGTGGCACCGTTCACTGGCAAATTGAAAGTCCGCGCTCGCATTCATTTACAACAATACCGTACACAGGTAAAACTTTAACTTATAAACCATTATACTCGGGCACATATTTTATAACATTAATAGATAGCGGAAAAAATAGCTGTGAATTAGCTACATCCGCGTTTACCATTACGGCGAAGCCCCATGCGGTAAACAATTACAACTTAACTGTGATACCAGGGGGCGGCAAGATACCCCGGCAATACGCTGTTAATAAAATAAATATTGTATTGCAAACTTTTTTAATCTTGTTGTTGGTTACAATCGCCTTACGCTGGTTAAGGATACTTTACTTTAGGCGTTATCCAATTAAAAGAAAGTTAGGGCAGGCAACTCTGGTGCCGGATGAAAACAGTGAGCGTAGTATGGAGGAGATCACGGGGATAGAGGAACCGTACGATATCCCTTTTGATAAACGTGACAACAGCATCCAAACGGAAAACAAGTTATTTTCTGTTTTTAATGAATTACAGCGGAAAAAGGATTCTGTTTTTCAATCTCTGGATATCAATAAAACCATCAGGAACGCTGTTATAAGCCACGGCCTCGTTGTTCCCATATACGTCAATACCAAAAAGAGTTATGAATATGTGTTCCTGGTTGATCAAAGCGGGGCGTTTAATCAGCATGTATATTTGTTTAATTACCTTATAAGCAAGCTTATAAGTAAAAATGTTATTATCCACTATTACGTTTTCGACAACATTAATGCCTTTAAACCTGTACCAATAGTTAAAACTGCAGATCCGAATACCAGCTATACCGAGCCCTATGCCTTTAAAAATTTAAAAAAGGCGAAGGAAGTTACCCTTGCCGATATCAACCTGTTACATCCCGATTCTGAGTTGATTGTGGTTAGTAATGGTTATGCTTTCATGGATGTTGCCTTGCCAAGACTCGATACGCAGATTGAACAGGATTTAAATCTTTGGGAAAAACGTTTTTTAATAACGCCGGTTTTGCAGAAAAACTGGAAGGCAAACGAAAAAATATTATCCAGGTCGTTCACCCTGCTTACAGCTGATCTCGAAGGTTGGCTGCAAATTGTCATGTTAATAGAGCAGCCGGACAGTGGTTTTCATTCAAAACAAGCCGCAAGGCGTTTGCCGACACCTAATGTAGATTTTGACGATATAGACGCACTTGAAAAATATTTTTCAGATGCCGATCTTTTTCAGTGGATGTGTGCTTTAGCCGTTCACTACCGCATTAGATGGGAACTGATTATAGGCATTGGCAAAGCTATCCTGCAAAACGCCGGTGCATTGCATAAACTAAACTACACCAATCTTTTAAGAATTGCCAGGATAAAATGGATTCATGGCGGCACAATCCCTACCGATCTCCGTGCGGACATGCTGAGCAAACTAACTACAGCCAATGAAATATTAGCCAGGCAAACTGTATTGGGTATGATGGAAGAATCCGATCCGTTTGTTAAAGAGAACAGTTTAAGCTATCAGGAAAAACAAACTCAAATTTTAACCGATAAGTTTGTGCTTTATGTCAATGATCCGGGAACAAACAGTGGATACAAGGCCGATGCCGACCGGTTTATGGAATTGTGGAACAGCGGGCAGATACTTGATGTGGCATTGAAAATTCATCTTGAAAATGAGGACGGGAAGCAAAACCCGCCCTTGAAGGCTATCGAAGGCAATAAATTGCAGCCGGAGGGACAAACCGAAATAATAGTTAAACCTAAACGGCTTCCGTTATTATGGGTATCTGCAGCATTTATCATACTGTTGATCTCGATTTCCTGGGGTATGATAACCAAGTATACCCGGAGCCCTCAGGGTGGTTTTGAAACGGCCGTTAATGATATCTTCCTGCCGGCATTGAGTTATTATGAACCAAAATTTACAGATATAACGTTTGATTTTGCTGAAGGGAAATGTTTAAACACCCTAATATCGCGGAAAAACAACAGCCCGCTTAAGCTGGAATTACAAACCTCTAATAATATTTATACCCAACAGCTCCATTTTATTGCTTCAAAATCTGATTCGGCTAACAGCGCCCCGGACACTACACACAAAATTGTGTTCAAGAATATTCCGGTCAATGAAATCGATGGCAGCAGTATTGCTTTGTTTTCATCAGGAAAAAATACTGAGCTTATGCATGCGGGTATTCAATCTGTGGATAAGCAGTATGGATTGGTGATTACCGGTCCTTTATGTAATTTGTCAAACCAGGTAGTATATATACAATACGATAGCACCGTTAATAAGGCCGCTGCCGAAAGTATCCGTCAGTGTATATTATCAGACGGATATATTGCGGAAGGGATAGACCTGCTGTCTTATAAGGGCCGGAATGTAGTAAAGTACCTGGTTCCGGAAATGAAAGACAATGCTGAAATATTGGTGTCCGAATTATCACAGTGCTCAACTGAAAAATTTGTTGCGCTGTATGCGCCGCAACCCAACCGCAGAGATAAATCAAGTTATAATCCCCGACAACTTGAAATATGGATAAGCAGCACCGGCAATTGCCAAACCGTTGATTTCAGTTCTATTCAGGGATTGGCAGCCGGCAACACTTACTATAATGATGCGATGACAAATCACCTGGCGTTATATCCCGATAGTATTGCCTTTAATACTAAAAACCTGGGTTCAACTGCGCGTATCTCCAGGCAGATAAAATACTGTGGAGGCAGCTACACTATTTATCTTTTAAACAACAACCGGAAGGTGGTTGATAGCACCCGGTTGTCAATAGATAGTAAGGGACTTAATATTTTACAATCAAAAATATTTGCAACCGGCCGGTATGCGTTATTATTTGATACTAAGGGCTATACTTCCCCTGATAAATTGACAGATAAGCGCCTTTTTGGTTTGTGGCAAATTGGTAACGGCAATGATTTTGTGCTGACGGATTCTGTCAAAGCTCCTCCGCAAATAGCAGGTTATCCTTCTGCCAGGATATTAAAGATATATTATGACCGGTTAAACCAAACTGATGTGGTGTACTGTAGTGTGGCAACTGTAAAAACAAGCTACGCCATGTTGGTGATACGGGTAACAAGCAACAGTAAATTTGCCGTAGCTGTTAAAATTGCAGCAAAAGATGCGTCAGCACCGCCAAAAAACAGCAACCTGGTTAATTTACCCGCATTTAAACATATAAGCGAATTAATTAAATCATTAACGGCAAACAGGCAAACAATATTTAAGCCGGTAGATACCGCGCAGATCACTCCTGCCATTATAAAAGAAATTACAGGTATCCAAAATTCAATAAAGCCAGACACCACATCGACCATAAAAGGGTATGAACTGTATGCAAAACCAGAGGTCCTTTATTGCAAAAAAGGCTATTACGCACAATTTAGAGGTTTACTGAGGGTTGGAATTAACGATCTGGATAATTCGGCTAAGACCGTTGATGTAAGAATCACGGAGTTACCGGGACAAAACGTGATAAGTACGAGTCAACTTTTATCAATTTCGAAGCCGGTAGTTATAAACTCAGGAGATTATCAATACCATATTACACTCACACGGATAGGTGCTGCCGGGGTAAACCCGCTAACAAAGGCAGCCTTTATTTATGTAGAGATCTATAAGAGGCAACAGGCGAAGGGATAGCCCCCATGGAGGGCTTGAAGCAGTGATGCGGTAGTAGTTAGACTGATCCGAATGTTGTACCAGGCAAATAAAAAGCCTCTTAGAATTAACTAAGAAGCTTTTGAGTGTGGTACCAACTGGGATCGAACCAGTGACACAAGGATTTTCAGTCGTATGCTCTGTTTGTATAATTCGCTGTAATTCAAATGATTATTGAGATAGAAATTCAGATTCTCAATTTTATTCACAAATTTAAATATATATCTTTAATTATAAAATGTTTAACATCGGATAATGATTCGAGCCCAGTCTGGGGATTATTAAAAGTGTCCTAATTCGCTTAAAATACGTATTTGATCTAAAAAGTGGTTCGAATTCCGCCAATTTAGCTAATATAAAAAACTCGAACCATTTCGATTTTGCTTAACAGCGATTTTAGACTTATAATCTCCCTGCTCAATCAAATAGATCATTACTTGGACGATCCGCTGTAACCTGAATCAAATTTACGCAAATTACAAAATGATCACGCGTGGACTATTCATAAGCATGCGTGGATATTCCATTGTGCTTGACCATGCTGTTCCGCACCCATTTTACCAATGAGTTGTGTTAATGTGATCAAATTTTAAATTTTTAGTTCAGGTAGATGTAGTGGTCAAAGTGTAACAGAATTCGATGTATGCTTTTTAGGAATGTCTTGATCCACGTTCCAGAGATATGTCCATTCTTTTCTATCTTCACAATATCGAAAGCATGGAAATGGCCTCATTTCAGATTCTACGGATAGCTGCAGTTAAACTGAAAAACAGTCAGATTAAAAAACTCACCCAGCGAAACTACGATGAAGCCAAGGCTGACAGGACACTTAT
Organism: Mucilaginibacter celer; assembly: GCF_003576455.2. Lineage (NCBI taxonomy): Bacteria > Pseudomonadati > Bacteroidota > Sphingobacteriia > Sphingobacteriales > Sphingobacteriaceae > Mucilaginibacter > Mucilaginibacter celer. The sequence goes on from NZ_CP032869.1 coordinate 6,987,929, forward strand.
GCTGCTTATTGCGGCTAAATACATTACTTGGGTTTAGCGATGTTCCTTAATTACCGGGTTATTTTAGCTACAGGTTTTTTCCTTTAGCAGGTAGGTGTTGCCTATTAAAATCTTCTTCCAATTATAATCTTTAATATTTCTTTATCAGATCGTTGTGGAAAACCATATCCCACCCCTGCATTGAATTCCCATGCGGGATCAAAGTTAAGGTCTGTTGCTAAAAATAATTGATGGTCCTGCTGCCGATAAGGATCGTAGTGAAAAAAAGGTCCGGTACTTCCGTAGTATTCCAGGCCAAGAGTAATGATTTTGGTTATATCATAGCTGCTTTTGACATTCGGTGAAAATGTGAACCCCCTGTTCTGATCGGGGCCTTTAAAACTTTTTTCTAAAGTAGGGTTTACCGAGAGATATAATTTCTGCCACTTTTTATCGATAATGGGCCGGATCTCCAGCGTACTTGTATTTGCTGAAAAAGCACTTTTCTGGAACCCGAATTCAGTCGAGATGCTGACCCCTACAGGCCAACCCCAACTTTCCGGTGCCGCAATCCTTGGACGGATATGGGAACCAACGTATGCCGTGCGGTTGCCATCGCCTATGGAGTTGAAAAAGTAGAACCCGGTTTCGAACCAGGTGGTCCAGCCATGTGTTACTTCAATGGTTTCATGCTCGACATGGTTGGTCGGGAATTCCCCGTTAGATACTGATTGACTCCCTTTTAAGGTAAAGTTGCTATGGAGTTCCAGCATCGTTTTTCCCTTTTCAACCGTTTCCGAGCCATATACCTGTATTTCATAATTATCCTGTGCCTTCAATTTATTGATGGATATCAACAGGCAAAAAATCAGTGTCAGATTATTTAAAAGTAAACGGCGCATATATTTTAATGTCAGCAATGAATGTTGGCCTAAAACTATACCTGCAATTTGTGGCAAATCTGAAGTTGAACCTTCAACAAACTGCAATTGGAGATTATGACAATGATTTTACACCTGGATTGTCAATGGGGAAATTTTACAGTAAAAATATGCATACCATTGACATGGCTATAGGAGATACCAAGCCGGTATAACTGGCAAATATTTTTAACGAGGGTCAGGCCAAGGCCCATGCCCTGTGACTCTTTTCCTTTTTTGAAACGTTCAAAAATATGCTGCTGTGCCAGATCATCAGGCGTGCCGGTATTTTTAAAGCACAATTCTTTTTCAGAAAGCATAACCTCAATCGTCCCACCCTCATAGTTGTGCCGGATAGCATTGCTGAAAAAATTGTTCAACAGGATGTCGATGAGATATTTGCTCGCTTCGAAGGTTTTATGAGTAAGTTGCTGACTGAGGCTGAGATTTTTTGCCTGCAATAATTCCTGAAACTGCATGGCCTTCGATTCAATGGCGCTTTCCAAAACAATCACTTCAACATCCGTGATCACTTTATTTTCCAGCTTCGCTAAAAGGATCAGCGCCTGGTTGAGCCTGGTTGATTTATTGATGGAGGCGTAAATGTCTGTGATCTGCGATAATTGCTCCGGGCCAAGTGTTTCATCCTGTATCAGCGTATCCAGTTTGGTTGTGACAACCGCGAGTGGCGTCATCATTTCATGTGAAGCATTTTCTGTAAATTCCTTGAGGCTAAGATAATCATCCTTTACGCGAAGCGACATTTCGTTGATCGCACTGTTCAGTTCATTGAACTCCTCCACCTTACTCGGCTGCCCGCTGAAACGGGGAACATCGGCAATATTAAACTCCTTTATTTCGCGGAGGGTTCCATAAAACGGTTTCCAGAGCCCGTCCAATAGATACCTGTTTGTCAGAAAAAGGGTGAATACCAGTATGGCCAGCAATGCAAGTGTAATGATCGTTATCACTTCGATCAGGTATTTGGTACCCTCACGTGATATCGTGATCCGAACTATGTAATGGACATTGTTAAATGTGCAGAGCTCTTCAACTGCTCGTCCGGATTCAGCCTTTTGAGTTTTAGGATTAAAATAAACAGTGTCAAAAAAACGCTTTTTTAATGTTTGCTGCATGGTCTGCGTAAAGACAGCGTGGTCACGATCCAGGTCGTACTGCTGGGGAGCCTGACCGGTCCGCAGATATTCTTCCGCCTCAGTCAACTGTTGCTGCAGCCCACGGTCCAGCTGGCTGTCGGCAATGAAATTGATCGCAAAGTAGTAAATGATTGCGCCAATGAACAATACCGATAAACTGATATAAACACTTGTTTTGGTATAATGTGCAGAGAGCTTCATCAGGCCGAGAATTTATAACCCATGCCGTATATAGATTTGAGATAATCAGCACACCCTGCGTCAAGCAGTTTTTTACGAAGGTTTTTTATATGGGTATAAATAAAGTCATAACTGTCGTACATATCCATCTCATCTCCCCAAAGATGTTCAGCGATAGCACTTTTGGAAATGATCCTGCCTTTATTAGATATGAAATAAAGCATGATGTCATATTCTTTCCTCGTAAGTATAACAGGCGTGTCATTAACAAAAAATGTGCGTCCCATAATATCTATCGAAATTTCGTTAAACAGGAGTTTATTATTACTGTTTAACACTTTTCGCCTGTAAACGGCCATCAGTCTGGCCTTTAATTCAGCCAGGTGAAAGGGCTTCGTCAGGTAGTCGTCCGCCCCGATGTTCAGGCCCTTTAGTTTATCATCCAGTGAATTGCGGGCGGATATGATCAATACAGCTTCGCTTTTGGATTCATTTTTAAGGTAATCCAGCACCGCAAAACCATCACCGTCGGGTAAACCGATATCCAATAGAACGCAGTCGTACTGGTACAGGGAAAGCTTTTCTATAGCGCCGTCTAAACTGGCCGAGCTTTCACAGATGTTCCCGTCCACGTTGAGATAAGACGTGATGTTTTCCCGCAAGCCCTGCTCATCTTCAATTACCAGTACCTTCAATGTCTTTTGAATTTCTATTAAAAATAAACCATAAAACTGGAGCAAATCTGATGTTGCTAACCTTGATCAAGTTAATAAAAACCGGCTTCAGATTTGCCACAAAATTATTAGGTATTTTTAAAATGCCAATTTATAAAGCAAGATGACAAAACGCGACCGTTCCTTCGTCATTCAGAAAGTCCAGCCAGGGTTACTTGGCCTCATGGATGGTTCCGTTTCTACACTTGCCCCGATCTTTGCGGCTGCCGGCCTGACCGGCCAGCCAATTAAAGCATTTTACGTGGGACTTGCAGCCTCGCTGGGGGCTGGAATCAGCATGGGGCTTGCAGAAGCATTGTCAGATGACGGAAAAGTCACAGGCAGGGGAAGCCCTGTACTCAGGGGCAGCATAACTGCTGTTGCGACGGCGATAGGCGGCATGCTCCATACCCTGCCGTTCTTACTCGGGGACATTCAACAGGCCTTGCATCTCGCTTACATCGTGGTGGTTACTGAGCTCCTGCTGATCGCCTTCATACGGTACCGGTATATGAGAACGCCATTGCTGTCCACGATCCTCCAGGTAGTAGTAGGGGGAGGGATCGTTTTCGTTCTGGGCATATTCCTTGGTAAAGCAGGGGCATAGAAAAAAAAACATATGAGAACTATTAAAACCAAAACAACCGGACCAACAAATATGAAACCCGTAAAAAAGTATCCGGCCTCATTGCGTTTTTGGCATTGGACAAACACAATTGTGATCAGCGGGTCATTGATAACCGTTCTGATCAATTCGACTGTTACCGATGAACAGCCGATCAGTGCGCTTGTACAAACCGAGCTTCAAAAATCCGGCGTAACCATTACGGGCCAACAGGCAAACTCAGTTGCCCACGGGATCAGCGATGATGTTTGGAACATACATGTTTATTTTGGTTATACATTGGCTCTGCTGCTGCTGTTTCGGATAGGGATGGAGTTTTTCCAGCGTGCCGATCAAAAGTTTATTTTTAAATTGAGTAACGCTTATCGTCAATTCAAGTTGACCGGTAAGAAACAGAAGCATGCTAAGCACACTTTTATTGTAAAAGCTATTTATGCTTCGCTCTACGGATTACTCACTATAATGGTAATTAGCGGATTATTCCTGGCCTTTGAAGATCTTCTCGCGCCATTCAAAGCGATCAGGCATAGTGTAAAAGAGGTGCACGGCTTTTGTATGTATTTGGTACTCGCTTTCATCATCGTTCATATCACCGGTGTTTTTTTAGCAGAAAGGTCAACAGACAAAGGCATAATTTCTGATATGATCAGTGGTGGCGAAGATCGGGCTTGATCATTTACCGGTAATGAGTTTGGCCATCAGAAAAGCCGCCCCGGCAGCGAGGGTTCCGATGACTACTACCTTAAAAGCCCCGCTTAATGGCGGTTGTCCGGTCATTTTACTTTTAAAATACCCAAAAACGAAAAGACAGATCAAGGTTAACCCGCACGAGTAGTATAACGCCTGCTGAGCCTGTTCGATAAAGATATAAGGCGATAATGGAATAACACCGCCGATAATATACGATATCCCGATCGTGATCGCACTTTTCGTAGCCCGGTTGGCATCGGGTTCTTCCAGCCCCAATTCATATCGCATCATAAAGTCAACCCATTGTTTTTTGTCTTTAGCCAGTTCATCAGCAATTTGCTGCTGTAAGGCTTCTGAAAGACCAAATGCGGCGAAGACTTCCTTTACCTCCGCTTTTTCCTGTTCGGGAAGCAGCTCCACTTCTTCAAATTCCCGCTTAAGTTCAGACCGGTAGTGGTCAGCTTCTGTTTTGCCGGCGAGATACCCCCCGAGCCCCATGGCGATAGACCCTGCAACGATCTCTGCAATGCCCGCGGTAACCACAAGTGCCGATGAACTGATTGCTCCGCTCAATCCGGCAGCGAGTGCAAATGGTACGGTCAAACCATCAGACATACCGATAACGATATCTCTGATGGTCTCCGAACTGGTGACATGTTGCTCTTTATGCATATAATTCCGATAACTAATTTACTATTTGAATTTCATTGCCAGTGTTATAATGTTTGAGTTTAACCCGGTTGACCGCATGTAGTGACCGTATCGTAACTCAAGTGTATTTAAGTGCTGCCAGCCGAATACGCCTTTAGGAGGAGCGAGCCGGAGGTTTGCCCCAATAAAATTACTGTGCAGTGTTGAAAGGTCATAATCACTGGTATAATAATTATCTGCGGGATTATGCTGGCCATAAGGAGCAAAGTAACGGGTGCCGGTTTGATTGTTATACCTGTAAAAAGGGCTTACCGATACGAATGCGGTCAGCTTTACGGGCACTTCAATCTCTGCCGTATGCGCCCTGATACCCCAATTATCCAGGTAGTAACGGTAAAAGGTGCGGATAATAAAATGGTCACCGGGGAAATAATTGAAGCGGACGGCTACCGGTAATTTGTAACGGTCGCCTGGTAAGTTCTCAACGCGTTCAGAGCCGTCTGTAAAGTAATCGCGTTGATATTTAGTAGCCAGCAAACCATGTTGCCAGGAAGGTTCGACGATAAACAATGCCTGTAACTTTGTGTCGATGACCTGCGAAATAGAAAATGAGGTGCTGTACGAGTTCCGCGGCTTATGATCGACCGGGCTATGGTCTTCCCGGTCAGAGCCGGAGCCATACCCCGGTGGCCGAAGTTCAACTGGTAAGATCACTTTCCATTTATCCAGAAATACCTGGGCCTTAAAATCAAACTGGGTATTTTTGTTTTTGGAAACACGGGTAAGGTTAACACCGCCACCTACGGACTGGTAGTCGAACTCATGGGAATACGACCCCGTGATCCCAAAGGCATTGCCCGTTTTTTCGTTGGATACCGTCCAGTTCAGTGAAGGGTAGATCCGGTTATCAGACATCGAAGCGGAAGATATGGTATTGGGATCGATCTTATCCGAAGATGCTGAAGTGTAATGGTCGATACCGAGCTCAAAAAGGAAGGTATGTTTCTTTCCGCTTGCGCTGTATTTCGATAACTGAAGGTCGAAAGTGTTGGCAAAGTCTGTCAGCTTTTCGGTCCCAATGCCCCCGGTGACCGCCGAATTATTACCGTCCTGGTGGTAATAGGCAGACACGAAATTTATTTCATCGATCTTCAACCGGCGCGATTCATAGTTCGAGGTGTCTTTAACGACTGTTTTTCCAATTTGCGCGTGCGATGACAGGATCCCGAGGTATAAGGCTAAAACGCCAAGATATATTTTTCTCATTTATGACCTTTTAAATATCAGTTACACCCGCAGCCACCACCGCTTTTACCGCCATTGGCACCAGAACCGCCTTCGCGGTACAACTGGAAGCTCTGTTCGAATTTTTGGGCTTTTCTTGCCGAAAGTTCCATTTCCGAATCGTTGAGCTTGTTTTTTTGGTAGGCCTTAACCGTTTGGCAGGAACTGAATGCTGTGCCAGTCAAGAGGCTGCATAATAGCCATGTAAACCGGGCTCTCTTTTTCATGTGTTACTATTTGATATGGATGTTTTTTGAAGTATAAAGCCTGTTGTCGTCATCTATAATCACGCAGGCTACCTGTTGCATCTGGTTGATCATGTCCAGGCCTACCCGGACGCCCATCACGGTCACCGGCGTAGCCATGGCATCCGCAAATTCCGCATTCGGGCAAATTACGCTTACGCTTTTGATGCCTGATACGGGCAGCCCGGTTTTCGGGTCGATGGTGTGCGAGTATCTCTTACCATTTATAATGGCGTATTTTTCATAATTCCCGGATGTAGCGATTGCCATGTCGCTGATGTTAAGCGTTGAAAATGGGCTAAGCCGCTTGTCAGGGTCAGCGATAGCAATGGTCCAGGGTTTGCCGTTAGGCTGCTGCCCCCACGTAATGAGGTCCCCCGCCGCGTTCACAATGCCGCTTTTAACCCCATGCTGTTGCAAGATGAGTTTGGCCCTGTCGGCGGCGTAACCTTTGCCTATCCCGCCAAAGCCAATCCTCATACCCTGCCTTCTCAGAAATACGGTACCATCCTGAGGATCGAGGATCACATTCTTGTAGTTAATGAGATCAACAGATCGAAGTGCTTTTTCTTTGCTGGGTAACACTTTCATGTTCACATCAAAATTCCAGAGGCTTTTATCAATTGAACCATAAGTTATGTCAAAAGCCCCCTGGGTAAGCGCCGATATTTTAAGTGACCGTTCGATCAGCAGGTAAACTTCCCGGTCTACTTTTACAGGTTTAATGCCAGCCTGTTCATTGATCAGGGAGGTTTGGCTGTCATCGCTAAAGGTAGTCAGCAGTTTCTCGATCCTGCCGATCTCCCCGATAGCCAGGTCGATGCGGCTATCGGCCCATGCTGCATTATCGCTGACAACACTGATCTCGAAACGGTTTCCCATTAATTTCAGTACCCGCCTGTGCACACTTAGCGCCCCGCTTACATGCTCAGTTTCCTGCATGAACGAAAGGTTTGATCTGATCGATGAACTGGTCGGTTGATTCGTTGGGGTAGCCATCCCAATTCTTTAACACTTTTCCATTTTCATCGACAAGCAGCGTAAACGGAAATTTGCCATCAGGATTATATCTTTCAGCAAGCGCCTCATTGAGTTTGACCTGCTCTTTACTGAGCTGGTTTTTCTTCTGCCGTGGAAAATCGGCGCGGACCAATACTAAGTGATCTGATGCGAAGGCATCAAATTGATCTGTTTCGAGTATTTCCTTTCGCAGCCTGATACACGGCCCGCACCAATCAGATCCGGAAAAATTAATTACGATAAGTTTATGGGTGGCCGCCGCCTCCGTTTTTGCTTTATCAAAATCTCCAAGCCAGGTGACAGGATTGGCCAGAGCATAGAAAAATATCAATGTTAATAGCTTCATATTTTTATTTTTTATAAAACAGCTTAAAAGGTAAGCGGTTAACGCGAATTGATACTGTAATTAGCAGGTGGGTTGGTAGAACTCCAGTGTCATTAAATCGGAGTCGTTGTTATTTTAATAAAACCATTTGCTGTTGCCCTGGTTAACCGACTAATCAAAAGCAATTATAGGTCAACATTCTGTAGTTGAAATGAAATTGAAGCCATTCAACGGAATTTAACAATATTTCGATGATTGATAATCAATTGATTTAATTAACAATTTTTCACCTTTAGCAAACGGATGGAGCGTTGTTTATTTTCTTTTGAGGTGTTTTCACACTTCAAATTTGCTTCAAATTTTGGTTTTAATTTAGTAGGTTAAATGGTCTGATTCGAAGGAGCAAAAACAAAAAAGATGAGTAATCAAAAACAATTTAGGGCCTCTAAATCACGCATCACCAAACAACAGGAAGAATACAACCTGCTTACCAACCACATACTTGAATATATAAACAGTATTGATGAAGATAAGGATGCCGAAACGCTTTGGCTTGGCTTCAGGGAAAAAGGCAATAAGATGAGTAATACCACATTTAACAATAGGCTTAAAAAACTTGTAGATACGGGGTTAATCGAAAAAACATCTATCAGGTACAACAAAAATTTTTATCGCGCTTTAAAAAAATAATTATTTATCGCCTTCTGGGGGCGGCTTTGTAAAAGTTGCTAAAGGTGAAGATGACGATTAATGAAATTTATATGAGTAAGTACCACGCTTGATCGTGGCACTTATTTATAGGCTATGAACTGCTTACTTATTCGAAAGTTTAATTCTAATCCCAGCATTTATAACTCCACCATCCTATGGGGCATAAATGTCTTTGAAAACCGGGCTCGTGATGCTTCCGGTATAAATACTCCCCCATTTGGTATGACGCTGATCGGTCAGGTTTTCCGCATTAATAAATATGTCGAGATGTTTCCACATTTTTTGCACCAATCAACCAAAGGTTGCATATCCTTTTCCCCTTGTGCCATCGCTTAACAATTGAGGCCGGGTATAAAAACTCTCGGCACCAAAACGGAAACTGCCTTCGATCTCATAGGTGGCACCAAAGCTAAATTGATTTTTTAGGTGTTAATGGCTGCGTACCGATTTGGCCATTAAAGTGCTCTTTGGTATCCGTGTAAGTGTAACCCAGGTAAAAAACGAGTTCATCCATCACCAGTTAGATATTAGTTTCAGCGCCCAGAGAAAGCAAATGGCCTGGCGTGTCAACAAATGTATTGTTTTGCAGGATGAGTGGATGGTCAACCCGAGTAGAAAAGAACAACTGGTTAATATTAATTCTAACAATGGGATTGTACTACTGGCTATCGTCGCCTTTATTGCAGTTGCTTTATTGATCAGGCACGAAAAAACGACGATTCAACCCGTTGTAAAACTGGAACTTTTCAAACATCTTAGTTTTTCTACAGGCATGGATACCTCATTTTTATTTGGCATAGGCCTTTATGGTTCTGTATAGTGAGAAATTAGCGGCACAAGTCGTTTCGATATAAGGACAAATGTCAAAATATCAATCTTAGAACTCAAATAATCCCTAATTTTACGGTATGGGTATATCTGAATTTCTACCTGATACAAACAGGCAAAAGCATATTGCCTTCTATTGGGTGCTTCAGACAGAAGCAGCGGTAGACCCGTCCGGCATGCGGATCTATGCCGATGGATGCTCTGATATCATTTGCAATGCAGGCGACACCATCGCTTATTTTTACCCACTGGAAGGAACGCATCAGGCCATCCCTTTATATCCCGGACAGCTATACTGGGCGGGACAATGACCGCTTACGGCGTGCTCAAAAGCAAACCTGGTTGTACGCTGACCGGCATCCGCTTCTGGCCGGGCGGTTTTTATGCCCTGTTCTCACAAACGATGGAAACAGCGGTTGATTCGACTATTGAATTTCCAGACGAAGATTTACGCACACTGATGCGGCAAACCGAAAACATGGACAACAGGCTGAACCAATGGTTTACAGACCGCTCAACTGACGCGGTGGTGCAGGTTGCCGGTAAATATGATTTTATCTATCTCCGGAAACGGATGTACGAATCCGGAGGGCAGGTAACCGTTGAAGAACTGGCAGATGAAATGTGTGTCAGTAACCGAACGCTCGAACGTATTTTCAAAAAGAACGTAGGTATCCCACCCAAGGATTTCCTGCGGATCGTCAGTTTCCAGGAAGTGCTCGGTGCTATCGATAATCCCGGGGTGATCACCAACCTGAGGCGATGAAGAATAAAGCTATGGTGACTTCAGGGGACCCTCATTTAGTCGAGAAAATGGTTCGATTTTCTCCAAGTGAAGTAAATGCCATCAAAAATTGATGGCATTTTTTATGATTTAAATTTTCTTACAACAATGCAGAACAGAACATTTGTAAAAAATCATAAAACAGTTGATGGAACTGAAGTCTCAAACAGCTGAGTGTATGGGATGTGATGCCCGCTTTTATCAAACCCTGTCCGGGAAAAAGTACAAAAAGGGGGGAGGGGATTCCTACATTAAACGGCATAAGGGACGTGGCATGATATTATATAGAAAATGTCTGAACCTGTGATGAGCAAACCATTTTTACCATTTAATGTATCTTGGCCAATTATAGATATCTACCGAAACTGCTTTTGATCCTCGGCCTGTCCGTTCTGCTAGGCCTGGAAGGTTTTTTCAGTTACCAACTCCACGATTTGTCCGCCCGGCAGGAAATGATCAAGCAGGACCATTCCACCGTCAATAATATTTCCTATGGTCTTTTATCCGTTGATCAGTGGCGGGAAGAAGTAGCCGGAATCGTGAACCGGCAGGTTAAACATTTCAAACTTACGTTAAAGCAAAAACAGGAATTACAGGCTGAAGTGGAGTCAGTGCTTTACGCCCTGATCCGCAAAGCCGAGGCCATGGTGGCAAAGAAACCTCAAAGTCTCGCCGGAAAGATCCGGAAGCTGGCCGTAAAAACTTTTGTAAAGACCGATAAGATCAAAGCGCAGGTTCCTGATTTCGCGCAGAAGATCATCGCCAAAGCCGATAATCCCAATCAGAAAAACAAACTGAGCAACCTGGCCATGGGTAAATTCACCCAGCTGCAGCATACCGATAGCATGGATAGCACCCTGCGCGCCAATCATGCCTTATTTGAGCGCATGTATCGTAAATACCACGTGCATTCCAAAGCAGAATTAAATGAAAAACTGGGCGGCCAATTACAGGAGATCCGCACAGCGATGTACCGTTATTGCTTTTTAATGCTCGGCTGCATCCTCGCCGTACTGGCATTATGGTGGATATTGCGCAAACGTACCGAACTGCACGGCACTTTATTTATCCTGTCCCTATTGTTCGCCTTTGTCCTGTTGGCCGTGGGCCTGAGCGCTTCGATGATTGAGGTCGACTGCCGGATCAAAACACTGGATTTTATGTTACTGGGGGAGCACGTATCCTTTAGAGACCAGGTGCTTTTTTATGAAAGTAAAAGCATTCTGGGCGTAGTGGAAGTACTGGTGAAACAACCCGCCATTGATTCGATCGCCGTAGGTGTCCTGATCCTTTGCTTCAGTATCCTTTTCCCGGTGATGAAGCTGACCTCCACCGGCATCCATCTGCTGAGCAAAAAGAAACTCGCCGAGAACCGGATCATCAAGTATTTCGCTTTTCGGTCAGGCAAATGGAGCATGGCCGATGTAATTGTGATCGCCGTTCTGATGACCTATATCGGCCTGAATGGCCTCCTGGACAAGCAGCTCGCCATGCTCAATATTCGCGGCCAGGACCTTACGCTGATCGCCACCAACAACACCGCTTTGCAGCCCGGCTATATTGTTTTTATCAGCTTTGTGTTGTACGGCCTGATCCTGTCCACCATCCTGAAATATATAACCCCGGATGATGCCCACTAAATGAAGTACACCGTTTTAAATATCATCGTGCTTGCCGGACTCAGCGTATTGCTTGCCGGAGCGGTTTATTCCGGCTATAAACTGGCAGCTACATCCGGCGAACGAGAACAGGTCAAGGAAGACTATGCTTTATCCAACAGCGTTACTTTCGGTTTATTTTCCATCGATCAGTGGCGGAACCGCATCACCGATGTGCTGAGCAACCAGATCCAGGATTATCATATTACCAAAACGCAGCAAAAAGACCTGCTTGTAATGGTCGAAAAGGAGATGCACGGCCTCGTTAGCAAAACCGTAGCCGAGATCAACCAACCTCAGAAAGGCCTGGGCGGCAAGTTGAAAAAACTGGCTTTCAATACCCTAGTTGATTCCGCCGAATTACAAGCCCAGGTCAGGCCCTTTGCCAAAACCATCGTAGCCAAAATAAGCAGCCCTCAAAGTGAAAAACGCCTCAAAAACATCGCTGGCAGCAAAGTCAACCAGCTGACCAGCCAGATCTATGACAGCGTGAGCGTAGCCAACTACGCCGTCACCAAATACGTTTATAAAAAATACAAGGTGTCCGATCCGATAGCTTTTAACCAGCGCATCGCCCAAAGCCTCAATGTGCTTAAAAAACAACTTATTACCTATGTATGCATCATGCTGGGCTGCGTGTTGGCCGCACTCTTATGGTGGTTTACATTACGAAAAAAAATACACCTACAAACCCCGCTGTTCCTTTTCGGCCTGTTGTTTGCATTTGTCATGCTGGCCACCGGCAGCCTGCTACCCGTTATCGAAGTGGACGCCCGTATCCAGTCGCTAGACCTGGAGCTGCTGAACGGAAAAGTGGAGTTTAAAAACCAGGTGCTTTTTTACCAGAGCAAAAGCATTTTGGGGATTGTCGAAACCCTGATCAGCCAATCAAAGCCCGACGCCATCGTCGTAGGCGCACTCATCCTGTTGTTCATCCTGGTACTCCCATTGTTGCGCCTGATTGCCAAAGGCTTATACGTACTCAACCCCAACCGCCTCGGCCGTAACAACATCGTCCGCTACCTAACCTTCGAACTGGGCAAATGGGATATGTCCGATGTTATGATCGTCGGCATGCTGATGACCTATATCGGCTTGAACGGCATCCTGAAAAGTCAGCTGTCAGGTTTAAATATTCACAGCGGATCCCTGAATGTCATCACCTCCAACGGCACCTCGCTGCAACCCGGCTATTTTATTTTCGCGAGTTATGTTCTGTTCGCCGCAGCGCTCTCCTATATTTTAAAACGCGTTTCACCTAACGATCGCTTATGAAAACATCACCCGGAAAGCAAGATCAAACCCTGTTATTGGCTGCACTTGTCGCAAGTGCCATGACTATAGGTACATTAAGCTGGTTATGCCTGACCAGGAGCGGAAAAACATTTGTAAAATCCAGGATTAAAGACCTGGCAGCCCTATGGATATGCCGTGATACCGGGTTCTCCCATAGAATAATACGCCCTGTAATGGATGAAATCGTTGACTAGGCCTGTCATGGAATCATAGATTGAAATATAATTGCCGGATGACTTATGTGGGAAACAAAAAGGATAGTATTGAACAAAGAGCAAATTGGATATTCTGAAGCCGTTGAGCAATTTGTTCCGGAAAGGAATCCATCGAATTCTGTTATACTTTAATCATGCTATCTACCCGAGCTTTATGTTTGAAATGTGATTTCATCAACACAAGTCATTCGTCAAATGGGTGCGGAAAAGCATGGATTAATTATAACGGAATTTCTAATAAATCACGGCCAACTTGATCTAAGTACTTGCGCGGTAGATCCTATTTAAATAATTTTTGAATAATAAGGTCCTGTATGTTTTTGCTGGTGAATGAGTTAAATAGAAGTTCGAGGGGGTGCCCGTTAAGGATCCTAAATAAAAAAAGGCCCCAGCGGGGCCTTTTTTTATTTCACGTCACGTTTGACCTTGTTAAGAGTGCGCTTTCCGGGGAGATAGACCTGGAAACCAAATGATAAACCAAGACTACTTTGGTAGCCCGCGTTGCCAAAGCCTCCAACACCCTGGTATTTGACCATTGTCTCTAAGCCAATATTTGGCGTAACAAAATAGGCAAAGCCCGGTCCGAAACTAAAGTCCAATCCATTGGTGTGGCCCCCGCCATCGCTGACATTGATCCCGCCAAGACCGACTGTTCCTTCTCCAAAAAAACGCCCGTGTTTAACTACTTCCATGTCTGCCCCCGTATAATAGCGTCCGAGTCCGCCGATTCCGTAGGTTACCGTAGTAGCCGAAGCTTTTGCTGTTTGTATCCCAAGGTTGACATACCCGCCCAATGCGACATTGTCTTTTACAAACCAGGCCGCCTTTGGCGTCAGGTCAAGACTGAATATTTTGGAGTTATCCAGTCCAAGGCTGATATTGGACAAACTGCCGCCCACCATCACATTTCCCTGCTGGATCTGGGCGTTAACGATAGTCACTTGCGCTACCGCGGCAAGTAACATTAACAAGAATATTTTTTTCATTTTGCTTGATTTTGATTTAAAATAAGGTGAATTCAACCCTGCGGTTTTGCTGGCGGCCGGCAGCTGTTTTGTTACTTGCTATAGGCTGTGTCTGGCCATAACCCGTCGCTTCAATCCGTGATGCATTAGCTCCTTGCGCAACCAGGTAAGCTTTAACTGCTTCCGCGCGGTTTTTCGAAAGACGCATATTCAAATCAGCAGACCCTGTGTTATCGGTGTGGCCTGCCAGTTTCAGACTGAAGTTCTTTTCAACCAATAAGGCAGCAACCTTATTTAAGGTCGCAAATGAATGTGCACGAATACTCGCTTTGCCCAGGTCGAATTCCAGGTTGCGGATTGCTTCATCAACCACTTTGCGGTCTTCTTCTGTAACAATTACTTTTTGCTGGAATACCGGTACGACGCGTTTAATCGGGCAACCTGCGCCATCAACCTGCGTGCTGTCGTTCAGCACGGTGCCGGGGCATTTATCAAATTTATTGGCAACACCGTCATGGTCATCATCGGCCATGTCCATTGCATATTGCTGCTGGTCTGCCTGGCGTTTTGCTTCTGCTACTGCAAGACGGTTACGCAGTTCTGCACTTTCTGCTGCATTGGCTTCACGCAGCGCCGCTATCGGGCTGTAGTTTTGTAATTGGGAAGCTTTCTTTTTTCCAAAAGCGATCTCTATACCTGCATGGGCATAAGAATAGCGATCGTTTAAACTACCAGCCACGCCATCAAAACGGTTCGTCTTCATAAATCCTACGGTATACCCCAAATCGATATTGACTGCCTTAGAAACACCAATCTTAAAACCGGCACCAACGGGAACAAACCAGTTACGCCGATAGCCGATATTGTCACTGTTTGGCGTGTTGTAAGCTATAGCATTGTAAGACATATAACCCGCACCGGCTGTCAGGTAAGGCGATAATAACGACCGCTGGTGATTCAGGCTCATGTTTGCAATGGTGAAATTAGCGCTAACTGAACCTGACCATTCGATACGGGTATCGAAACGGCTGGCGTCCTGTGCTTGTGACGAGGACGCGAGCGAATTTGCATATGCGCCTTTTACGTGACCCATCAGGAAATCGGCCTGCAGGCCAAAACTCGGTAAAATTTGTTTTTTGATGTAAGCGCCATAGCCCCAGTCTGCCTGTGTCTTTTTAAAATCGCCATTGTTGCTGTTATTGAAAGGCGTGTAATGCGTCAGGATGCCACCATTGAGCCCAAGGGACCAGGTACGGAAGGCCTTCCTGTCAAAGCGCATGGTGTCCGTCGCGTTGTTCTGTGCGAAGACTGTAGCCGGGCCGCATATTATTGCCGCGGCTATCGCTACATGTTTAAGTTTCATTTTCATAGTTGTAGAATTTTATCTGCCCAAAACAACGAATGGAAACCCAAACCTTGGAGTCGGTTCGACGAAATGCCCATTTGATCAGACGGAAAGTAACTTTGCTTCGGCGGGCTCCTCACCAACCGCCTCCAGCGTAGTTGGAATGGATGCGGAACGATTGTATCTTAGCTTTATGGAACAAATGCTTAATTGCCTGGTGATCGACGATGATCCCGAAGTGAATGCCTACGTATGTGAAATGGTAGAACAAACTCCTTTCCTTCGCCTGGCGGGCAGTTACGACAATGCCCCGGCTGCTTTAAATATGCTGGAAACCGGCGGCATCCATTTACTGATATTAGATATCAATTTACCGGGCATAGATGGGGTGACCTTTGCAGGCACCTTGAAAAACATGCCCGGAAATGCCGGGCCACGGGTGATTTTGATCAGCGGGTCGCGTGAATATGCGGTTGACGGTTATAAGGTAGATGCGATAGACTATTTGGTAAAGCCGTTTTCGTACGAAGATTTTTACCGGGCTGCAGCGAAAGCACGTGGACAGGCGCTGAATACTAAACCTTCATCGCCAAACGACTTTCTGTTTTTAAAAGTCGAAAGGGACCTGTTAAAGGTCAATATTCATGAGATCACCTATCTTGAAAGTTTCAAAGATTATGTGAAAGTTTTTACAGGTGAAAAAATGATCGTAGCCTTGTCTACGCTGAAAGCATTGGAAGATCGCCTTGCAGGCCATCGCTTTATGCGCGTCCATCGATCATTTATCGTTAACCTTGATAAGATCGATCATATCCAAAACCTGACGATAAGGTTCGGAAAAACTATTATTCCGGTTACGGAGCAATATCGCGAAGCATTTACTGCCGCATTCCGTGAATGGCTGTGACGGACAATAGTGTATTTTCGTCGGCTGACTCTTAGTTTTCGTCGAACCGGCTTGGCGGTTTTTTTCCAACAGCGTTGATTTGAATAAAATTTAAATCTACGACCATGAAAAAGATTATTATGATTGCCCTGATGCTTAGTTTAGGGATTGCGGCCAAAGCCGAGTCAAAGAGCGACTCTACTAAACGGGATACAGTTAAAATAAATAACCAGCTGCGAAAACTTCAGGAAAAGCTAACTGACCTGCAAACCGAGCTGACGAAGGTACAAAACAGGCTTCCTGGTGAGCAATCAGCCGCCGAAGAAGCAGCTAATAGCTCTACAGCAGCACAGGAGAAAAGTAAGCGGGCTGCAAATTCTGCATTGGGTGGTGACGCCGGCGATAACCGCAAAGCGGCAAAGGCCGCAAAAAAAGCGGCAAGAGAAACCGGAGATGCCGAAGATGCCGCCAACAAGGTCAGGAAAGACCAGGACAAGATTAGAGATCTAAATAAGGATATCGATAAAACGAACGAGAAGATAGCCAAACTACAGCGCGGTGATTCCTAAAACTTTACCGCGAAAAATGTTGTTTACCGTACATTACCCTTATGACAACAAAGGCCGACAATTTCTCGCATATCGTTAACCGTATCTTGATCATATTCCTGTTGTTTACCTTTTTGGTAACAACAGGATCTTTTGTTTTAAGGCACACGATAACCGTCAAACTTGATAAACTGGGCGCGCAATTGAAAAGCCCTTCTTATAAAGAAAGCATCAGCGCGTTGCTGGTTGACCTGGATGTGGCTGAAAATAGCTTTCAGAAAGCGACCACTGATGGCAACCCGTCCGACTTGATCATTTACCAACGGAGACTTGATACGATTTTCCATGGCATGAGTGCGATTATTGATCATTACAGGCAGGGTGGAGACACTACGCTCCCGGAAAGCCGCAGGCAGTTGGAACAAAAGCTGCAACAAAAACTGGAACTGTCAACACAATTATTCGGTCTGCGAAAACATTTTGACTCTTTGCTTAGGGTCACGACTTTTGACCGTATCCACAATCGCATGAGGTTTATGCGACCTGCTTCTGTAAGCATTAAAACCGATACGGTAGTTACCACTAAAAAAGAAACGACTAAAAATAGCTTGCTACGCAGGCTGAAGGATGCCTTGCATGCTACACATTCAGTCAAAGTGCTTACCGTTCGTCAGCAACAAAAGGAAAGGGCTGGACTATCTGACGCCGCCGCCAAAAGCCTGTTAGCCCAATTGGGGTCGCAATACGGCAGGATGGCATTATCCGGGCAAGCCCTCGTCTCTGCTAATCTTAATCTATTGACGGAGCTTCGGCAGCTTACGGGCCAATTACAAGATATTGATCAGATCGCCTATGAACGCAGCAGGGAGGCAACCTTACAAGCTTATGCATCAGCAACACGCGATTTAAATACGTTCACCGGTATTGCACTGATCGCTGTACTGATCTTTATCGTTTTACTTATCGCTTACGTTCGCCGGGCAGGCTGGGCTGAAAAGCGGATCCGTATAGAAAACGGGCGTGCGATCAGATTAGCTGGCCAAAAATCGGAGATTTTAGCAATTATGAGCCATGAGATCCGGAATAAATTGATGGCGATCAACGGTGCTGTTTCAACAATCAAAAAAACACCCTTAACTGACCAGCAGGAACAAAAGATTGGATCTATTACATTGGCTTCGGGGCTGGTCCTGGAAACCATTAATAATGTTTTGGATGCCACTAAAATGGAGCGAGGATATGCGGACGATAACAAATATGAACCCTTTAATCCTAAGAATGCATTGCGTGACGCAGTAGAAGCCATGCGATTTATGGCTGAGAATAAAAAACTGGAATTAAAATTGCAAATGAACAGTGATGAGGGAATAACAGTTCATGGAGACAGCTTCCGCCTCAAACAAGTCCTTTTGAATTTAATAAGCAATGCGATCAAATACACACAATCAGGATCAATATTGGTTAACGGAAAACTCATCGGTTACGATTGGGGCTATCAGCTTAAGGTAGAAGTGACGGATACAGGCGTTGGTATACCTCAAAGTAAGCAAGCGCAATTATTCACGCCTTATTATCAGGCGGGCGGCCAAAAGCCAGGTACTGGCCTTGGATTGTATTTATGTAAACAATTGATCACCCGTCAGGGCGGAAACATCAGTCTGGAAAGCTTGGAAGGAAAGGGTACGACAGTCTTTTTTGAAATTCCATATACTTAAAAGCATGATCGCAATGACCTTGTAAGCGGGCAGTTAGTAGATATTCTGTAAGTAATTCGAATCTTATTAATTTATATAACTACACGTTTATTTCAACAATTCGGAGGTTTTTAAGTTATAAGTGGAAACATTTAAAAGCCCAAATAACCGTGAACAAGGAATATGCTTTTTTAGCCGGGAGCGGCGAACATCATGATTTAATTAAACAGACCGACTGGTCAGCTACCAGTTTGGGTAAACCTGAGTCGTGGTCGGAAAGTCTACGTTCAGCGGTCAGCATTGTGCTTAATTCCGGGTTTCCAATTGCTATATACTGGGGTGCCGATTTCAGTTTGATTTACAATGAACCCTGGAGCACTATTCCCGGCCAAAAGCATCCCTGGGCTTTAGGTAAACCAGGTGCGCAAGTCTGGACAGAGATATGGGCGGGCTTAAAAGATGAATTTGAATCGGTTTTACATGAGGGCGCATCTTACCGTCGCCCTGATGCCCCACTTTACATGCATCGGTACGGTTATACAGAAGAATGTTATTTTGATTACACACTTTCGCCAATCAAAGCCGCAGATGGGAGCGTTGGCGGTGTTTTTAACGCCGTGATGGAAACCAGCTTCCGCGTCATCAATGATCGCCGCAATCAGCTACTTGTCGCGCTGATGAACCGGAAAAACGAGGCACGCCGATTAACTGAAGCATTACAAGTTATCAAAGATATTTTGCAAACGGGCCAGGCGGACATTCCATGCTTTGCTATTTATGGTACTCGAAACAACGACCACACTACAATCCTGGCCGCCGCTGGCTGGGATGCCAATCGTTTGGCACTTGTTTCCGATGGTCACCTTCAGGATATTCATTTTATTTATCCAGATGATATCAGCCTTTTTTGGCCTGAAGCCCTTGTAGAAGCTTATGCTGCACCAATAGCCCACGGGGATGCCGAAATGCAGGGGCAGTTCGTCTGCGGGATTTCTGCACGAAAGCGACTTGACAAGGATTATTCTTTATTCATCGAAAGTACAGCCTTTCACATCGGAACGATCCTGAACAACGCGCTGGCTTACGAACTTAGCCAGGAATTCCAGAATCAACAAACGCTGAATGAAGAACTCGCCGCCGCAAATGAAGAACTCGCCGCCACCAATGAAGAATTAAACTCCACTCAGGAAAATCTTTACCAGCTGAATGCCGCACTGGAGGAACGTGTGCATAAGCGCACCGCGGAACTGAGTCTTGAACGAGATAAGTTACACCGTTTTTTTATGAAAGCGCCCGCCGGTATTTGCATTTTGTCCGGCCCGCAGCTCATTTTCGAACTGGTTAATGGCCCGTACCAGGAATTCTTACCGGAAAGGGAATTACTCGGGCGTCCAATATTTGAGGCCTTGCCGGAAATTGAACATCAGCCAATTGGCGACATTATCCGCAAAGTTTATAATAACGGAGAGGCCTATCACGGAAATGAACTTTTAGTACCGCTGACCGATCCGGACGGCAAATTGGCAGACCGTTATTTTAATTTTACCTATCAGCCCCGTACAGACGCCTCAGGCGTTACGGATGGCATTATGGTATTTGCTTACGACGTTACTGAACTGGTTCGCGCACGGAAGCATTCCGAGAAGGTTGAATCCGATCTCCGGGACCTGGTGATGAATTCCCACTATCCGTTAATGATCCTGCGCGGCCCCGAATATATAGTGGAGATCGCCAACCGCCCTTTGGCAGATTTCTGGTATAAAGATCTCGAAAACATTACCGGACAAAAACTAATGGATATTTTGCCGGAATTGATCGATCAACCTTTTCCGGAGCTATTGGCGCATGTCTATCAAACCGGTGAAGCTTATGGGCAGGAAGAGGAAATATTTTATGTGGAAAGTGATGCAGGAAAGTTGACAAAATACATCAGTTTCTATTATGACCCGATCAAGGATCCTGACGGGAGGGTCAACGGTATCATCGTTACGGCAGCTGACATTACCGAAATGGTAAAATCGCGTCAGCTGCTTCAGGAAAGCTACAGTGAACAACAGTCGCTGACCGAGGAGGTGGCGGCCACTAACGAGGAACTGGTAACGACCAATGAGGAACTGAGCGAAACGCAGCGTTTATTAGAGCAGACGATTACCGGATTGAAGCAAAGCGAAGAAAGGTTTCGATTTTTGCTGAATGCTGTACCACAACAGGTTTGGACTGCCAAACCTGATGGCGCGCTCGATTATGTTAATGATGTTGTTTGTGAAGACTTTGGGGAAGATTCCAATGAGACCATTGTAGGCAACGGCTGGCGAAATTACGTTCACCCGGACGACCTGCCTGGTGCCCTGGAAAGATGGACCCGCTCGCTTCATAATGGCCGTGAATACCTGACTGAATTCCGTTTACGTTTCGCTGATGGAAACTACTACTGGCATTTGTCACGCGCGCTGCCCCTGATCGAAGAAGACCGCATCGTATTATGGGTGGGTACCAATACCAATATTCATCAGCAAAAGACCAATGAATTCAAAAAAGACGAGTTTATCAGTATCGCCAGCCATGAGCTGAAAACCCCTTTGACAACCATCAAGGCGTTTTTTCAATTGACGCAGCGGGAGATCAATCAGCAACCACGCATCCAGCCGCTGATCGGCAAGGCGCAACGGCAACTGGACCGGCTTGGCCGGTTGATCGAAGACCTGCTTGATGTATCCCGCATCAATGCCGGGAAAATGGTCTATCACAAGGAACAATTTGATTTTAAACTCATGTTGCGCGAAGTTGTTGAAAGTATACAGCATACGACAAATACCCACCAGATTATTCTGGATACGGATTGTCAGGTTATTTATAGTGGTGATCAGCACCGCATTGAACAGGTAATGGTCAATTTGATCGGCAATGCGATCAAATATTCGCCAGATGCAGATCAGGTTATCGTACGCTGTGCGCAGGAAAATAAAAACCTCATCGTTTCGGTAGAGGACTTCGGGATAGGTATCCCTGAAGAACACCTTAAAGGCCTGTTTGATCGGTTCTACCGTGTCGATAATTCATCAGCGAGATTTCAAGGCCTTGGCCTGGGCCTATTTATCGCCTCGGAGATTGTTAAGCGTCATGGCGGCAGTTTCTGGATCGAAAGCACGTTAGACAAAGGTTCAACTTTTTTCTTTTTACTGCCATTAAACGGGCAGCAGGAGTTTTCAGACATCTCGACAGACCTGCAAAGCTACTATGAAGGTAGTTTTATCACCATCCATTACCAGCCTGATGGCCAATATATGGATGTGGACTGGAAGGGATACCAGAACTATGATTCCGTAGTTAAAGGCTGCGAGACACTCCTTGATCTGATGAAAAAGAATCAATGCTCGCTGGTATTAAATGATAACACTTCCGTGAAAGGTAACTGGTCGGAAGCGTCAGACTGGGGTGCAGAAGTCTGGTTCCCGGCGATGGCCAAAGCCGGCCTGAAGAAATTCGCCTGGATATACTCACCCAGCACTTTTAGCCGGATCGCGGCAGGCAAGAGCCTGCCTTCCGAATATGACACCGTACAAGTTGCTTTTTTTGATGATAAGGAAACGGCTGCTAAATGGCTGTTAAAACGATAAATATTCTTCGGAAAAGTGTATCAAAAAAAGGATGTTTTAAAGCCATGTGTATAGTTCATTGGCTGCGATGGACAGCCTTTTACCTGTAAGGCGGTTTGGAATAATTATTGCCTCCAGCATGCAGGAAAATAAAGAATGACAAGTAAAACTACATAGCTTATTTATACATTGGATAGTTTATATAATGGGGAATTTAGTTTTTCAAACAACACCTCAAAACAAGATTTTGAATTATTGACAAAGGCGCTGGATGCTTCCCTGTCCGGCATTATAATCACCGATAACAGGCAACCCGACAACCCTATAATTTATTGCAATAAGGCGTTCGAAGACATCACCGGTTACCATCGTTCTGAGATCATTGGCCACAATTGTCGTTTCTTGCAAAAGGACGACCGCGATCAGACTGCCCGGCATACTCTCCGTGATGCGATTGATAACGGTACCAATGCTGTAGTAGACATCCGAAATTATAAAAAGGATGGAACGCTTTTTTGGAATGAACTATATATGTCACCGATCAAAGACGGGGACAACCAGGTTAATTACTTCATCGGTGTTCAAAACGACGTTTCACGCCGCAAAAAAGCCGAAGATGAGGTGAAGTCCAACCATGCGAAAATGGAACAGCGAATCCAGGAACGTACCAAAGACCTCCGCGAAAATGAGGAATATCTGGCCAGCATCGTGCAGACCGTTCGGGAGAGCCTGATCGTGCTTTCTCCTGATCTGAAAGTATTGAGTGTCAACGATCATTTCATCAATACATTTAAAGTCACCCGTGAGGAAACTGAAGGCAAAAAACTCTACGACCTGGGTAACGGACAGTGGAATATACCTGAATTACAAGAGTTGCTGGAGCAGATTTTGCCGACCAATAACCCGGTAACAGATTTTGAGGTTGCGCATGATTTTCCGCATATTGGTAAAAAGCTCATGCTGCTTAATGCACACCGCATCGAACTGGAGGGACAGTACAAGGACCGCATTCTGATCGCCATCGAAGATATTACCGACCGTCGGGCCATCGAGCAGCGCAAAGATGATTTCCTGTCCATTGCCAGTCATGAACTTAAAACCCCGTTGACAACAATCAAGGGCTATGTGCAAATCATTAACCGTCTCATTAAAAACTATGACGATGAAAAGCTTCGGGAATCGGTTGGTAAAACGAGCTTATATGTCGAACGCCTTAACAACCTGATCGGGGAACTGCTGGATGTTTCGCGCATTCAGTCCGGCATGATCGAGTTGCACAAAGCGCCATTTGATTTTGATCGTATGATTAATGAAACCGTGGCAAGCATCCAACATGGCAGCGGGACCCACGAGATCATCATAACCGGCCAGACAGGTGTCCAGTTTAATGGTGATGAATCTCACATCACCCAGGTGGTGACTAACTTGCTGAGCAATGCAATTAAATATTCCCCGGATCATAAGAAAATTGGAGTACATCTTTCCGTGCTGAGCGGCTTTATCAAAGTCGCGGTGACCGACCACGGTGTTGGCATTGCTAAAGATGAACAGGCTAAAGTATTTGACCGGTTCTATCGCGTGAGAGACGTCCAGCAAAAATTTCCCGGGATGGGTATCGGGCTTTTCATCTGTGCTTCGATTGTCAGCAACCACAATGGTACACTATGGGTAGAAAGTGAACCCGGCAAAGGATCGACTTTTAGCTTTACCTTACCGCTGACTTCTAATTATCCCAGTAAAAATGGAGGTGATAATGGCCGCTAAGATATTGATCTGTGATGACGATGAGGGGATATTAGACCTTGTCGAATTAGTGTTAAAAGAAGAAGGCTATGAAGTGATCCCTGAGCTTAACAGTCTTAACGTCGCCAACCTTGTCGGTAGTGAAAATCCCGATCTTGTGGTACTTGACTTATGGATGCCGGTACTGTCCGGCGACCAGGTACTGCGTAATCTAAGAAAAGACCCTACTACAAAAAATCTTCCGGTTATGGTCATATCTGCAAGCGGGGATGGCAAGGCAATCGCTATGAACGCTGGGGCTAATGACTTTATACCTAAACCATTTGATCTCGATCATTTACTTGGAAGGGTAAAAGCGTTGCTGGAAGCAGCTTAAAAACATCTCTGATTGATGTATTATAACAGGGTAGTTTGAAGCAGGCAACTTTTGATAAAAAAATTTTGTAAATGGGTCCACGCATAACTAACGCATAGGGAAAAGGATTCAGCTACAAAATATATCCGGTTGCCACTGCCCCTATATTGTGCAGGGTTACGGGAAAATTCTCCATCCACTTTCTGGACGTTTTTATGGATAGTCATGAATTGCCCCAATATCATTTAATAACCCTTGTGCAGTGGGATCATCTGTACTATTCGGTGACTAATACCTATTGGGCGGCAATGTTATGATTACATTTATTCATTATCGCCTGGCTAAGGTGGCAGAAGTAATTAAAATATTATTACTGCTGCACCGATCTACTATTGATCCTTTATGACTTTTTTTCTGCAAATTGTTAGTGGTTCGCGATTCAAAAAGCACTCAGCGGCGCTATACTAACTGCGGGCAGCACTAATGTGACCGACCTGATGAGTTTTATATCGAAGTATACAATTCCAAAAAAATGAGATTTCACACTGCAAATTTTTCATAAAAACTGAACTTTTTTCAGTAAATATTCTCATTAAAGCTCATGGCACAGTACTTGATTGTTTCCAATCAGTTTAATTAACATCATAAGTTTCAAATCATTAATCTACTAAGGAGGAAAGACCTATGACTTTGGTTAAATTTAATCCCGCAAAAAACAGCAACTCATTAATTCCCGGCCTTAATGACGTATTTGATTCCGTTTTCAATGACACATTCTTTAATGACCGACTGACCACCCGCGTGCCTGCTGCTAATATTAGTGAAACTGAAGATCACTATCACGTAGAGCTGGCTGCGCCCGGTTTGAAGAAGGAAGAGTTCAAGTTGAACCTTGACCGTAATGTGCTAAACGTGGCTGTGGAACGAAGAATCGAACACAATGATGCTGCGAAGAATTACAGCAAGCGTGAGTACAGCTACAATTCCTGGGTTCGCTCGTTTACCCTGCCCGAAAGCGCGAATGCGGAAAGCATCGAGGCGTCTTATACGGACGGCGTGCTGAAAATTGATATTGCGAAGCGCGAGGAAGCAAAAATTGTTCGTCGCCAGATCGAGATCAAGTAACTAGTATTGATGCTAATGATACGGCCCCGGTTTGGGGCCTAACTTATTTACCATGGAATCATCATTTTACTTATTGATCAGCCTTAAAACACCGGGAAGCTATGAGCCTTTTGGTGAATTCGACTTGGGAGTTGATCGGGAGTTAGCTTATGCTTTGTTTGACAGTCTGGATGGAAACCCGGAAATGGATGATCTCTGCCATTTTCATGTGGACCTCATTGAAACCGTTGACACCCTGCCTGAAAAAATTCGCAGTAAATGTTGCAGGCTGGACGAATTAGGGGTAAATGCAGAACGGGTGGCTTTGGAAATATTCAGACAAAAAAACTTGAGGGGAGAAACATGATCACAAAAACATTATTAACGCTGCTGCTTTTTGCGGCTGTACTCATATTGTTTCGCAAAAACGATGATGATCTGGCTTGGTAATAGGGGGCGATTTCTAATACCGTAGTAAATGTTCTAACTGTTCAGATAATTGTCAGAATTGCCTGATTATTAAGAAAATGTTTATTAATTTTGCATAGTCATACTAAACCGATGTATTTATGGAAAAATTATTAATACTTAGAATGTTCTTATGTTTTCCTCTCGCCGGCCTATTGTTACCTGACGCTATGGTTATGTTATCAGGAACTTCGCTTTTTATCCCGACCGGTCATCTGGCTGTCGAATCGGGATTAATCATATTAATATTGATGTGCAGTGCTGCGATATACTACAAAAGAAGGAATAGTAATTCACCTGACAATGAAACTTCACTTTCCTGAGAAAAAGCCTCAACGAGAGTCCAAGGAATGTCGTGCTTCGTCTAATATGTCGGGGAGTAGAAGAAGCCGGCATTGATAATTTAAAAAGTTTTCTTTGACCAACTAATAATGTCGTTTTACTGTAGACGTAAAAGTTAATATCGGCCTGATGAATAATATCATTCAGTAGGTTTTTGGGGGGACGAATCGGCTTATCGTCGCTACAATCAGCAAAAAGTTTGGAAACACGAGACGTGTTTCACAGTTTGTCGCTGTGTTATAGATGCGTTATTTAAGATGGCTTAAGATTAATCTATGAATGGAGTTATTCTAACCTGCTTTCTTGTTCCTCACAAAATGCAACATAGTTTTCAAAACCGCAGAACTGCGCCAATGTATTTTTGGTGAATGCTGAAGGTGGAAATTTTTGCGTCATGAAACCATAAAGACGCAGGATCGTTACTTCTGCGATTTGGTGGTTGGTTTGCCTTGTTATCAATTCTGAAAGTTGTTTGGCTTCATGGGAGACACTTAGCAGCGTGTTGCCTTTAATCAATACTAAATATTTAAGTGAATCCAAATAAGGGTCATTCATTGAATACATTCATTTAAAAAATTATGCGAAAATCCCTTTCTTTTGTTCGCTATCATAATGCAATCATTACCAGTTTATTGGATTTTATGTTTTTGAGGGCAGTTTATTAGTAAGTCTCGCTTAAGCGGCAATCATATAGTGAAAATAAAAATAACTTTTTTTCACTAATCAAGATCCGGGCAGATTATTATATTTGCCGATATTGTTTTTAAGTAACGGATAAACAACACCTATATTTATCTTAAAATGCTTACTTCATTACAAAAATCTTTTTTAGAGGCGCGGGTTGTCCTGCCACGCCCTGCTGATTTCGATGAAGATGTCATTATCGTTTCAGTTGGCAATGAAAAATCTTTATTCAGTCACCGCCATGTCCGGGCAGCCGGCAAATCTCACCATTTTGTATTCGTTAAGGAAGAATCAACAGGATGGGTGTGCGCTGATATCAAACTTCAGGAATGGATCGAGAGATATAATGCCGATGCTGAAAAACTATTACAGCATTTCGCGTAAGCATCGTTTATGCCTAGCTTTAGTAGAATTTCCCCGTGCGGAAGAAAATTAAGCTATTACGCGATGTGCCCGCGGCGATTTTAATTTCCCACATAGGTTTCTATTGCGTAGATACGAGGTAATCCGTTGAAGCCCTACTTACTTTCACGAAAGAAACCTTATTTCCGGTCAGTGCGTAAAACCTAATTTACAATCCCTTTATCGCTGGCAAAGCCTACTCCTGCTTATTGAATCAGCAGCAGGTGGCTTAATCCGTTACGTCAGAAAATGAAAGTTATTAATGCTGTTTTCCATCCCTCTACCGACCCCTTTGTATCGGAAATTCAGGCGTATTGCAAAACGCTTGTTACGGGTACTACACCCGCGCTTTCCGGCACATACCATCTTAAAAAGCTTATCGAAGAACGGATAGCTGAAATCAATGCGAATCACAAAAACATAACGCTCCAATATCTTGAATTTGAAATATACATAGATACCACCGTTGAAATTTTTAACATGATTTTCGACAATGACCTGATAGTTGCCTCAGTTACCATCAGAAAAAGTGAATTTGAAAACGCCTTCCAACACCATGACGATACGATCTTTTAGGGGGTATGTTTTCCTTGCCTCGCAATAGGAGTAGGTGCCGGATAGTTGATTAACTCAGGAACGGTCATTTCCAGTAATTCGGCAATCATTAACAAGCGCTCCACCGTTAACGTACTGTTTCCAAGTTCCATTTTACTATAGGCATTCTGGCTTATTGAAAGTTTTGCAGCTATGTAAGCCTGGGAATAATTTTTCTTCTCTCTGATAAATCTGATCGTGTTAACGAGTGACTTAATCTTAGTATGTATCTCTTGCATGAATTTTATTGCACCATGCGGCCCCCCTCGAAGGCGCCGCTATTACAGATTTTCCGCGTACAATTTTAGTGCCGCAGACAATCGCGGCTATGTTTAGTTTGTTATTTAATAAACCATCAACCGTTTTTCACAAAACGGGACATTTATTTCCCATTCCTACTATCAAAAATAATTTGCTCACGCAAAAGAACAAGGCATTCTATACACTAAAGATCCTCGGAAGCTTTTGCTATATGCCGAAAAGATTGCGCGTGAGATCGACAATCTATTGAACAAACCCATTAAATTCAGTCCTTACTGTTCGGAAATAACAATTAAAGGCAAATCCCAACTCGAGTTTTATAGAGTCACGATGAAAAATCAGGGAATTGAAATCCTCCCGCCTGTACTGGAAAGAATCTTCGATAAAGCGCCCGATTTAAAACAAGAAGGGATTGATAGTGAAAAATTTTATGTGCTGGGTTTATATAGAGAACTTGGGCAGAAAGTAATCCACTAAACGGAGCATTATTTACTATCACTCTATTTTATAAGTAAACCTAAACAGGACTTTGAAAAAAATATCAGAAGCCGAATTTACTTTCATCGCGTGCAGCATAGTTCTTAATTTCGATGGCATCCGTAGCATTCATCCTCAGGTCCAAAAAAGGTACTTATTTTCGTTTTTTAAAAGAAAAGGTGATCCCATGTTTCCAATATTTCTCTAAAGAAGCCATACTGAAAAGATTGATCAAATGTAACAGAATTTTGAACTTGAAATTATTCATATCCTTTCTTTATTTTGAGATTCTTACGTGGAATTAAACGAAAAGTTGCAAGAGTCAACGGTTAGATAAATTGCATGTTTGCTATAAGTTGTTGTGGGCGTCTAAGTGACCTTAAAATAGCGAAGAATCGTTGTAATTAGACATTCATCAGGAAAATACCTGGCGAGAAACGCAGTTTTACTTATAACGTTATGCCTAATGCCTGGAGAATTCGCTGATATTGACCACCTGATTTCGGAGGAAACTGACCACCGATTCCGCGGGAAAGTGACCACCTGATTCCGCGGGAAAGTGACCACCCCGAACGAGCCACTTATGCTGTAGAAGCAGGCCTATTTTTGAGGTTTAACAACTTCACTAATGGCCAACACTACGATAAGCATGAGTAAGATAAGACAGATCCTAAGGATGTACAGCCAGGGCCGCAGCAAGCTATCGATAGCGGCCCAGTCCGGCGTGTCACGCAATACCGCAAAGAAGTACCTTGTTGCGTTCGATGCCAGCGGCTTTACGTTCGAAGAGATCAATACCCTTAATGATAAAGAGCTGGAGGACTTCTTTGGCAAAAGCAGTGAACGCCCCCCGGACAAGCGCATGGTGGCCCTGCAGCGCTGTTTCCCGCAGATAGATAAAGAGTTAAAGCGTGTCGGCATGAACCGCCGCATCCTGTGGGAAGCTTATATCAAAGAGTTCCCTGACGGGTTCAAGTACACCCAGTTCTGCTTTTATTACAACCAGTGGAAAGCCCGCGTGAACCCCACGATGCACCTGGATCATAAAGCCGGTGATAAGCTGTATGTGGACTTTGCCGGTGAAAAGCTAAGCATAACGGACAAGGATACCGGTGAGGTCATCGAGGCCGAGGTGTTCGTTGCTATCCTTGGTGCCAGTCAGCTAACTTACGTAGAAGCTGTGCTGAGCCAGCAGAAAGAAGACTTTATAGCAGCCTGCGAGAATGCCCTGCACTTTTATGGCGGCGTACCTGCCGCCATCGTTCCCGACAACCTGAAGGCTGCCGTTACCAAAAGCAACCGCTATGAGCCAACACTGAACGAGACCTTTGCCGACTTTGCCGACCATTACGGAACGACCATCTTACCAGCGAGGGCGTACCGCCCTCGCGACAAAGCACTGGTAGAAGGAGCTGTTAAGATCGTTTACAGCCGTATCTACGCACCTGTTCGCAAAGAGGCCTATCATACCCTTGCAGAACTGAACACAGCGGTCAAAGCCGCTTTAGAAGCACATAACAGCCAGCCGCTGAAAGGCCGCAATTACAGCAGAAAGCTCCAGTTCGAGGAGATAGAACGCCAGGCTCTCTCGCCATTACCGGCATTACGTTATGAGTTCAAACGGCAGCACCAGGCCACCGTAATGAAGAACGGGCATGTTTGTCTTGGTATCGACAAACACTACTACAGCGTACCGTACCGCTTCATCGGCAGGAAGGTCAAACTGCTGTATTCCCGCACCAACGTAGAGGTCTATTACCACTACGAACGCATTGCCATGCACAGGCGTATCAAAAGCCCTTACAGCTATACTACGGATAAAGACCACCTGGCTTCGACACACCGCTTTATGACCGAATGGACACCAGATAAGTTCCTGGAATGGGCGGCATCCATTCATGAGGATGTGAGGCTTTACATCCTGAAGATACTGGACCGGAAGCAACACCCGGAACAAGCTTACCGCTCCTGTATCGGTATCCTCAGCCTGGCGCGTAAGGCAGGTAACGAAAGGCTGGCCAGCGCTTGCAGGCGTGCACTCGGTTATGGCGTTTATAACTACAAGACCATACAGCAGATACTGGAGAACAAGATGGACAGCTACGAGGATAGCTTATTTGCTGACGAACTGCCTATGCCCAGCCATGACAATATCCGTGGAGAGAACTACTATAAATAACCATTAATAAATAGATCGATATGAACACGAACACCTTGGACAAACTTCGCAAGCTGAAGTTCTTTGGCATGTACCATGCCTTTAAAAGCTGCCTGGAAACGGGCCAGACCGCTGAATACACTACTGATGAACTGCTGGCCCACCTGGTAGAGGCCGAATGGGACGACCGGCAGAACAGGCGCATAGAGCGTACGATCATGTATGCTAAGTTCCGCTATAAGGCCTCGGTAGAGAACATCCACTACCATGCCGACCGTAGTATCGACCGCAATCAGGTAATGCGCCTGGCAGACTGCCACTTTATTGACCGGAATGAGAACCTGTTGATCACAGGCAGCACCGGTATCGGCAAAAGCTATATCGCTTCTGCTATCGGACACCAAGCCTGCATACTGGGTTACCGCGTGTTCTATGCCAGCACACCCAAGCTCTTTGCTAAGCTGAAGATGGCTAAGGCAGATGGTTCCTATATGAAGGATGTCGCCAAACTGGAACGCCAGCAACTACTGATCCTGGATGACTTCGGTATACAGCCTTTTGATGCGCAGAGCAGGGCTGCACTGATGGAGATCATTGAGGACAGGCACGGTAAAACGTCATTGATCATTACCTCTCAACTGCCGGTCAGTAAATGGTATGAGGTCATTGGTGAAAAGACGATCGCTGATGCTATCCTTGACCGTATCGTGCATGATGCGCACCGGATGGAACTTAAGGGAGAGTCGATGAGAAAAAGAAGGCCGGCAGAGCCCGAAAAAAGCTATCTGCAAAACACACTTTAAATAACTACTTTTGACAACGCTTCTACAGCGTTCGCTGCGCTCGTTCGCCAGCACTTTAGGTGGTCAATTTGCCACGGAATCACCTGGTCAACTTCTCCGTATTATACATAATGCCTTTCGTTCATGTATGATCTGCTGTAGAAAAAATATAATAGGGACTGAAATATCAGCGAGCTTATATTGGATTTTTTTTATTTAAAATCAGAGAAAAAGTCCTGTGTATCAATGTTAAGTACCTCGAATAATGTAAACATATATTCTATCGAAAAATCTATAGAGGTCTCTTCGATATTCCTGAGCATGGCAACATCGATAGCCGTGAGTTCCGCCAGTTGCTCCAAACTTAAGGCTCTGTAATTTCGCTCAAGCGCTATCTTGCGCCCAAATTGTTCGCGATGTGCACGGGCTCTGGCTTGTTCGTTCATAGAATAATATAAAACTCCGTAAAATTACAAATACAACCTGAAGTTGTAGCTGAAGGAAGGGTAAATATTTTAATGGAGGTGGGTAAGAGACAATAGAGACTAATACCGATAAACGTTTTGATGAGATATCGTTTAAGACAATGAGGAGCACAGAAAGTGAGAGGAGAAGTTAGTGCCGAATTACATCGAGAAAGAACGATTCATAATTCGGCTGTTTATCCATGATGATGAGCATCGATTATTATTGAATAAATATTGTTTTGCACGCTATCTTTTTATGAAATCGTGATCGCTCACAACAGCTTTGGGCTTCCTTGATTTCGCTTGAAAATTAAGCTTGATGTTATTTTACCAGGCGAGGTGCGATAACTTGCCCAAACGTTATTTAAAGACTGTCTTGGACCATATGCGTTGTAGCTCAACATCCTGACATCTCGCCGCTTAAGCCTTTACAAACTTGATAAGATAATTCGCGGTTAGGAAGTAACAAACATTTGATCGTTTTAAAGGGATGCGCAACATTAGGCCTCTTCTTTTGTTGGTTAATTAATGCAACAACCCAGCTACCTGAATTTCGATGCGTCGAAATACGCATGGAAATCCGATATTGACTATAAGAAATATCCTGAACGATATAAGGTGGGTAAAGGCGAACAAGGCGTCCTCATCTGTGAACCTTACAAAAGTGAGATCGGGAAATATTGGCGCTTTAAAACAAAAGCAATTGCTGAGAAAAGCAGCCAAAAAATCTATAATTTGTTTAATGAATACTTAGCGTCCGGCGATTTTGTAGGCGCAGATATGGCCCGGAAATACTTGCAGATGGGGTACACGCGGGCGCGTCGTTACGCGAATTACAGTGGAGGCAGGAAGTATGATGCGGCGCAGGATCACGTCTTGTTGGAACGGGGCACGGGTGATCTGGAAAAAGCAGATGCGGCTAAAGTATTTTATGCCAGATGGAAAGCAGCGGAGGCGAATGAAGTTTACGCTGCCATGAAAAAGGATTGGAAGCATGCGAGGGGTTAAAAGGGAAAATTTACCACAAAAGATATGTACTACATGCGGCAAACCCTTTGTTTGGCGCAAAAAGTGGGAAAAAGTTTGGGAAAAAGTTAAATACTGTTCGGAGAAATGCAGACGGAACAAAACCCAATGATATTGACCCTTAGGCTGGATGAGAAAAGCCAGGCATTCTTTAATGAATTGCGGATGAGGTATTTCCCACCGGAGCGGAATTTTCTCAAAGCACATTTGACTTTATTTCACCAGTTGCCGAATGAAGCGGATACGCCGAAATATTTCAGCAGTTTACGATACAACGCTTTTGATGTGGAGGTTACCGGCTTGCGTCACCTCGGCGCAGGTGTGGCTTACGAAATTGATTCGGGAGAATTGCAGGAGTTTCATCGGAAATTAAGCCAATATTTTCACAAGGTGTTAATTCCGCAGGACCGGCAACCATTCAAACCCCACATTACCATTCAAAATAAAGTGACGCCGGCGGCATCCAAAGATTTGCTGACCGAGCTAATGGGGAATTTCAAACCATTTACGGTCACGGCCACCGGACTTGACTTATGGGAGTATCTGGGAGGTCCATGGCGTCACAGTTCAAGTTATCATTTTTTTAAAGTGAATCATTAGTGAATCTCCTGATTTCAAACAGTGAAACGAAACGTAAAAGAACACTGTAATCCTATTACAAATTTAATTCCCATCTCGTCTTCTTACAAGACATGCAACGATATCGTTTCAAGGGAAGCCAGAATAGTAAAGTTTTCATGAGCAGGGTTCGTGGCACACGCTTAAGCGATGAACGGGTATTTTTCCCACATAGACAACCTGGGCTTACTTTGGGTGGTGTAGGATATAAGTCAACGATCATGATAGGGGATGTTATTTCCGCTCATCATTTGGTTTAATCAGTTATTCAAAATTAAGTACTAACGGTTGTTTTTTCAAAATGAAATTATAGAAACCCAATTAATGATCATTTATAACTATACCCAGCGGCTTGGATTTCAATTTGCTGTATTTGATGCCTGGGCTATTTTATCTATTAAATTTTCGTTTTAATATAAATATTTTCAAACAATTTAAGAATAGTTCCGTTTTTTGATAAACAAGATTGATAGACCTGGATACCCAATTAGTCTCAGGGGGTATGATTTAACCGGAAAATATGGAAAAGAAAAATACGCCACCCAAAAAAGGCACTGAAAGTGCTATAGATCAAAAGCTGGCACGGCAACCAGAGAACGCGAAAACGGAAAATTTGAAAGCCCATACTGCCGACGCCACCGGGGAATCAATGACCACCAATACAGGTCTCGCCATCAACGACGACCAGAATTCTTTGAAAGCCGGTGACCGGGGGCCAAGCCTTCTGGAAGATTTTATATTACGGGAAAAAATCACTCATTTTGATCATGAACGCATTCCGGAGCGGGTGGTACATGCCCGCGGTTCGGGGGCGCATGGCATTTTCAAGGCCTACGGAAATGTTTCGAAAGCTACGAAAGCAAAATTTTTACTGGACACCGAAAGGGAAACTCCGGTATTCGTCAGGTTCTCAACGGTGGCAGGATCGAAAGGTTCCACCGATCTGGCCAGGGATGTACGGGGCTTTGCCGTGCGATTTTATACCGAAGAAGGAAACTTTGACCTGGTAGGCAACAACATGCCCGTATTTTTCATACAGGATGCGATGAAATTCCCTGACCTTATCCATGCCGTTAAGCCCGAGCCGGATAATGAGATCCCGCAGGCGGCTTCTGCCCACGATACTTTTTGGGATTTTATTTCATTAACGCCGGAATCGGCCCATATGATTATGTGGGCGATGAGCGACCGTGCGATACCGCGCAGCCTCCGGATGATGGAAGGGTTCGGTGTACATACCTTCCGGTTCATCAACGAAGCAGGTAAGGCCAGTTTTGTTAAATTTCATTGGAAGCCCTTGTTAGGCGTCCACGCCGTGGCATGGGACGAGGCGCAGAATATTTCCGGTAAAGACTCGGATTTTCATCGCCGTGATCTTTGGGATGCCATTGAAAGCGGTTCCTTTCCGGAATGGGAGCTGGGCGTGCAGATCATACCGGAAGAAGACGAATTCAAGTTCGATTTCGATCTGCTTGATCCGACCAAGCTGGTGCCGGAGGAACTGGTGCCCGTTGAACGTATCGGTAAAATGACGTTGAACAGGAACCCGGACAATTTTTTTGCGGAGACCGAACAGGTCGCGTTTCACCTGGGACACATCGTACCGGGGATTGATTTTAGCAATGACCCCTTGTTGCAGGGCCGCCTGTTCTCTTATACGGATACCCAGCTGAGCCGCCTGGGAGGTCCTAACTTCCAGGAGATCCCGATCAATCGTCCGCTCAACGCCGTCCATAATAACCAGCGCGACGGGCATATGCGCCAAATGATCAATAAGGGAAAAACGAGTTACGGGCCAAATTCTTTAGGGAACAATGACCCGCAGCAGGTAAAGGAGGCAGATGGCGGCTTTGTAAGTTACCAGGAGCGGATCGAGGCCCGCAAAACCAGGGCAAGGAACAAAAGTTTCTTTGATCATTTCAGCCAGGCAAGTTTATTCTTCAACAGCCAGTCGCAGCCGGAAAAGAACCACATCATCGACGCATTAACCTTTGAACTTGGGAAGGTGAAAACCGTCGCGGTCCGTGAACGGATGCTGGGCGTGCTCCTGCAGATTGATACGGCACTGGCCAAAATGGTGGCTGACGGCCTTGGCCTGCAGGTACCTGAAGGACCTGTTCTCAACCAGAATATACCGGCAGATGGCGATCCGGCAGATTATGCACCTGTAAAAGGTAAAAGCGCCGTAAAAATTTCACCTGCCTTAAGTATGGCCAATACCATCAAGGACACCATCAAAAGCCGTAAGATCGCGATCCTGGCAGCAGAGGGCGTAAAAGCACAGTCCCTTAACGCCGTCAAAGCTGCTTTGGAAGCCGAGGGCGCTGTTGCAGAGGTTATCGCTCCGAAACTGGGTTTGATCGATGATGGCATAGAAGCAGACCAGAGCTTTCTTGGTGCCGCTTCTGTATTGTTCGATGCGGTATATGTAGCTGGTGGGAAGGGTTTGGATGCCGAGGCTAATGCTTTACATTTTCTGAACGAAGCGTTCAAGCATTGCAAGGTTATCGCGTTTGAAGATGGAACGGAGGCCATATTGGCCGCTACCGGTTTCTCGCAAAAAGTGAAAGATGATCCGGGCGTCATAATAGGAAAGGATCTGATCAATGACTTTATTACCGCCATTAAGGGACACAGGGTTTGGGAACGCGAAAAATCAAGATTAATCCCTGCTTAATATGGATGTCAACAATACCTTATTCTTCCAGGCAGCCCGAACCGGTGACCTGGATACCCTAAACCGGATGCTTCGCGACGGGATGGAAGTTAACAGCCGTGACGAGAAAGGTTATACGCCGCTGATCATTGCCTGTTACAACAACCAGCCGGATGCCGCAGAGTTGCTTCTCGAAGCGGGCGCGGATGTCAATACCGGGGACGCAGGCGGTAATACCGCCCTGATGGGTGTTTGCTTTAAGGGTTACCCGCTTATTGCCGACTTGTTGATCCGGTACGGGGCAGACCTTGATCTTCAGCATGGGAACGGCGGTACGGCCCTGATGTTCGCCGCCATGTTTGGACGCAACGAGATGATCCGCTTATTGGTGGCGAACGGTGCAAACCGGAATCTAACGGATAACCGGGGGCTTAGCGCATTTGACCTGGCCGCGCAACAAGGCAATGAAGAAGCTATTGGAATTTTAGAAAATCAATAAACACGTCACTTAAAAAAACAAATGCATTCCTAAACTTGTGATATCGCCCTGCAGGTCTTCTGCGGGGCTTCCCGGTACAATCTATGAAACGAAAGAAAAACCTTTTTGAACGCTTTTCTGAATGGGCCACTAAAGCTACCGGCAGTTCTGCTGCCTTTATTCTCGCAGTGTCAGCAGTGGTTATTTGGGCTGCCACTGGCCCGGTAGCCAAATATTCCCAGACCTGGCAGCTGATCATCAATACCGGGACGACCATTATCACCTTCCTGATGGTTTTCCTGATCCAGAAATCACAAAACAAAGATTCCAAAGCGATCCATTTGAAACTGAATGAACTTATCGCTTCCCATGAAGGAACCAGCAACCGGATGGTGGATATAGAAAACCTGACCGAAAAGGAACTTGATCAGTTGCATAAGTTCTATGTGCAGATCGCAAAACTGGCAGAAAAGGAAGACGACCTGACCTGTACGCATTCTATTGACGCGGCCGAAGAAAATAACCGTAACAAAACGGTAAACCTAAAAAAACGGAAGTCTTACAGCAAACAAGAAAGGGATAATGCCTGAAGCAGATGAAATGGTCCACGGCGATTTTATTGATTGAAAGTCAGCTTTGTCAAATTACCGGTTACGGGCAGCAAACATTTTTTACACTGATTGTTTATTAAGCGGTCTATGAAAACTACATCTTTACCCACTAATATAACGGTGGCCGGCATGGGTGCCGTGCCGCTTGAACAGGGTGTCCACTTCCGTGTCTGGGCACCGAACGCCGACGCCGTCTTTGTGACTGGCAGCTTTAATGATTTTGATAAAACCTCTCTCCCGCTGGAAAACGAAGGTAACGGGTACTGGGCGGGCACGGCAGCGGAGGCCAAAACCGGCGATGAATATAAATATTATCTGCAAACACCTTATGGTGAGTTTTTCCGGAATGATCCATATGCCAAACAAATGACCAACTCCGCAGGCAATGGCGTGATTTATGACGGTAACCGGTTTGA
The DNA here is from genome assembly GCF_003576455.2 of Mucilaginibacter celer. Classification (NCBI taxonomy): domain Bacteria; kingdom Pseudomonadati; phylum Bacteroidota; class Sphingobacteriia; order Sphingobacteriales; family Sphingobacteriaceae; genus Mucilaginibacter; species Mucilaginibacter celer. Next base: position 7,025,886 of record NZ_CP032869.1, read on the forward strand.
CTGGGGCGAAACTGAATACCAAATGCCCTCATGGAATAAACTGGTGATCTACGAACTTCATACCGGTACCTTTAATGTTAAAGAAGAGGGAAAGCCCGGGGACTTGTATGGTGTAATCGAAAAGCTGCCATATTTGAAAGAGCTGGGAATCAATGCCATCGAGGTGATGCCTCCTTTCGAATTTCCCGGCGGGTTTTCCTGGGGATATAACCCTACCCAGCCTTTCGCAATCGAATCGGAATACGGCGGCCCCGACGCGTTCAAAAGTCTGGTAAAAGCAGCGCACGAGCAGGGCATCGCTGTTATCCTCGATGTGGTTTACAATCACTTCGGCCCCAGCGACCTCGATCTCTGGCAGTTTGACGGCTGGTCAGAAAACGGCAAAGGCGGTATCTATTTTTATAATGACTGGAAATCGGAAACACCCTGGGGTGATACCCGTCCTGATTATGGGAGGGGAGAGGTCAGACAATACTTGCGCGATAATGCCTTGATGTGGCTGGAAGAATACCGGGTGGACGGACTGCGGATGGATATGATCCCCTACATCAGGAACGTACACGCTGATGAGAGTCCGGGCAGCATGCTGGAAGACGGGCTTAGCCTGCTCCGCTGGATCAACAATGAGATCGCTGAAAAATTTCCCTGGAAACTGACCATCGCAGAAGACCTGCATGGTCTGGATAGCATCACTAACCCGACAGACGGTGATGGGTTGGGCTTTGGTGCACAATGGGATGGTGATTTCGTGCACCCTGTGCGCAATGCGATTATAGCTCCTGATGATGCAGAAAGGGATATGTGTGCAATGGAAGCGGCGCTGATGCGACAATATAGCGGCGATCCATTTCACAGGATCATTTATACCGAAAGTCACGACGAGGTGGCCAATGGGAAAGCCCGGGTGGCCGAAGAGATTTCCGACGGTGACGTGAATAACTGGTATTCTAAAAAACGCGCATCGCTCGGCATGGCGATGGTGCTCACCTCGCCCGGGATCCCGATGATCTTCCAGGGACATGAACTTCTGGAAGACCGCTGGTTTTCTGATACTGACCCCATTGAATGGAACCGGGAGAAGGAATTCAACGGATTCGTACGCTTGCACCGCGACCTGATCCGTCTACGCTTGAATAAAGACGGTATCAGCGAAGGATTAAGCGGGCGAAACACCGAAGTCATCCGGGTTGATAATGAGAAGAAAATGCTGGTGTTTCAGCGCTGGCAGGAGGGAGGGCCGGGAGATACCACAGTCGTTGTGCTGAACTTCTCAGGACAAGCCTACTCCGATTACCGGATAGGCATGCCGGGCGCGGGACTGTGGAAGATTCGTTTCAACAGCGATTGGGAAGGCTATGACCAGGAGTTCGGTGATTATAATGTGCCGGATACCAATGCCGAACAACAGGAATGCGACGGATATCAGCATTCAGCCAGTATATCGGTAGGACCTTACTCGGCCGTCATACTTTCACAGGATAAATGATCTTGGTGTGGGGAATGCTTTAACGATTGAAAGAATGAAGGGAAAATCTGTTTTGCGTTCTGTACCTGATCCCAAAGGAGGGCCAGCCGACCGGGCAGCAATCCTGCTTTCGGATATATTGGGTAGCGTGTGGCTTTTAATTGCATTCCTCGCCCCTCATTGGGTTTTACCTGCTTTGGAACTTCGGACTGATTAAAGGACTGCAACCATTTGACCGGGCTCCGTTCAACGTGCTTGACACGATACTGTCGATATTCGCTATCGTGCTTTCTGTTGCGGTTTTGATCAGTCAAAAGCGGCAGCGCCGTCTGGAAAAGATCCGTGAGCAGGTGGAATTCGAAGTTAATGTACGCGCTGAGCACGAGATCACCAAGATACTGGAAATGCTGCACACTATCCAGCAAAAGCTCGGTATCAGCAATAATGATCAGGAACTGGAAGAAATGAAAAAACAAACGAATATCGCCGACATTCGCGAAAAGATCAGGAAGAACAGTTAACACATGATGATGATGACCATTATGCGCAGTTATCCCGGTAAACACATTTTTCGTAAGCGACATTTTCTTTGGAGGTATTGATAATAATGAAAAAAGATAATTCTCAACAGTTGGCTATTTTAGGCGGCGGACCCGCTGCACTGTTTATCTTCAAACGTTTGGTAGACCGCGGACTACCGCATCAGAACATAACCATTTTTGAAAAAAATGACCGGCTCGGTTACGGGATGCCTTATGGGCACAATGGCGCGGCGGACGAACATGTTACCAATGTTTCGGGCAATGAGATCCCGGAATTGATGAGTGATCTGGCTGACTGGATCAAAAAAGTTCCTAAAGACACGCTGGACAAGTACCACATTGATCCGGGGAACTTTAATGACTATAAAGTCCTGCCGCGTTTGCTTTTCGGGCAATACCTGAACGACCAGTTTAACCAGCTCCTTAAACAGGCCAGGGAAAAAGGAATCGAAACAACGGTCTGTTATAAGAGCATAGTAGCTGATGTCATCGATGACCCAGTTAAAAGAAAAATAAAAGTTTTGCTGGAGGATGACCGCGGCTTTGATTTCGACCGTGTAGTCATCTGTACCGGCCACCTTTGGCCTTTCAGATATGAAGGCAAAGTTAAAGGCTGGTTTGACTCTCCTTATCCCCCGGCAAAGATCAGTATCAGGGTAAATCATGCCGTCGCCATACGCGGTTCTTCACTTACCGCCATCGATGCGATCCGTACCTTAGGCAGGCATAACGGCACTTTTGAGAAGATAGATGGAAAACTGTGCTTTACAGCTGATGATCCTAATTTCAAAATCGTCATGTATTCCCGCAACGGACTGCTGCCTGCAGTTCGTTTTCATCTGGAAGACTCACATTTAGGCAAAGAAACGGTATTACCTGCTGAAGAGGTCGAAGCGGTGCGCGCGCAGCATGAAGGTTTTTTGCCTTTGGACTATGTTTTTGAAAAGAACTTTAAAGCCGGAATTTTAAGGCAGGATCCTGAATTTTATGAGCAGATCAAAGAAATGAACATGGAAACCTTCGTGGACTGGATCATGGAACAGCGGGCGCAGGCTGCCCCCTTTGAATTGTTAAAAGAGGAATATGCGGAGGCGGAACAGTCTATAAAGAAACGCGAGTCAGTTTACTGGAAAGAAATGCTGGCCATCCTAAGCTTTGCCATGAATTATCCTGCCAAGTATTTTTCAGCGGAGGATTGGTTGCGGATGCAAAGAAAGTTGATGCCACTCATTTCCGTTGTAATCGCTTTTGTACCGCAAAGCTCGGCTGAAACCTTACTGGCAATGCACCAGGCCGGGAAACTGGAACTGCTCGCAGTGGGAGAAGACGGCTCTTTCGAGCCAGGAGAGGACGGGGGCGCGGTTATCGACGGCACCCATTACCAAACTTTTGTGGATTGCATCGGTCAGCCCCATTTGAAATATGAAGAATTGCCATATCCGGGCCTGTTGCAAAACCGTACGGTGAGCCCGGCGCGCTTACGGTTCCGGGATCCGGAAAAGGGCAGGCAAATGATGAGCGATGATCAGCAAAAGGTGGTCACTGATGATCAGAAGAACTATTACCTGACGGTGCCGGGCGTAAGTATCAATGACAGCTTTCAGGCGGTTGATGAGTTCAATGCACTGAACGAACGGATCTACATCATGGCTGTGCCGTTCATCGGGGGATTTAACCCGGATTATTCCGGCCTGGATTTTTGTGAAGCGGCCTCTAAAGCCATTATCGATAGCTTATGAAATTATTTATGGTTTTACTGGGATCGAAAGCGCCGAGAAGAAATGTCGAGCAGCACGATTTCTTTTTCGGTATAGCTGAAAAACTTGGCGACCTCAAACAACAATTTATCGGGTTCTGGCCGGAAGCGGGGAACAGCCTGCATATCGATGGCTGGCGGGAGATCAATTTTGTGGATGGTTACCGCGTTGACATTGTGCCGGAAGAGCATCAGGGAAACAATAAGCGCATTTTCTTTATCAACCTGGGCGGTTATACTTCGGGAAAACTGGAAGAACAGCATTACACTTTACTGACGGTACAGGATGACCGGATCTCCGCCCTGAAAGCGAGCAAACTGACGGCTTTTTTCAGGACCGCCACGATCAAAGGTCTGAAAGGGGCGGATGCACATATCGATGAAAAATATGGTATCGATGTGGACGACATTTACCGGATCGAAGACTTGTTGTCGCCGGAAACCAAGGCCCGCTGGCATATTCACTTAACTGCGGTGGAAAATGCTCCCGCGGACGAAATCCACCTGGGGTATTTAAAAATGAGCCAGCTGGGCTAAACTCCTCCGCAAAAATGAATTGATTTCTAAAACAGGCGCAGCACCTGGTGTTTAAAGAAAATTATGGCATTAAAATCAGCATGTTTATTGGAATGGGTAAAAAAACGCTATGAGGGAAGGGTCATTCCCCTGAGTAATGTACCTTACATTCACCATGTTTCGGCGGTCGCAGAAATAGCTGCGCATTATGTGACGTTCGGTTATGAAGCGGGCCTGTGCCATGATATGCTTGAAGATGGTATTTGCACAACCGACGAGCTGATCTCTGCTTTGTCTTCATGTTCCTACAGCCTGGAGGAAAGAAACGCTATTTTAGAACTGGTGACTGAATTGACTGATCATTATACTTGCGAGGCTTATCCCCAACTCAGTAAAAAGGAGCGGCGGCGGAAGGAAAACAAGCGTCTCAGGAAAGTCAGCGCCGCTGCACAAACGGTTAAATATGCCGACCTGTTATACAACATGGATTGGAAGCTCTGTTATGAGCCCGAAAAAGCGGAGCGTTACCTCGAGCGAAAAATCCGATTACTGAAGCGCCTGGATAAAGGGAACACGGACTTGCAGCAAAAAGTACTGGACCATGCGTATCGCTCCTTTAATATCAATGGCAATTTAGCTAACCTGCTTTCCATCGCTGCTGTACTTTAACGAACTTTTAAAATTCGGTTTATTAATTCCTGCTTTTTACTTAGGAATACTCTGGCCCATTTTATTTAACGCCGATTATTATGATCCCCAATGCATGTGCCTTGCAGTCAGCGCAATTGCTGTCAAGATCATCCAGGACACGATGAACGGCCGGAAAAATGATGATGCGGCTTTGTTCAATCTTAACCGTTAGCCCTCATATCCCAAAACTTAGCCTTAATTCTGCTGTTATTGCTCAATAGAAGCATTGCTATTTTTATTCGGGGCTGGGGATCAGCTTAATGCCCTGCAAATGAGTTGCCGGGGAGTTGCTTTCTTTTTGATCGCCCTTGTACTCATCCGCATTTCCGGCCGCGGCTCTTTTGGATTGAGAATGCCGCTGGATAATATCGTTATCATTTTATTGGGGGCTGTCATGAGCCGTGCGATAGTGGGTGCTTCGCCCTTTATCCCGGTAGTTATATGTTGTCTCGTTATCGTTTTGTTGCACCGGCTTTTCGGCTGGTTTGTGGCGAGATCGGGAAATTCAGTCATTGGACAGAAGGAAATAAGTTCCTGCTTTTTCATGATGGCAAGTTCGATCATGAAGAAATGCGCCGTGCACTGGTTTGCAAAGAAGATGTGATGCAGGGCATTCGCCGCTCCGCGTTGACCACAGATATGGATACGATCGATAAAGTATATATGGAGCGCAACGGTGAAGTCAGCGTAATCCGCAAAAAAGGATAAAACTTAAAGGAATGTTATTGGTTGAATAGTTTAATTAATAATTAAATACAACCACATGACAACCGCAACTAAAAGGCCCCAGAAGCAAAACAAACAACCAGGAATTGAAGCCAGGATGCACCCGGCCCCCGAATATATCAAGGAAACCTATAAACCGGCCGGAAAACTGATAGGTAAAGTTGCCCTAATCACCGGAGGGGATAGTGGCATCGGCCGATCGGTCGCGGTGCATTTCGCAGAAGAGGGTGCCGATATCGCTATCTTGTATCTGAACGAGGATGTCGACGCCAAAGAAACGCAAAAACTGGTGGAAGCCGCGGGAAAGAAATGCCTGCTGATCAAAGGTGATGTAAAAGATGCCGCTTTTTGTAAACGAGCTGTCGAACAAACCGTTAAAGCATTAGGTAAGTTGAATATTCTCGTTAACAATGCCGGTATGCAATTCCCTCAAAAAGATGTCAAAGCCATCGACGAAGCGCAATTGGATGTTACTTTCCGTACCAATATCTTCGCGTATTTTTATTTCGCGGAAGCGGCGCTGGAATATTTGCAAGCAGGGGATTGTATCATCAATACTACCTCGGTTACTGCTTACCGCTCTTCGCCTTCGCTGATTGATTACTCCTCCACGAAAGGGGCAATAACGACGTTTACCCGTTCGTTAGCAACCAATCTCACTGATAAACATATACGGGTAAATGCAGTAGCGCCCGGACCGGTCTGGACACCACTGATCGTTTCAACTTTCGACAAGGAAAAGATCAAAAAGTTTGGCAGTGAAACAGCGATGAAAAGGGCAGGGCAACCGTCGGAGCTTGGACCCGCATATGTTTTCCTGGCTTCGGATGATGCGTCCTTTATTACTGGCCAGGTGATCCATGTTAACGGAGGCGAAGTGGTTAATGGCTAATGTATAGCAAAATTCGATAACTGAACATTATGGCACAGAAAAAATGGTCGGGTGAAGTCACCGAACACAGCGATGCGCTGGATCTGGAAAAGGATATTTTTAAATCAGGCGACCCAGACAAGATCGCTGCATCATTGAAGCATTCCGCTGAACATAGTGAGCGCCGTAAATCTTCACCTTTTCGCAGTGCGATGTCCATGCTTACCTTTTATGAAAACCGCGCAGGCAAAAACCTAAGTGATGAGGATAAAAAAGTATTGGAAAAGGCTAAAGACAAATTGAGAGAGTTGTTTGGGAAGCCACATCACTGATGCGTAACTTTTACTCCGGGACCAGCAACCTGGTACTGCCGGTGCCCAATAAAACATTCTTTCCTGAAGCATTTCGTGACCGGACGAGATTGAGTTATTATGCTTCACTATTCAATTCTGTAGAGATTAATGCCAGCTTTTACAAAATGCCGCGGGCGAAGACGGTCTTGAAATGGTCAGGCGAAGTTCCGGATGATTTTGTCTTTTCTTTTAAGCTAAACAAAACGGTAACCCATACACTGCAGGGAGCATTTGACGTACAGCCGATTCCTGCATTTATGGATGCGATAGGTGTCACAACCAAACGCGGATGCCTGTTGATTCAGTTACCGCCAAAATTCAGGCCTGACCTGTTTCAGTTACCCGCATTATTAACGGTATTAAAACCATATGGCTGGCGTATCGCGGTCGAATTTCGTCAGCCGGACTGGTACACGGACGATGTGTTTGAATTGTTGAACAGTTTTGATGCTGCTTTGGTACTTCATGATTTGCGTAAATCGACAACGCCGCAGGTATTCACAGCCAATCATACCTATATCCGTTTTCACGGACCGGAGGATGGTTACCGTGGCAGCTATACTGCTGATTATTTAGAGGAATATGCCAGTTATATACAGGGATGGCTGGGCGAAGGAAAGTCAGTATATGCTTATTTTAACAATACTTTGGGAGCGGCTGTACAGGATCTGCAAAACTTGAACCGCCTGGTGTCAGCGAACTATTTAGAGTTCGAATGATTTCCTTTTAATTAATTTATTTAAAAACAAAGCTAAATCAATGCTGTTGTTCCATAAAGTAAAAAGATCTAACCTATGGAAACTAAAACAACTTCAGTTCTGAACGAACTGATCGAAATCAACAACGACCGCGTAGCCGGTTTTGAAAAAGCAATCGCAGATATCAACGATGAAAACATCGACCTGAAAGAACTTTTTCAGCGTTACGCCGCACAAAGCAGGGAGAACAGCCAGGAACTGGCAGCTTTGGTGGGCGCCGAGGGCGACGAAGTGGAAACAGGAACCAGCGTAAGCGGCAGCCTGCACCGAGCCTGGATCGATGTAAAATCTATTTTTGGTGGAAGCACACGCGAAAGCATCCTTTCTGAAGCCGAACGTGGCGAGGATGCCATCAAAAAGGCTTACCGTGAAGCATTGGAGGACACGGAACTGAACGCTACTGCACGGGAAACCATTACCCGCCAGCAAAGCGGGATCAATGCCGCACATGACGAAGTGAAAGCTTTGCGGGACGCGTCAAAATAATTCGGATATGACTGAATAAAGGAGCTGCCGATGGCAGCTCCTTTTGTTTGTGAGCATTTAAAGATCATTTTAACAATTTTTTATCATGGCAAAATATTCAGAGAAAGCGCAGGACAAGGTCCATAAAGCATTACACGAGGAAAAGGAAGGTAAACTGAAAAGCGGAAGTGGTAGAAAGGTGACCTCCCGCAAACAGGCCATCGCGATCGGTCTGTCCGAAGCCCGGAAAGAGGGTGCCAAAGTCCCTAAAAAGAAAGACTGACATGGACAGTGAAAATAAAATGACCCGTCGGCAACTGGTTACCGGGTTAGGCACCACGCTGGCTGCCGCTGCGGCAGCGCCGGCCTTTGCGGCCATTAAAAACGAACCTATGGAAAATACAAAATTGGAAGATCCGACCAGTAAATATCCCAAACCTCCCTTCATGGAGCAAACACAGGAATGGCCCGGGCTCGCAAGTAAAATGAAGCCCAGACCGGATCACGGAGAAACGAGCTACAAGGGCTCCGGAAGGTTAAAGGGAAGAAAGGCATTGATCACCGGCGGGGATTCCGGCATGGGCCGGGCTGCCGCAATCGCCTACGCGCGTGAAGGAGCAGATGTCGCGATCAATTATTATCCCACGGAAGAACCGGATGCGAAGGAAGTGATCGAACTGATGAAAAAAGAAGGCGTGAAAGCGATTGCCATACCAGGCGACCTACGGGACGAAAATTTTTGCAGGAAAATGGTCGAAGAAGCAGTCCGTCAATTAGGGGGACTGGATATCCTGGTCAATAACGCAGGCCGTCAGCAATCGCATCAATCCATTATGGATATCTCTTCAGAACAATTTGACTGGACGATGAAGACCAATATTTACGCGCCCTTCTGGACCATCAAAGCGGCACTGCCGCATTTATTGCCCGGTTCGGTAATCATCGGAACAACTTCAGAGCAGGCATACGACCCTTCACCCGACCTGTATGACTATGCCCAGACCAAGGCCGCAACCATGAACTATATCAAGTCGCTCGCCAAGCAATTGGGGCCCAAAGGGATCCGTGTCAATGGCGTTGCCCCCGGGCCGATCTGGACACCCTTACAGGTGAGCGGCGGTGCGTCCATGGAAAAACTCAAACAGTTCGGCGGCCAGACGCCGTTGGGAAGGCCGGGGCAGCCTGCTGAATTGGCATCGATCTATGTACAACTGGCGGCCAGCGATGCCAGCTACGCGGCCGGCCAGGTTTACGGATCATCCGGGGGAGCCGGACAGCCCTGACCGTCAGGCGGGGTCGGTGCAACGCAGGCCCCGCGTTCAAGCTTATTCAACCTATATAAACCCATCTACCTATGAAAGCATTCATTATCAACTGTACACTGAAACGGCGTCCAGGTTTTTCAAACACCGAAGCGCTCGCAGAAAAAGCAGCCGGGCAATTTGCGGAACTCGGGGTAAAGACAGAAATCATCCGTTTGAACGATTACCAGGTATTGACCGGAAACAGCTCCGACGAAGGGGACGGTGACGAATGGTCGCAGATCCTGGAAAAGATCAAAGACTGTAACATCTTCATCATCGCCACCCCGGTATGGATGGGCCATTTAGCCTCTACCGCTCAAAAAGTGATCGAACGGCTTGATGCCATTTTCAGGGATGAAGGCCTGGCGGATAAAACCACCGGTCAGTACATGCCCTATAATAAAGTTGGCGGTTGCCTGGTTACGGGGAATGAAGATGGCGCGCACAGTTGCGCGGCCCAGGTACTCTGGTCTTTACAGGAAGTAGGTTTCACGATCCCACCAAATGTTAATGCGTATTGGGTGGGCAAGGCAGGTGGCGAGAAAGATTACGTCGAAGCGGGAGGGGAACGGTTCCTGTACACGAATAAAAGCCTGCGTTACATGACCGGCAACTTAGCTTTTATGGCCAAACTGCTGTATGAAAATCCGATTACGACTAACCTGAATGATGCGGCAAAAAAAGCCGAAGCAGAAAGCGATCAGGAAGAAGCATAAGCTAAAATATGGTACAGGAAATTTACATCCGGGATGACGGGATTTTTCCCGGGAACAGCTTACCGGCGCTGTTGTATAAACAAGCATTGGATATTCCTTTGATTTTTGCGGCAGCATATGTCCAAAGCCAATTTGCGGAACATAATTGGACAAATAGCTGGGACGCGGGAATTTTTACCTTTCACCATTACCATAGCATTACGCATGAAGTGTTGGGTATATATTCCGGGAAAGCGCAGGCACAGCTGGGAGGAGATCATGGGCCCGTACTGATTCTTGAAAAGGGCGATGTACTCGTAATTCCTGCCGGAGTGGCACACAGGAATTTAAATGAAAAAAACGCTATCGCGGTAGTGGGTGCTTATCCGGAAGGCATGGATTATGATATGAATTACGGCAAGCCGGGTGAACGGCCTGATGCCGATCGGCGCATTGCACAGGTCCCTATGCCGGAAAACGACCCCCTTAGCGGACGTACTGGCGAGCTGATCAGGACATGGTCGATAAAGCAATGGTTATAATTATACCTCATGGAAAAACAAAAGATCAAAAAAATAGTCAGAATTGCCCTTGGAGCTAACCTGGTGATCGCAGGGATCAGTCACCTCACTTTTGCCCGTAAAGCTTTCCGGGCCCAGGTTCCCAAGTGGGTGCCATTGAAAAAAGACGATACGGTATTGTATTCAGGTTTTGCAGAGATTGCCCTTGGCAGCGCACTGATCTTTACACCGGAGAAATACGCGGAAAGTACAGGTAAATTGGCCGCAGCATTCTTTGTGGCAGTATTTCCGGGCAATATTGCGCAATACACTAATCACCGCGACGCTTTTGGATTGGATACGGACCACAAAAGACTGGCCCGTTTATTCTTCCAGCCCCTGCTGGTTTTATGGGCCTTAAAAAGCACTTCTAAATAGAACACAATGGCGGACAAAAGAAATGAGTTGCCGAACATAATCGACCAATTTAAAGATTACGTATGAAAAGCCCAGATGACGAAGGTATGGAAGGCAAGGGTATGGGTGGCCATAATTTCGGGCATAACAATATAACCAAAGCGGGCAATGATGAAGCAAATCCCTCACAAATGGCGGGAAATAACAATGCCTACTTCAATCGTACTCAACCAGCTGAAAAGCACCCCGAAAATAACAATTTCAAAGTGCCCGGTCAGGAAGAAGAGGCTGACTACAATATTCTATCAAGATGTTATCGGATTGAATGCAAGCTCGATCGACAGCTCTGACTTCGATAATTTTCTTAGTCGTTTCGTTTTTAGAAGTTTTATTGTTCCTTCCTGCACCTCATCGATAATCTTCCAATTCTTCGAAATGTAAATGTCAGTTACGTCATTTGATAAGTCCTTGTGGTTTAAGGCGAGCGCAACGTCATCTTTACTAAATCTACAGATATTTCTTGCCCAATCTCCAAAGGCATGCCTTGCATCATAAAATTCCAAATTAGGGATCCCTGTTTGGAGCCCTATTCTGCGCATACCAATGCTTAGCGCACGATCAAGTGTGTTATGAGTCGAATATCGGCATTGCAGTTTTCCGGCGTACTTGATGTAAAGTTCGTGCGCTTCCGGCGGAACCCCAATGCTAATGAATGCCTTATCTTTCCTCCTGGTCCTTGTCTTTGATCTATTGTAATTAACCCTTGAAAGAAATCTTTGGCTATTTGAAAGCTGATACAAATCAACAGCGTTCATGCCGCACAAATAAAAACTCAGCATAAATAAATCCTTCGCTATTTCCATTCGGGTATTCTCAGGTACAGCCAGGTTTTTGATTGCTAATACTTGTTCGATAGTTAGTTTCGGCTTTTGATTTTCCGGAACTTCAAGGATTTTATATTTTTTAAATGGATAATGTTTAATAATGGTAATCCCCAGGTTTTCATCGTTATAAAAGTCGGTAGCATTATTGAACAGGATCCGTAAATCGCGCATGTGATTGTGTAATCCCGTGTCGGATAATCCGTTTACTATCCGTGGGAGCGGTCTTTTGAATTGATCAAGCCTGATGATGCGCCTCTCCTTTTTAAGGTACCGTTCGTATTCAACTAACATGTTTGCCTGTATTTCAGTTATTGGTATCACTTCCGTCTCAAAATAGTCTTTTAAGCTATTGACCACAGTTTGCATATTTGCGGCGCTCGCTTTTCTTTTCGCTTTTTTTAAGATCTCAATTTGATTGTTACCAATTTTGATAATATCAACCTCATCTGCGCTTTGAATACTTTCGCCTTCCAGGTGTTTTTTCAGGCGCGTTACGTCGTAAAGGGACAGCCGATTCCCAAGTTCGCTGATCTTCCGACGGTACTCTATGAGTGTCGGCGCGATCAGATCTAAAATGAACTGATCTTTAATCGTAAAGTCTTTTTTAATTTGTCTGACGCCGATATAATGCGGCGTCTTAATGTAGCGGGTTTTGCCTTTGTGATTTACGCTAATTTTAACATTCCAAGTTCCATCACTTTTTTGTTCTAAGGGTATGATAACCCCACGTACAGTTGCCATTAGATCAAAAGTTTAGCAACCGAAATAGCCTCAAAAAATTCTCAATTATTTCTCGATTTTTTTTCGGTTAATTCAACAAAAGAATCTGTTTAACTGCTAATCCCTTGATTAAGCGAACATAGAAGAGTAACGTAAAAAATACGCCTTTTAAAGCAAAAAAGGCCATTTTCGAGCGAAAATGACCTTTTTTATGCTGTGGTACCAACTGGGATCGAACCAGTGACACAAGGATTTTCAGTCCTTTGCTCTACCATCTGAGCTATGGTACCAAACCGTTCCCGTGATTGGGGAGTGCAAATGTAGTGTCTTTTTTTAAGTTTGAAAATTTTTTTTGCAAAAAGATGGGATAATTCATCGTTTTTGAATTAACTGTTCAGGAAATCAGCTAATTAATTTTCAAATATTTTTTCGGTATCAAAACATTTCGGGCTTTGAACAATTCATTTAACTTTGAACAAATTACTATGCACGCATAATGATTGCACAGCTTATATTCATTATTATTCTTGGCGCGGCCATTTACCTTTTTAGCAAAAATGTTGCTAAAATTAGGCGTAACATACTGCTGGGTAGGGATGTAGACCGCAACGACCAGCCCGCGCTACGCTGGAAAGTGATGGCAAAGGTAGCCCTGGGGCAAACTAAAATGACCAAACGCCCGGTAGCCGCCGTAATGCACTTTTTTATTTACGTGGGTTTTATCATTATTAACCTCGAGGTGCTCGAGATTATGATCGACGGTATTTTTGGTTCGCACCGCATCTTTTCAAATCCGCTTGGCGGGCTTTACGGGTTTTTAATCGGTGCTTTCGAGGGGTTGGCAGTATTGGTGCTGATAGCCTGTGTTGTTTTTCTGTGCAGGCGTAATATTGTGAAACTTAAACGCTTTTCGGGAACCGAGATGACCCAAGGGCCAAAATCTGATGCCAATTATATCCTCATTACCGAGATCCTGCTCATGACGGCTTTTCTTACCATGAACGCCGCCGACTATAAGCTGCAATTGCTGCATTTTGAGCATTATGTTAAAGCGGGCAGTTTTCCTGTTAGTTCAGCACTTGCCCCACTGCTGCCTGATAGCGCATCGGCATTGGTAATTGTCGAGCGTGTTTGCTGGTGGTTTCACATCGTCGGTATTTTGTGTTTTTTAAATTATTTACCGTATTCCAAGCATTTCCATATCCTGCTGGCATTTCCAAATACCTACTACTCCAACTTAAATCCCAAAGGTAAGTTTACCAATATGGCATCGGTAACTACCGAAGTGAAAGCTATGCTCGATCCTTCATTTGTTCCCGAAACTACCGGCGAGCCTGCAAGGTTTGGGGCTAAAGATGTAACCGACCTTACCTGGAAAAACCTGATGGAGGCTTATACCTGTACCGAGTGCGGCAGGTGCACCTCGGTTTGCCCGGCGAATATTACCGGTAAGCTGCTCTCGCCCCGCAAGATCATGATGGATACGCGCGACCGTATTACTGAAGTGGGCGATAATATTGATAAGCATGGCAAAGATTACCAGGATGAGAAAACCCTGCTTGATAATTACATCACCCGCGAAGAGATCTGGGCCTGCACTACCTGTAACGCCTGTACTGAAGCCTGCCCGGTGAATATCAACCCGCTGGAAATTATCACCGAACTGCGCCGCTACGCGGTAATGGAAGAATCGCAGGCCCCTGCAAGCCTTAACAATATGTTTGGCAATATTGAAAACAACGGAGCCCCCTGGAAATACAGCCAGGACGACAGGTTTAACTGGGCGGAAGAGCAGTAGGCAGTTTGTAGTATCCAGTTAGCAGTTTTTAATTCAAATTTTAAAATCCGAAATGGAAAATCCGAAATCCGAAATAAAAATACCTACCATGGCCGAAATGGCTGCTGAGGGCAAAGAACCCGAAATTTTGTTTTGGGTAGGATGTGCCGGTAGTTTTGATGAGCGGGCGCGCAAAATAACGCGCGATATCTGCAAGATTCTGCACCATGTAGGCATTAGCTACGCAGTGCTGGGTACGGAAGAAGGTTGCACCGGCGACCCGGCCAAGCGTGCAGGTAATGAATTTTTGTTTCAGATGCAGGCTATGATGAATATCCAGTTGCTGGATGGTTATAACATCAAAAAAATAGTTACCGGTTGCCCGCATTGCTTCAATACCATCAAAAACGAGTATCCCGGCCTTGGCGGTAATTATGAGGTAATCCATCATACCCAACTCATTCAGCAGCTAATAAACGATGGTAAGCTTAAAGCCGAGGGGGGCGAAAGTTTTAAAGGCAAACGCATCACCTATCATGATCCTTGCTATTTAGGCCGGGGGAATGATGTTTATGAAGCACCTCGTGCCGCTTTAGAAATATTGGATACCGAACTGGTGGAAATGAAACGCTGCAAATCAAACGGTTTATGCTGCGGTGCAGGCGGTGCGCAAATGTTTAAAGAGCCCGAACCCGGTAAAAAAGACATTAATATGGAGCGCATTGCCGATGTTATTGAAGCCAAAGCCCAGGTGGTTGCCGCTGCCTGTCCTTTTTGTATGACCATGCTTACCGACGGCGTAAAACACCAGGATAAACAACAGGAAATACAGGTGCTGGATATTGCCGAGATTACCGTTAAAGCGAATGGTTTATAAGCTTTTTATCCTGAAATAATTAAAAGCGCTTTTCAAACTGTCAAACCGGGCCGTGTTCATATTATGCACCGGTAAATCAATTGAGGTGGCCATCGAATCGAGGTCGCCTTCGGGATCTTCGTAGGTTTGTACAATGATATCATCGGCGTGGGTGCTCAGTTTAATGGTGCTCAGGGTATCGCCAGGTAAGTAATCAATGCCTGATAAGCGGTGTAAATTAAACGAAAAGTATTCCTGTTTGCCCTGTTGATAAGTTTTTCGGAGGCGGAGAAAATAATCGTTGGTAAGTACTATTTCCCACTTTTTCAGGTTAAGATCAGCACCGGGAGTAAATGACGTGTTTAGGCACTTATTGCTCCAGCTAAGCCATTCCTGTTCGCTCATTTCGGCTTTAAAACCGTAATTTAGCGCGCTGAAAGCAATAATTGATGTGATGAGCATGGTTTTCCCGAGCGCCGGAATAATTGATGTTTTCATGACAGCATAGATGTTATTCGAAGTTAATAAATTGATATTTTTGAAAATGATTTTTTCTCCACAGTCAAGAGTTTGGATCTATCAGGCAGACAGGAAATTAACCAATGCCGAGGTAGCCGCTATACAACCCGAGTTGGATAGGTTTACCACAGGATGGACAGCGCACAATAACCAGCTAAAGGCCAAAGGTGAAATACGCTATAACCGTTTTTTTGTTTTAATTGTTGATGAAAGCCAGGCTGGTGCCAGCGGTTGCTCGATAGATAAGTCGGTACATTTTATGCAGCAGGTGCAGCAGCATTTGGGCATTAATTTGTTTGATAGGTTTAATTTGGCTTACCGCGAAGGCGAAGAAGTGCTTTCGCTGCCGCGCCATGGTTTTGAGGAGAAGCTGAAAAACGGCAGTATCAACAGAGAAACCATTGTGTACAATAACCTTGTGCAAAACCTTACAGAACTCGAAACCAAATGGGAAGTACCTTTTAAGGATAGCTGGCATATACAGCTGTTTAGGGATATAGTAACAGCCTGATCAGTATATAACCTTTGGCCCAACGCAGGGAAAATTACACCAGCCCCTGTTATGGATCGGTGTAATTTTGTTATTGTATATATTCCCTGCGGTTATAGATGGAAAAATAGTTTTATTTCTTTTTAGCCGGGGCTATAATAGGTTTTACAACGTCCTTTTTGCCCGACTGATAATCTGAGGGTGCTTTTTTACTGCCTTCGGCAGCGGGTTTCTTTTTTTCTTTTGTGGCATGTTTTTCCTTGCTCATGATTTTTAAATTATTGTTTGATTGAATTAAAGATTACTGATATTTGCAGTAATTTAAGTGGCGATAGGGAGGTGGTTTGCCGGAGTTTTGCATTACCCGGCTTTGATGGGTTAAAGAGGTACCTTAATTTTAAAACGTATACTTTGTACGTATTATTAAGGCTTTTGGATAAATGTACGGTTTTTTACCCAGCATCTGCCGTAACGCAAAATTTATATTATATGTGTAATTAAAATAGGCTGGTGCCGGGCAAATTATTACCTTTGAGACAATTTTTGATAGGAATTATTTACTACAGATACTTAATAACAATAAGCTAAAACATGAAAGGCTTCATTTCAACCAAAACTTACGGATTTTTAAACTACGTTGTAGCCCTGTTAATGATCTCATCTTTATGGACTTTCGGTACCCTGAAAGTTGGTGGTGCTGCTTTGTTCCTGCCTTTACTGATGGGCTGGTTACAACTGATCCAGGCTATTTTTGCTAAAAACGAGATGGGCTTTATCAAACAATTTCCGATGGTAATGCACAATGTTGGTGATGTAATTATGGGTTCATTCCTGTTTTGCTCGCCATGGGTTTACGGCTTCCATGATAAAATGGTGGCCCCACAATTAATTTTTGGTGCTTACCTGGTAATTGTAGGTTGCTTTACTAAAGGCTCGCCTTTTGTTAACCCTCAACACGAAGAAGATTTCGGTATCAGCCACAACGCTTAATTATCGGTCTTTAAAATATAACAGAAAAGGTGCTTCAAAAATGAAGCGCCTTTTTTTATTTATATCCTCCCGCTTTTAGCTTGTTGCTCTTCCCGCTGGTTGCGCATAATTTTAGTAAAGCCCCTATGGTTATGTTCTTCATCAAACAGCGGGAAAACAAGGCCGCTGCCCCAAAAGCGGCTTTTATCTTTACGTACATGATAGCGCTCATCAACCGCTCTGCCTTTACTTAAAGCCTTTTTTAGTTCAAGATCAAATTTACCTTCGGCTATATCCTCGTCGGTAAAAAATACGCGGGCGCTTAAGCCTAATACTTCAGGCTCGGTATAGCCTAACAGGTTTTGAGCACCGGTGTTCCAGCTGTTAACGTCGCCGTTTTTATCGGTGGTTATTACGGCATAATCTTCCAGGCTATCCAGGACCTGCCTGAAAAATTCTTCACTCATTCTAAAGTAGGTGTCGTTAAAAATATCGGCATCGGTTATCGTCTCATCAAAAGTTTGATATTCAATATAAACGTTGGTATTGTCAATACCGCAGGCCAGTTGCATGGGTTCGCGGGTTATGCGGTAAAAGGTTTCAAAATCGGGCGGTAGTTTATTTAGTTCCGGCTTTTGTTTTACGGGTATTAGGGTGATCTCTACAGTTTCACCGGCTTGCTGGTTTACAATAACTTTAACCAATACGTAACTATATCCTTTTTCAATCAGGTCGCCAAGTAGCTGTGAGGTTAGCGGGATGCGCATAGCTTAGTTTTATATGGTAAAAGCTAAAGCAGTACAAAAATAACACCAGTTATATATTTTGATAGATGCCTGAAGCTTAAAACACCTCATTCAAACCTAAAAAGAAACCACTTGAGCCGTAGGTGCCTCTACCATAATCAATACACAAATTAGATCGGGTGTATTTATTAAACAACAGCCTTAACCCCGCGCCGCCGCCCGGCTCCCAATGGCTAAACAGTTTAATGCGTTGCTGATTATTGGCCGTTTCTGCATTGATAAATGCCACACCGCTAAGCAGCTTATTAGAAGTGAGCGGAAAACGATATTCGGCCTCGTTATAAACAAATGACATGCCTTTAAAACGCCCGATAATAAATGCCCTGCCAATGCGCCCGTAAGCATCACTGCCGGTACCCGGAAGCTCGAGGTAGGGGAGTGCGCCGCTGATAAGATAGTTTGACCAATGCCAGATAGCAAAAACATGCTCGGGATTGGTTTTTGACAGGCTCCAGTATTTTCTGAATTCCAGCTTAACCTGCATGGCATCGCGGTTGCTGCCCAGCCAGGTTTGATTGCTGCGGAAAACAATATCGGCATAAATACCCCTGAAGGCCCGGTTAGGCTGATCGCGGGTGTTTAACTGAAAATTGAAAAGTAAGCCGTTGGCCTGGTAGGAGCTTATGGGAAAACCGTTACGGATACTGTAACGATAATTATGCGTTTGACTGATGGGGATATCCTTACGATCATCATCAATATGGCTGTAGTAATTAAAGCTGAGGCCTGCTCCTACATATATGCTGTTGGCCAGTTTGCGGTAAACGCGTTCATTAGCTTTGATATAAACATAGCGGATAGGGAAGGCATCTGGGTTGTTTTCGAAATGAGTATCATTCATAAAAAAGCTCCCTTCGCCAAAGCTGCGACGGCCTGTGCCGAGGCCGTTATCCATGGCTACGGTTTTACCTATTTGTACGGTGCCCTGCAGGTTCCACTTGTTTTGGGCCGAAAAGGCGTTTTGTTTAAACTCGAAGGTGGACAGCCCCCCGGTTGAAATATAAAAGCCGGCGTTGATAACGGATAGGGTAGTATTTGCCGGATCGCCAAAATATTTGCCCCCAGATGAGATCACTCCTGCGGCAAAGCCTACACTTGGGTTATACGCCGCCGATGGGAGCACCGACCAATAGGTTCGGCTTTGCAAAGGCTGATCGGGCGCGGCAGGTTTATTGCTTTTACCACTAAATATGGATGCAAGGATGGTATTGGCATCCAGTTGTGATTTTAATGAATCGACAGGATCGGCCACGGTTTGGGCAAACAAATGGCAGCCGCACAGCAGCGCGAATAATATCAGTATAAGCCGGTAAACAGCGGGAGCCAATTCAGCAATAGTTTATAAGTGTTATGGCTAATATAAGTATATCATTTAAATGTAAAAAAGTTATTACAAAAATAAGGGCGCACCCGCTAAAGGGCGCCCTTATTTTTAATTGTGACGATTTTGCAGGATGATAAGGCCTGCTGTTATTATAGGTAGATATAGGTGTAATTTAAGGCAGATGCTGAGTTGAGTAGAACTATTTAATGTTATAGCTAATCAATTCGGATTTGGTGAGCTGTTTGGTTGGCGTTTTAGCATTGATCAGAATTGCGCCTATGCCTTTGGCTATATAAAAATCCTGGGTAAGCTGGGTTTGATAGTTAGCACCAACTTTTATTTGCAGCTCAATTGTGCTGTGAATAACATTGTTATAGGTTTTGCCCAGCACCACTTTCGAAATCCCTTTTTCGGCAATGGTGGTTTTTAACCTGCCCTGGGCCGAACCTTCGCCTTCGCCAATGGTGATATCTTTGCTCCAACTGGTGCCGGCGGCTACATTATCGTTCAGGTATTCAAGCTCCATGGTTTCGCCGGATTCACTGTCTTCCTGCAGGGTGGTGTAAATGTGATTGTCGAAGCCTAAGTAAGCTTTATCGGCATCGCCGCTATTTAGGGTATTGAGCACATGATAAGTTTTGGCACCGATTTTTTTGGTTTCGGCGCTCATGGTATTGGTTGTGGTATCAATATCCGCGCCTTCGGTAAAGGTGTTGGTGTTTTTATATTTCCAGGTAGAGTTTGCGCTGAAAGGCTGGTAAGTGTCGCCGCCGTTATTGTTGGGTTTGTTATCGTCTTTTTTGCAGGCACCAAAAAATAAAGCAACAATTGTAGTTAAGGTTAAAAGTGATTTTTTCATTTCAGTAATAAATTGTGACCCATGAGGTCGGTTTTTAAGGTAAATATTTAATGTGCTGCAACATCCGGGGCGCCTCCGTTTGCCGCATTTTGGAGACATTGACGAGTAAAAAACCTGTTACGTTACAATGGGGTATGAATATATTTTGCGGGATGAGTGATTTTTGGTGTAGTTTATACACTTAGTTTAAAAAGCCGATAAAGTAATTTTTATCGCATTTATAATGTTGATTTTTAGATTGTTGTAAAATAGGTGTTTTAACTTTTGATGTTTGTGGGTTTAAAAAGAAAAAATATTTTTAATTTTTTTCAAAAAAGATGTTAAAAAAGAGGAGTAGCTTAAAAAGAGCTATGAGTTGTGTTAGGGATAGGAGCGGATACCGGCCCTGTGGCTAATGCCTTGCGCAGTATGTGCGTATAGCCCGGGCCGCAGGCAACACCATTGTTCAGTTGGCAGTTTTGAGTAGGCAGTTTGCAGTTGATTATACCGATTGTTTTTTGATTACGCCGATTCTGAACCGTTGATTTTTTTGATGTCGTTGATTTCGCTGATTTTTTTGTCTGAACTCGAATTTATGGAATGAAGGAATTAACAGAATGCTGAGCAAATTCGATAAATTCAAATAATTCCCCCAAAATTCGAGTTCAGACGAAAAACAGACGCAAATCAAATCCTGTCCATCCCAAAAATCCCCCCAAATCCCGGTTCAGATAATTTCCTTAAAATCTATTTGCTAATAAGATAATTAACCCTATCTTTGCAGTCCCGAAAATACGGGGTATAATAAACGTTTAAACAATTTAATTTAAAGCAAGTGAATACGTTAAGTTACAAAACTGTCTCAGCCAACAAAAAAACCGTTAACAAACAATGGGTTGTTGTTGACGCGGAAGGCGAGATTTTGGGGCGCTTGTCTACGAAGATCGCAATGATCATTCGTGGAAAAAACAAGCCTGATTTTACCCCAAACGTAGACTGCGGTGATAACGTGATTGTTATCAATGCAGACAAGGTAAAACTGACTGGTAACAAACTGAGCGACAAGGTTTATGTTCGTTACACTGGTTATCCAGGTGGTCAGCGTTTTATTTCTCCTAAGGAGTTATTGGCGAAACATCCAACCCGCATCATCGAGAAAGCGGTACGTGGTATGTTACCTAAAAATCGTTTGGGTAAAGCATTATTCGGCAATTTGCATGTATATGCAGGTGCTGAGCATCCTCATGCAGCGCAAAACCCAACAGCCATTTAATTTTTAATTTTTAAGGAGAAAAAAAATGCCAACAACTAACACTTCAGGCAGAAGAAAAACAGCCGTTGCCCGCATCTACCTTACAGAAGGAAATGGCGCGATCATCGTTAACGGTAAAGATTACAAAGAGTATTTCCCAACTTTGCCATTACAATACATTGTTACTCAAAGCACAGAAGTTTCTGGTAGCACCGGAAAATATGATGTTAAAGTAAACGTTGCAGGTGGTGGTGTAAAAGGACAGGCAGAAGCCGTTCGTTTAGCTATCGCTAAAGCTATTGTTGAACTTGATGCTGATAAGAAACCGGCATTACGTGCTAAAGGCTTAATGACCCGCGATGACCGTATGGTTGAGCGTAAAAAACCAGGTCGCAGGAAAGCACGTAAGAGATTCCAATTCAGTAAACGTTAATCACAGGAGGACAACAAAATGGCAAGAACAACTTATCAGGATTTACTGGACGCTGGTGTACACTTTGGTCACCTTACCCGCAAATGGGATCCGAAAATGTCGCAGTACATTTTCATGGAACGTAACGGTATCCACATTATCGATTTAAATAAAACCTTAACTAAGGTTGAAGAAGCTGCTGCAGCTATAAAACAAATTGTAAAATCAGGCCGTAAGGTATTATTCGTAGCTACAAAGAAACAAGCGAAAGATATTGTTGCTGATTATGCAAAAAGCGTAAACATGCCATACATCACCGAGCGTTGGTTAGGTGGTATGTTAACCAACTTTACTACTGTACGTAAGTCGATCAAAAAGATGTCAAACATCGATAAATTGACTAAAGACGGTACTTACAGCAATCTTTCTAAAAAAGAGCGTTTGATGATTCAGCGTGAGCGTATCAAATTAGAAACCCTTTTAGGTGGTATCTCTGATCTGAACCGTTTACCGGCTGCATTGTTCCTGATCGACGTTAAGAAAGAGCACATCGCGGTTTCTGAAGCATTGAAGTTGAACATCCCAACCTTTGCAATGGTTGATACCAACTCTGATCCTTCAAACATCGATTTCCCGATCCCTGCGAATGACGACGCTACTAAATCAATCTCTTTGATCACCAGCATCATCATCAAAGCTATCGAAGAAGGTTTAGACGAGCGTAAACGCGAGAAAGAAGACGAAGCTGAAAAAGAAGCAGTAGCTGCAAAAGCTAAAGCTGATGCTCCTGAAGTTAACGAAGGCGGTAAAAGAACCCGCAAAGTTGCTGAAGTAAGCGCTGAAGCTGAAACAGAAGCTCCATCTGAAACAGAAGAATAATCTTACTTGTTAATCCCTTAAGGGAACAACAAAATATATTAATTCTCTCACCTCGAAAACGGGGTGGGAGATTTTTAATATTAAAAATAGTTGCAGGTTAATAATAGCGTAACACGCTTGCGGTAACTTGTAACCCGATATAAAAAATCTTAAACTCAAAAAAACATGTCTACAGTACAAATTTCTGCAGCCGACGTAAACAAACTGCGCCAGCAAACCGGTGCCGGTATGATGGATTGCAAAAAAGCATTAACCGAAACTAACGGTGATTTTGAAGCAGCTATCGATTTTTTAAGGAAAAAAGGTGCTAAAGTTGCAGCAAGCCGTCAGGACAGGGAATCAAACGAAGGTGTTGTTATTGCACGTACTTCGGCTGATTTTAAAACCGGTGTTGTAATTGAATTAAATTGCGAAACCGACTTCGTAGCTAAAAATGCTGAGTTCGTGGCTTTTGCTAACCAAATTGCTAACGTTGCTGTTGAAGCTAAACCAGCTTCAATTGAAGAGCTTTTAGCATTGGAGATCGACGTTGAAACCGGCCGCCAGGCAATATCTGAAGCTATCATCGAAAAAACCGGTAAAATCGGCGAAAAAATCGGTGTATCTAAATATGAAGTAGTAACAGGCGAGAAAGTTGTTGCTTACATCCACGGTAACTTCCGTTTAGGAGTATTGGTAGCATTAAGCACTGATGCAGCCGGCGCTGAAGAAGCTGGTAAAGACGTAGCTATGCAAATTGCAGCTATGAACCCTATCGCTTTAGATAAAGACGGTGTTGATGCTTCAGTAATTGAGCGTGAGCTTGAAATTGCTAAAGAGCAGATCCGTGCGGAAGGTAAACCAGAAGCAATGGTTGAAAAAATTGCTGCCGGTAAACTGAATAAATTTTACAAAGATTCAACTTTGTTAAACCAGGAGTTTGTGAAAGATTCGTCTAAGAGCGTTTCACAATTCTTAAACGAGGTTGAAAAAGGCCTTACAGTAACCGCCTTTAAGCGAGTAGCTTTAGGAGCTTAATTATATTAAATCCCCCGATGAAAATCGGGGGATTTTTTTTGCTATTTTCTTTTTACACCCGTCATTGCGAGGTACGAAGCAATCCCCGATATACAGAGCCGCTCTGTAAAGTTCGCGATTGCTTCGTACCTCGCAATGACGTAAAGAAATAAATCATCATGCCTATCCTCGCGCTCCACAACCTCAAACTCATCTCTACCGGCGTCATCGCCGAAGGCAAAGCCGTTTTAGTTCAAAACGGAACCATCATTGATATTATTGACGAAACTGCCATCCCAACGGATGCGGAAAAGAAAAACCTCAACGGCGCATATCTTGCTCCTGGTTTTATCGATCTGCAAATCTACGGCAGTGGCGGTAAATTGTTTGCAGGCACACCAACCGTTGAAGCGCTTGAGCAACTGGAAAACGACCTGTTGAACCAGGGCACAACAGGCGTGTTTGCTACTATCGGCACTAATACTAATGAAATTGTGGAGGCCGGCATTGAGGCGGCAAAGATCTTTCGCGAAAAAGCCAGAGGCGCTTTCTGGGGGTTGCATTTAGAAGGACCATATCTTAACCCTGCCAAAAAAGGTGCGCATCCTGAAAAGTTTATTAAAAAGGCTATGCTTGCCGAAGTAAAGGGTTGGGTTGAAAAAGCCGATGGTGTTATTAAGATGATTACTATCGCTCCTGAGTTACAGGACCAGGAGGTAATTGATTATTTGTACGGGCAGGGCATCATCATCTCTTCAGGCCATAGCAACGCTACTTATACCGAGGGAAAGGCTTTTTTAAACAAGCCTGTGCAAGCAGTTACTCACCTCTTTAATGCTATGCCGCAAATGCATCATCGCGAACCGGGCTACATCCCTGCTATTTTTGAGGAAAGGCCTTATACCAGTATTGTAGCCGATGGCATCCACGTTGATTTTGCCATGATCCGTTTAGCTAAACGCGAACTGGGCGATAAGCTGTTCCTGATAACCGATGCGGTAACCTCAACCAAAGAGGGCGCTTACCAGCACGAATTGCGCGGCGACAGGTATACCATGCCCGATGGTACGCTATCCGGCTCATGCCTTACCATGCTTAAAGCCGTTGAAAACTGCGTTAAACAAGTAGGTATCGATTTGGCCGAAGCCGTTAATATGGCCTCGTTATACCCTGCAGAACTTGCATCACAAACAAAAAAAGGTAAAATTGAAAAAGATTTTGACGCCGACCTGATTGTTTTTAATGCTGATTTTGAAGTGCTTGAAACTATCCTCAACGGTAATTTTTTAACAAAGACAACATAAAATTTTAACACTGCAAATTAATCGCTATTTTTGGCGAACTACTCCCGTATGAACAGAGCTTTATCAATTCTTGATATAAACAAAAGCAGGTTTCATTCATTTCTATTAATAACAAATCACACCAAATGAAATACAAAAGGATATTACTGAAACTTTCGGGCGAATCGCTGATGGGCGGAAGGCAATATGGTATCGACAACAACCAGGTATTGCAGTATGCTCAGGACATTAAAAACGTTTATGACGCTGGTATTGAGATAGCGGTAGTTGTTGGAGGCGGTAATATTTTTAGAGGCCTGAGTGCCGAAAAATCGGGCATGGAACGTGCACAGGCCGATTATATGGGTATGCTTGCCACGGTAATTAATTGTATGGCACTACAAAACGCCCTGGAAAGCATTGGTGTGGAAACCCGCCTGCAATCGGCCATTAAAATGGAACAGATTTGCGAGCCGTATATCCGTCGCCGCGCTATGCACCATTTGGAACTGGGCAAAATCGTGATTTTTGGTGCCGGTACCGGCAACCCTTATTTTACTACCGATACTGCCGCTTCGCTGCGCGCTATCGAAATTAAAGCCGACGTAGTATTGAAAGGTACCCGCGTTGATGGTATCTACACTGCCGATCCGGAGAAAGATCCAACAGCAACCCGTTACGACGAGATCACTTTCCAGGAAGTATATGATAAAGGCCTCAACGTGATGGACATGACCGCCATTACCCTTTGCCAGGAAAATAAGCTGCCTATCATTGTATTTGACATGAACAAGGAAGGCAACTTTATGAAAATTGCCAAAGGTGAGCATATTGGTACGTTGGTGAAGTAAACCCCACCCAAACCCTCCCCTGAAGGGAGAGGGCTTAAAAAAACTCATGCCGCTGTTGGTGTTGTCACCAAAGCTGTTCGGAAGAAATAAAGAAGCGGGGGATTGTGCGATTCCCTCCCTTGGGAGGGTGTAGGGAGGGGTTTCTACACCCTGCATATTCGTCGGGCAAGGCGTAAAAACCCCTCCCTGCCATTGCGCAATCCATCACACCCCTCCCAAGGGAGGGAATGAAAAAATCTTCCGAACACCTATGGTGACAACATCAACAACGGCTGGGTAGGATATTCTTCAATATGCATGGCCACTATACAGGGCGGAGAAGATGCTTCGTACCTCAGCATGACAAAGGGCATAAAATAGAAAATCCCTGTTATCGAAACTGATCTAACAGGGATTTTTTATTTTATTATAAGAAATTTATTTTCAGTATATTAGCTTTAAGCATTAGGCTTTACGCCCTCGGCTCAAAAAGAGAATATCACTATAATTTATATATAACCTACGCCCTACAAACTATTATGAAACAGAAAGGCCGCTCTGAAACAGATGCGGCCTTTCACGTTATATATGCTTAATTAATTATTTGGCATCGTTTACTGCCTTGATGGCATCATCGGCGGCTTTGGCCGAAGCATCGTCTTTCATAGCAGTACGGGCGGTTTTAATGCTTTCCAGCTGGGTAACAATAAACGGAGCGGCACCGTAAACTTTAAACCTGATACCAGCTTCTTTTAACTGGCCAATGCCTTGTTGTGCATACTCCGGCTTGTTTACCTTGGCCGTCATATCGGCAAAGCCTCTGAGGTTATTGAATTTTTCCTGGATCCCGGCGTCAATAAAATGCTGGTATACATAAGGCCACTCGGCATCATTACCATTCGTGGTGTACAGGTTCATGATGGCCGATGTAAGGGCAGCCCTGTTGTCTTTTTCGAGGCTTTTAGCCAAACTCATTGCTTTGGCAGGATCAAGAGCCGCTATAGCATTCAAAGCAGCACCCTGTACCGCGTACGATTGGCTTGACAGCGATTGTGTAAACAGATTCATGTTGCCGCTGGCTTTCAATTTACCTAAAGCGCTGATAGCGGCTGCACGTACCAATGTGTTATCATCAGTTTGAGCCAATGAAATCAGGATAGGTTGAGCCGGATTGCGGATATCATCTTTAGTAAGGTTTAAAGCTTTAATAGCCTTAACACGTAAACCATAGTATTTGTCTTTCAAAGCAGCGATCAATATTTTTTGAGCCTCTTTGCGGGTTTGATCGGATGCGGCTGCTTCTATCGCCTCGTAACGATCAAGATAGTTTGGTGCGTTGAAGTACTGGAATGAAAATTCTTCGATGGTTTTGGCATCTGTTTTCTTGGTTAACAGAATCTTATCAGCGTCAACATTAACCAAATCCGGTTTGCCGGCCAGTTGGTAGCTGATCGAATCAACTTTGTTATTCATCCATGCTTTGTAGCGTACTTTTTTACCGCCCTGGTAAACATCAATAGCCATTGGCAATTTGAAAGTCTGGCCGTCCTGGGTTTGTTTCAGGTACACGGTTTCGGTTTTGGTAGCCTCATTCCATTTGTAGCTGATATTCAGTATCGGGTGACCGGCACCGTAATACCATTGGTTAAAATACCAGTTCAGATCCTGGCCGCTGGCTTCCTCAAATGCTAAACGCAGTTGCTGGGCTTCGCCGTTTTTGAAAGCGTTTGTTTTTAGGTAGATGTTCAAGCCTTTGTAAAATGCAGCGTTGCCTAAATAGTTGCGAAGCATATTTAGGATGCGACCACCTTTTTGGTAGGTAACGGCATCAAACACTTCCTCTTTATCGCCATAGTAAAAACGTACCAGGTTTTTGGTATTGGCTCCCGGCGAACGGAGGTACGATTGCATATCGGCATAGTTATGATCATCGCCGGCATCTTTACCATATTTATGTTCGGCCCAGATGGTTTCGCTGAAGTTTGCGAAAGATTCGTTCACGGTTAGGTTGCTCCAGCTTTCGGCGGTAACATAATCGCCAAACCATTGGTGAAACAATTCGTGTACTATGGTGCTTTGGCCGGTGCTAAAATAAGCATCCAGCAGTTCACGTTTGGTAGCCTGTACATAGTCGCCGTGCAGGGTGGCCGAGGTGTTTTCCATGGCACCGCTCACGTAATCGCGCACTACAATTTGCGAGTATTTAACCCATGGGTAATCAACACCAAGGGTTTTTGAATAAAAATCGATCACCTCTGGTGTAAAGCCAAAAATCTCCTTGGCGTAAGGAGCGTATTTAGGCTCGAGGTAATAGCTTACTTCTTTATTCTTCCATTTATCTTTATAAATTTTGAAATCGCCCACAGCCATCATAAACAAATATGGCGAGTGCGGTAACTCCTGTTTCCAGGTATCGGTGCGGGTGCCATCGGCGTTCGCTTTTTGCGATACCAGTTTACCGTTTGATAGGGTAACGTACTTTGCAGGTACGGTCATGGTAATCTCTTCGGTAGTTTTCTGGCTTGGCTTATCGATGGTTGGGAACCAGGCCGATGACGATTCGGTTTCGCCCTGTGTCCAGATCTGGGTTGGCTTATCCTTTTCTGTGCCGTCGGGATTAATAAAATATAAACCTTTGGCATCGTTAATGGCCGCGCTTCCTTTTGCTTTCAGTTCGTTTGGCTTGGCGGTATAATCAATGTAGATGGTATAGTTTTCGTTGTTTTGGTATACCTTATCCAGCTTAATTGCTACCGAAAGGCTATCCTCATATTTAAATTTCAGCGGAACGTTTTTACCGTTTTTTACTACCGAGATGCTTTTCAGGTCCATGCCCTTCGCGTCGAGGCGGAGGCTGTCGGTTGGGTAAAAGTGAGGTTTGAGGGTAACCCATTCTTTGCCGTAGAGGTAACGTTTTTTATAATCGAACCGTACATCGAGTTTGGTGTGGATCAGGTCGTTTACTTTGGTAGGTACGGCGCGGTAAATTTTCAGTGCCGGGTCTTCGGGAGCCGGTGCCTGTTGGGCGTAGGCTGTTGCCATGGCCGCCGTAAGCGCGCACGACAGCATGAGGCGGGTAATTAGTTTGCGATCAGTCATATAGGGTACAAAAAGTTTGCTTTTTTACAAGCTATTAAGGATAGTTAATTTTCAAATATACATCCCTGCAGCCAAAATGTTTTGTGCGTAAATCACCTATGACGCGTGGAAGGACAATATGTTACGGAACGGGACTGGATTTTAGTAGATAATCAGATAAAACCCGCAGTTCCAATGTCTATGCCTGAACTATTCGGAAAGTAGGTGTGGTGTCTATAATCGCGAGCGTGGACAACCGAAACTCATATCTGTCAAGCGTGGAAGCCGGACCGTGCAGGCATTCTTTTTCAAACTAATCTCAAAACTTCAATCTCAAACCTCCCCCTAAAACCGAACACCCGCTGTACGCTTTCGAACAGTATAAATTAAGATTAAATATTAATCTGTTGATTTTTAGATAATTAGATAAATGGCATGCCTTTTATCTATCAAAATAGTAGCGTATTGCCTTTCATAAACTGAAAACTTGTTGGAGATGAGCTTAGATGATGGTGTTTGTGATCTGATTTTGAAAACCGACTACAAAACTCCACCCCGACAGGGCAGACGTAAACAAAGTAAAATTGATTACAGGGTGCAACCAATAAGTAAAAGCAGTTGTCATATAAAAAATAAAAACAATATAAACCGTTTTCAAACCACATAGCCATGCTCAAAAATTACCTGAAAATAGCCTTTAGGCAATTGCGCAAGCAAAAAATGTATACAGCCATTAAAATAGGCGGTTTCGCGTTCAGTATTGCGGCCTGTTTGTTAATTGCCCTCTACATTCGCGATGAGTTGAGCTTTGATAAAAGTTATCCCAACGCCGCCAACGTTTACCGTGTGCTTGGGCATTATCACGATGGCTCGATAGACGAAAAAGGGGTTGACTGGCCCTCAGTACTGGGCAAAGTGATTAAACAGGATTTTCCGGAGGTGGAGAAATCCGGCCGGCTGATGCCCAACTCATTATTTTGGGGAGCAGGTGCCAACGAATTAAAACGTGCCGATCAGCCCGATAATACCCACGAAGAAGGTTTTGCCTATGCCGATCAGGGCCTGATAGATATTTTAAACCTCCCTATGGTTTACGGCGACCCAAAACACGCGTTGAGCGAACCATTAAGCATGGTGATATCAAAGAGCAAAGCCGATAAATATTTTCCCGGCCAAAACCCGGTAGGTAAGGTAATGTACCTCAACAATAACAAAACCAAGCCTTTTAAAATAGCTGCGGTAATGCAGGACATCCCAAGTAATTCGCACCTGCACGATTTTAAGTTTTTCATCACCCTTGCAGGCGTAGAGTTTTGGAACGGCGAGCAGGCTACCTGGGATGCCAATAACTATCATATCTACATAGCGCTGAAACCCGGTACCAACATAGCGCAGTTTGATAAAAAACTTAATGATGGTATCCTGAAAACTTACTATATCCCCAACATGACCCGTAATGGAGATAAACGGGCCAGCAAGGTGATGAGCATGTTTAATTTGATGGTGCAGAATGTACAGGATATTAACCTGCGGTCGTACGATGTACATGATGGCATGTCGCACGGGGATATCCGTTTTGTGTGGCTGTTTGGCGCGGTGGCCGGGTTTATTTTGGTGATTGCCTGCATCAATTTTGTTAACTTGTCTACAGCTAAATCCGCTAATCGCGCTAAAGAAGTTGGTTTACGTAAAGTAGTTGGCTCGCAGCGCAGCGGCCTGATCCAGCAGTTTCTGGCCGAATCATTATTATATAGCTTTTTCTCGTTTGTTTTAGGATTGATCCTTGCCTGGGTGTTGTTGCCATATTTTAATACGCTGGCGTCCAAATCGCTTGTTATGCCTTGGGCGGCCTGGTGGCTGGTACCCGTAGTATTGGCATCGGCATTTTTAATTGGTGTTGTGGCGGGCATTTATCCGGCATTTTATTTATCCGGCTTTAAACCTGCCGAAGTACTGAAAGGCAATTTAAGTAACGGAAGCAAGAGTTCGGTGTTGCGGAATGTGCTGGTAGTTTTCCAGTTTGCTACATCCATTATCCTCATCATCAGTACAGTGGTTATTTATAACCAGATGCAATACCTGCTTAACAAAAAAGTAGGTTTTGAAAAAGACCAGGTAGTGATGATACAGGGCACCAACACGCTCGATAACCAGGTTAAACCGTTTAAAAGCGAGTTGCTGAAATTATCTACCGTAAAAAGTGCTTCAATCAGCGATTTTCTACCCGTATCGGGCACCAAGCGTAACGGTAACCAGTTTTATATTGAAGGAAGAGAAAAGATCGATCCTACAGTTGGCGGGCAGTTTTGGGATGTGGATCATGACTATATCAAAACGCTGGGCATTAAGCTGGTGGCTGGTCGCAATTTTATTCCTGATATGAAAACCGATTCGCAGGCGGTGATCATTAACCAGATGATGGCCAACAAACTGGGACTTAAAAATGCGATAGGTAAAAAGATAGTTAACTACGGTCCGGCTAAAACCATCATTGGCGTGGTTGCAGATTTTAATTTCAACTCGATGCGCGATGGTATCGAACCATTGGTGATGCACTTAAGCCCAAGCGAATCGATAGTATCGGTAAAAATAAAAGCCGGCGATGTGAAAACCGCGCTCGATCAGATCACCGCCACCTGGAAGCAATTTGCCCCAAACCAGCCTATCCGCTACAATTTTATGGACGAACGCTTTGCCAGCATGTATGCAGATGTACAACGTATGGGGCGCATTTTTACCAGTTTCGCAGTATTAGCCATCATGATAGCCTGCCTTGGCCTGTTTGCCTTAGCCGCCTTTATGGCCGAACAGCGCAGTAAGGAGATAGGTATTCGTAAAGTGCTGGGGGCTACCATTGGTAACATCACCACCATGCTATCTATGAATTTTGTAAAACTGGTATTCATAGCCATTGTAATAGCCACCCCAATAGCCTACTACGCCATGACCAAATGGCTGCAGGATTTTACCTACAGGGTAACATTAAGCTGGTGGATGTTTGCTTTGGCGGGAGTGGCCGCTATTATGATTGCACTGGTTACGGTAAGCTACCAGAGTATAAAGGCCGCGTTGATGAACCCGGTGAAGAGTTTGAAGGCGGAGTAGTTCTGAATCAGAATTTGCAGAATTAAAGAATTAACAGAATAGAATTGAAACAATCCTAAGCAATTCTGAAAATCCTAAAATTCTGTAAATTCTGATTCAGATAACATTAAAATCATATAAATCAAGGTTCAAATGCTTAAAAGTTATTTAAAAACAGCCTGGCGGTTTTTGTTAAAGAACAAAACATTCAGCCTCATTAACATTGTGGGCCTGGCCACAGGTACCTTATGCTGCCTGTATATTTTGCTTTATGTGCAGGATCAGTACAGTTATGATAAACAGCATAAAGATGTTAAAGATATTTACCGTATTACCACCACACTTGAGCTTACAGGCGATAAGCATGATGGCGCGGCCAGTTCGCCGCCTATTGCCCCGGCCATGAAAAATGATTTTGGCGAGGTTTTGCAATATACCCGTTTGGTAAATACCGATGGCTTTGGTGCAAAACAACATTTGCTGCGTTACAAGGAAAAATCATTTTATCAGCAGGATGCTGTTTATGTGGATTCGACCTTTTTCGATATGTTTAATTTTCATTTTGTTAGCGGTAATGCTAACAAAGCTTTGGCCGAACCTTATACCATTGTGTTGCTAAAACCGGTGGCTGATAAGCTTTTTGGCAGCGAGGATGCCGTGGGCAAAATGATCTCTATCGATAACTCCTTTGGCAAGCACGATTTTAAGGTGATGGGGGTTATTGACGAAAGTGCAGGCGAATCGCATATCAAAGCCAGCATATTTATGGCGATGAACAGCGGCGGCCTTGGCGACTATGTTCGGAAAAACACCGCCTGGGCGGGCAATAACTTTTTATACGCTTATGTAAAACTTCGCCCCAACACCAATGCTGCCGCTCTTGAAAAAAAGCTGCCTGAGTTTTTAAATAAATACGGTGCCGATCAGCTCAAAGCTATCGGAATGAAAAAAGCCCTGCATCTGCAACCGGTAACCAGTATCCATATCACACCGGGTCATGAACATGAGCTTACAAAAACGCTCGATCCGTCGTTTTTATACATCATGATTTTGGTGGCCGTATTGATCCAGGTGGTGGCTTGCATCAACTTCATGAATCTATCAACCGCCCGCGCGTCAAAACGCGCTAAAGAAGTAGGCGTACGTAAAGTAATAGGCGCAGATCAGGGCGATTTGATGAAGCAGTTTTTGGGCGAATCGTTCATGCTTACGTTAATAGGGGTAGCTGTGGCATTGCCATTATTGGTGGTGTTGCTTCCATATTTAAACCAGGTAACGCACAGCGACATCAGGTTGACTTTTTTTATCAATTATAAGCTTTGGGTAATGTTGGCAGGTATGGTACTGGTTACGGGTTTGGTAGCCGGTAGCTACCCTGCGTTTTACCTATCGGCATTTAAAGCTATTAAGGTTATTAAAGGCAATTTTACCAATCATATTTCGGCAGGGGGAATACGGAAAACACTGGTGGTTTTCCAGTTTTGGTTATCTATCATATTGATATCGGGTGTTATAATCATTTATAGTCAGCTCAATTTTGTAAAGAACAAAGACCTGGGTTTTGATCAGAACCAAAAGCTGATCTTTAATTTTTACACCGCCACCACGCAGGGTAAAATGAAGAATTTTGCCAACGATTTAAAAGGCCTGGCCGAGGTGAAAACCGTAAGCAATGCCGATAACTACCTGAGCCAGTTTGTACCGCACGATCATGGCGTTTACACAGCCGGTGGCAATATGGCAACCGCCACCGATGCGCAAAATATTAATACCGACGAGTTTTTTGCCAAAGCCAACGGCATTAAAATCATAGCCGGCAGGGATTTCAGGATAGGCGATAGCAGTCGCGTGCTTATTAACGAAACTTTATGTAAGCGTTTGGGCCTAAACCCGCAAACTGCTCCGGGAACAAGGCTTTATACCCAATACGCTCCCGATCCGGTAACGTTTGTTGAGGTGGCCGGTGTAATGAAAGATTTTAATTACAACTCGCTGCACATGCAGGTAAAACCCTTTATGCTGGTTTACCAAAAAGATCCGCAATATTTTAATGTGATGGTGGTATCGACCGATAGTAAAAACTATAAATCGCTGCTGGGCAAAATGGAATCGCTATGGCGTAAAGATGTTATAGATGCTCCTTTTGAATATTCGTTTTTAGATACCGAGGTACAAAAACAGTATGAAACCGAAGTTACCTTATCGCAAATTATCAACGCTTTCACAGTGATGGCCATCGTAATCTCGTGCCTGGGCTTATTCGGCCTCGCCGCCTTTAGCGCCGAGCAGCGCAGTAAAGAGATAGGTGTACGTAAGGTATTAGGTGCAAGTGTAACCGGTATAGTACAACTGTTATCAAAAGATTTTGTAAAGCTGGTTTTAATTGCCCTTGCTATAGCAACCCCGGTAGCCTGGTGGGCCATGAGCAAGTGGCTGCAGGCCTTTGAATACCGGGTAAATATAAGCTGGTGGATGTTTGCCCTGGCAGGTATGCTTGCTATGATCATTGCCCTGGTAACGGTAAGCAGCCAGGCTATTAAAGCGGCCAGGATGAACCCGGTGAAAAGCCTTAAAGCAGAATAATATCTGAATCAGAATTTACAGAATTTGAGAATTAGCAGAATAAAAAGGTAACGGCAACAAGTAATTCTGAAAATCTTAAAATTCTGTAAATTCTGATTCAGACAAATGACTTAATGAAACAATCATGATAAAGAATTACATTAAAATCGCGTTCCGCAATATGGTTAAAAA
Organism: Mucilaginibacter celer; assembly: GCF_003576455.2. Taxonomy (NCBI): domain Bacteria; kingdom Pseudomonadati; phylum Bacteroidota; class Sphingobacteriia; order Sphingobacteriales; family Sphingobacteriaceae; genus Mucilaginibacter; species Mucilaginibacter celer. The sequence continues at coordinate 7,060,695 of NZ_CP032869.1, forward strand.
TAAGGTGCATGCCTTTATTAACATCGCGGGTTTATCGGTAGGAATGGCGGTGGCTATGCTTATCGGGCTTTGGGTTTGGGATGAGTTATCGTTTGATAAATATCATAGTACCTATAACCGCGTGGGCCAGATTATGGTGAGCCAGAAGGGTACTGAAGATGTAGTAACTTTTCAATCAACGGTTGTTCCGCTTAGTGCTGATCTGCGTACCCGTTTTGCTGATGATTTTAAGCGCATTTCGCTGATTTGGCGCAGTACGCATATCCTGGCCGTTGGCGATAAAAAGATATCGCAAACAGGCAGCTGGGCCGAGGCGGATATGCCGGCCATGCTGGCGCTTAAAATGGTAAAAGGCAACTATACAGATTTTAAAGATCCGTCATCTATGATCATATCGCAGTCGGTAGCCAGATCACTTTTTGGTGATGCCGATCCGATCAACAAAACCATCAAGGCTGATAATAAAACCAACCTTAAAGTTATTGGGGTGTATGAAGACCTGCCACGAAATACTACGTTTTACGAAACGAAGTTTTTTATGCCGTTTTTTAATAAAGACAACTGGTGGAGCACGCAGACCGATAAATGGGATAATCACGGTTGCCAGATGTATGTTCAACTGGCCGATAACGCCGATTTTGATAAGGTTTCGGCAAAAATAGCACGGGTTACTGCGGCCCATTTCAAGGTTTACGACGAAACCATCCAGGTGCACCCCATGAGTAAATGGCATCTCTACAACGATTTTAAAAACAGGATAGCCGTAGGTGGCCGTATTGAAATGGTGTGGTTGTTTGGCATTATCGGTGTGTTTGTATTGCTGCTGGCCTGCATCAACTTCATGAACCTGAGCACCGCCCGCAGCGAGAAACGTGCTAAAGAAGTAGGCATCCGTAAATCTATCGGTTCGTTACGGTCGCAGTTGATTAAACAGTTTTTAAGCGAATCGGTATTGTTTGCCTGCCTGGCTTTGATGGTTACCTTCGGGATAGTTTTAATAGCGCTGCCTGGATTTAATCAAATTGCCGATAAGCAGATAGCTATGCCTTTTACCAATACCTGGTTTTGGGCGATGGCCTTAGGCTTCACCTTATTCACCGGAATCATTGCGGGTAGTTACCCGGCTTTCTATCTATCATCTTTCCAACCGGTAAAAGTGCTGAAAGGTACTTTTAAAGTTGGTCGTTTGGCATCGGTACCGCGCAAGGTGCTGGTGGTGGTGCAGTTTACAGTTTCGATTGTGCTGATTATCGGTACCATCATTGTTTTCAGGCAGATCCAGTATGCCAAAAACCGCCCGGTTGGCTATTCACGTGCTGGTTTGCTTACCGTGGAAATGAATACCCCCGAAATTTACGGACACTACGAAGCCATGCGCAACGACCTGATCCAGACCGGAGCTATTGAAGATATGGCCGAATCAAACAGTACCACCAATGCCATCTGGGCCCGTAACGGCGGGTTCGACTGGGAAGGCAAATCGCCAACCTTCGAGCCTACATTTGCATCCATTGCCGTAACCTATGATTTTGGCCACACCGTAGGCTGGAAAATAACGCAGGGCCGTGATTTTTCGAGAAGTTTCCCCACTGATACCGATGCGTTTATTATGAATGAATCGGCACTGAAACTAACCGGGCTTAAAAATCCGGTAGGTAAAATAATGAAATGGGGAGGTAAGCCGCATTTGGTTGTTGGCGTGGTTAAAGATATGATCATGGAATCACCATATGAAAAGCCGGTAGCTTCCATATTCCTGATGTCGCCGGGTTGGGTTAACTTTATTACTCTTAGGGTTAAACCAACCATAGCCATGCAGGAAGCTTTGAAAAAGATAGAGCCTGTATTTAAAAAATACAACCCCGGCAGCCCATTCGATTTTAAATTTAACGATGATGAATACGCGCACAAGTTTTCGGACGAGCAACGCATCGGCAACCTGGCCACTATCTTCGCCGTGCTGGCCATATTTATCTCATGTCTTGGTTTATTCGGCCTGGCCTCATTTATAGCTGAGCAGCGCATCAAAGAAATCGGCGTTCGTAAAGTGCTGGGTGCTTCGGTAGCCAACCTGTGGCGCCTGCTCTCAACCGAGTTTGTGGTACTGGTTACCATATCGCTGCTGATCGCTATACCTATGGCCTATTATTATATGAACAACTGGCTGCACCGCTACGAATACCGCTCAACCATAACCTGGTGGATTTTCGCGGCATCAGGCATAGGGGCAATAGTAATCACGTTGTTAACGGTTAGCTACCATGCTATAAAGGCGGCGCTGGCTAACCCGGTGAAGAATTTGAGGAGTGAATAGTGGTTAGAGGTTGGAGATTAGAGGTTAGGAGGATCGCAAATTTTTCTGAACCGGAATTTGTTGAATTAATGAATTAACAGAATGCCAAGCAAATTCGAAAAATTCTCCTAATTCGTTTAATTCGAGTTCAGACAAAAATGACTCAATGACCCAATGACGCGAAGCAAATGACTCAATGACACAAAGTAAAATGATATACCATCATGTTTAAAAATTATCTAACCGTTGCCTGGCGTAACCTTGTTAAGAACAAGGCGCATACGCTTATTAACATTACCGGCCTATCGGTTGGTATGGCGGTGGCCATGCTCATAGGCCTTTGGATTTGGGACGAGCTATCGTACGATAAAAATTTTGACAGTTACGACCGCATTGTGCAGGTATGGCAAAACCAAACCTTTAACGGTGTAACCGGTTCGCAAACAGCCATGCCCATACCGCTTGGCTACAAACTAAGACAGGATTATAAGCACGATTTTAAATACGTAGTGCTTTCATCCTGGAACTATGGCCACATTATGGCTTATGGTGATAAAAAGCTTACCAAAGAGGGCAGCTATATGCAGGCCGAAGCGCCTGATCTGCTCACTTTAAAAATGCTGAAGGGTACGCGCTCGGGTTTAACAGATCCATCTTCGGTTTTACTTTCGGCCTCGCTGGCAAAGGCTTTGTTTGGTGATGCCGACCCGATGCTGAAAACCATCAAAATTGATAACGTTTGGAATGTGAAGGTTACGGGTGTTTATGAGGATCTGCCCCATAACTCCGCCTTCCGCGAGCTGGGTTTTATCGCTCCCTGGGATTTGTATATGAACACCGCGCCATGGCTAAAACGTGCCGAAACACGTTGGGGTAACAACTCGTGGCAAATTTTCGCGCAGCTGAAACCGGGTATCGATGCGCAAAAAGTATCTGCAGAAATAAAAGATCTGAAACTGCATGCCATCAAAGCCCAGGGCGATGATGTGGGTGCAAGCTTTAAGCCCGCGGTGTTTTTGCATCCTATGAGCAAATGGCACCTGTACTCAAACTTTAAGGATGGCTTTAATGTTGGCGGCGATATTAAGTTTGTGTGGATGTTTGGCATTATCGGTGTGTTTGTACTGATGCTGGCTTGTATCAACTTCATGAACCTGAGCACCGCCCGCAGCGAGAAACGGGCTAAGGAAGTTGGCATCCGCAAAACGGTTGGCTCTTTACGCAGCCAGCTCATCAGCCAGTTTTTTATCGAGTCGGTTATATTGGCGGTGTTTGCATTTTTAATTTCGGTTTTGCTGGCTCAGCTTACCTTGTCGTGGTTTAACAGCGTTGCCGATAAAAACATGCATATCCTTTGGGGTAATGGTGTTTTTTGGCTGATGGGTTTTGGTTTTAGTATTATTACCGGGCTGATTGCAGGTAGTTATCCAGCCTTTTACCTCTCGTCGTTTCAGCCGGTGAAGGTATTGAAAGGCACTTTTAAAGCCGGGCGCTATGCCGCTGTGCCGCGCAAAATACTGGTTGTGGTACAGTTCGCGGTATCGGTTACGCTGATTATTGGTACACTCATCGTTTTCAGGCAGGTGCAATTCACCAAAAACCGGCCTATCGGTTATGAGCGCACGGGTTTGGTGCAGATAGATATGCGTACGGATGAGATCCATAAACATTTTGAAGCCGTTAGGAATGATTTGCTTAAATCGGGCGCTATAATTGAAATTGCCGAGTCGGGCAGTCCGCTTACCGATGTATATTCAAACAACAGCGGTTTAAACTGGCGCGGTAAACCGGCCGGTTTACAGGATGATTTTGCTACCATAAGCCTCAGCCCCGAGTTTGGTAAAGTTGCCCAGTGGAAATTAGTGGAAGGCCGTGATTTTGAACGTCACAACCTAAGCGATTCATCAAGTATGATTGTAAACGAAACCGCTGCCCGTTTCATGAATTTTAAACATGCCGTTGGCGAAACAGTAGATTGGGGTAAAAAATATAAGATTATCGGCGTGGTGCGGGATATGATCATGTCGTCACCTTACGAGCCGGTCAAATCATCCATATTTATTTTAGATAACGATGCGGGCGGCCTGGTGGATATCCGCCTTAACCCCAAAATGAGCGCGCATGATGCGCTGGCCCAAATAGAAACCGTTTACAAGCAATATGCCCCCGGCAGCCCCTTCGAGTATAAATTTACCGACGAAGAATACGCCCGCAAATTCACCAACGAAGAACGCATAGGCAAACTGGCAGGTTTCTTTACACTACTGGCTATCTTCATCAGTTGTATGGGGCTATTCGGCATGGCATCTTTTATGGCCGAACAACGTATCAAAGAGATTGGCGTACGTAAAGTATTAGGTGCGTCCGTATTCAGTTTATGGCAACTGATGTCGAAAGATTTTGTAGTGTTGGTTTCGATATCCCTGTTGATAGCCATACCAACCGCTTATTACTTTATGGATGGTTGGCTGCAGGAGTATAAATACCGGGCGGTGTTATCATGGTGGATTTTTGGTTTGACCGCTATTGGGGCTATTGCCATAACCCTGCTAACGGTAAGCTACCAGAGCATCAGGGCTGCAACCATGAACCCGGTGAAGAGTTTGAAGACGGAGTAGAGAGATTAGTGGTTGGGAAGAATTTCGGATTTGAGATTTTCGATTTCGGATTTTGTCTGAACTGATTTATAGAATTAATGAATGATCAGAATTTTAGAAAGGAACATTCTATAAATTCTAATAATTCCCCCAAATTCGGGTTCAGACAATATGAAGCAAGCAAAATATAACATACCGCCAACACGGTATTTAAAATTTGCACGTACTTTTACAACCAGGGATACAGAAGGAGTTTAAACAATAGAGGTGAAATGAGATTGTTATAAACTGCAAAAGCCGGAAGGCGAGCTTCCGGCTTTTGCCTTATCCCATTTAAGCTTAAAGCCGAATGCTGAAAGCTTAAAGCAGGAATGGTTCAAGATTATTATATAAAAGAAAAGAGCCAATGGAAATTCCATCGGCTCTTTTTGTATTCTTAGCTTTGGGCTTTAAGCCTTTTGCTTTCAGCTTTCCGCCCTATGCTTTCAGCTTTCTGCCTTCCGCTTTTAGCTCAAAAAAAATTAGCAGTATTGCTCAAATGCGTCAATCAGGTTATCGGCAATCATTTGTGCCGGGCGGCCTTCAATCTGGTAACGTTCAATCATATGTACCAGTTTGCCATCTTTAAACAAGGCCATTGCAGGCGACGACGGTGGATAAGGCAACATATAGTTACGGGCTACATCAACAGCTTCTTTCTCCATACCGGCAAAAACGGTTACCAGTTTATCAGGGTGTTTGCCATTGGCGGCAGCAATTTTTGCAGCAGGGCGCGCGTTGGCAGCAGCACAGCCACATACCGAGTTAACCATTACAAATACGGTACCTTCGCTTTCGATGGCGCTTTTTACAGCAGCAGCATCTTTCAATTCCTCAAAACCAACTTTAGTAAGGTCTTCCCGCATTGGGGCTACCAAATATTCAGGATACATCATGTTTTTTTAGCTTTTAAATAAAATCAGTGATACAAAAATAAGAAATGATAATTTGTTTACGTTTATAAAAGCTAATAATAACAATTGTTTGACGATTACCGTATTAAGCAATTTTGCTGATAACTTATTAACACACATTTAATATTGTTTTATTATCAGGAATTTATATCTTGCATACCCCAATCTATTTAAACTTTGATGAAACCAAAAACATCTGACATCAGTACCATTGTTATCATCAACAAAAATCAGCAGCAGGCAAAATCTTTACAAATTAAAACCAAGCATATTGAAAGGTTAAGGCACTACGCCCTGGGTGTATTTGCCGTTGTAGCCGCATTGAGTGGCCTGGTTTTTTACCTGCACAGCCAAAATAAAGAACAGGAAGAGCGCAATAAGCAATTGCAGGCGCAGATAGCCAAACTAAAAATTGCAGTACCGGCGGCAGTGGCAAATCCGGCAAATACGCAGCAGGGTTCGGCCCAATCATATATCCAATCTATCGAAACCAAGCTCAAAACCATTAACGATTATTTAAAACGCCGCGGACTGAAAGGTTTTGCCGTTAAAAGCACCGGCGGCAGCGGTAATAACGAAGCGGCCAAACTTCCGGATAGTGAAGCTTACAGTTTGTATGATGATTACCTGAAGCATTTAACCAGCACCATTGCTTTTACGCCGATGGGCTATCCGCGCATCAGTTCCTTTACATCGTTTTTTGGTTACCGCAGCGATCCGTTTAACTCAGAACATGCCGAATTTCATCCGGGTATTGATTTCCAGGGCCGCCGTGGCGATGAGGTAAAATGTACGGCCAGTGGTAAAGTTGTTTTTGCCGGATGGGCCGGTGGTTATGGTAACTGCGTGCGCATTCAGCATATCAATAATTTGGAAACTTTGTATGGTCACCTTTCAAAAATTGAGGTAAAAGTTGGCCAGAAGGTTACTGTTGGCGATGATATAGGTAAAGTAGGTTCAACCGGGCACTCAACTGGTACGCACCTGCACTACGAGGTACGTAAAGATGGTAAACCAATAAACCCTGTTAAATTTTTAACACTGAATAAATAAGTCGGGAGTCTTAAGTTCTGAGCCTTAAGTCGGACGTTTGCATTCGATTACAAAGGGATTTTACTTAAGACTATAGACTTAGAACTTACGACTTAAAAAAGCATGGCTATTTTTTCAAAAAAGGAGAAGGTTTCGCTCGACCTGCAAGCTATCTCGACCCTTATTAGCGAAGGCAGTGTTTTGGATGGAAATTTAAAAGCCCCGGCTTTTGCCCGTATCGACGGCCTGGTTAACGGTGATGTGACTGTCGATGAAGGCCTCATTCTCGGCGAAAAAGGCGAGGTTAAAGGCAATATCACCACTAAAGAGATTGTGGTTTACGGTAAAGTAACCGGCGATATCAATACCTCATCACTCGAAATAAGGGCTACAGGGCGCATTACCGGCAATATAAAAACACAAAACCTTTCGGTTGAAAACGGTGGGGTTTATAATGGTAACCTGAGCATGCAGCAAGGCGAGGCGCAGAAGCAGTTGCAGGCGTAGGGTTTTGTAACCGTTTGTTTGCTATCTTTATGATATGGCAAATATGATATTAAATGTACCGGAAACTCTTGCCCAAGAGCATGATGAAACAGTGCGTTTTATCGCTGCCAAATTATATGAAGCGGGGAAATTATCATTAGGCGAGGCCGCGGAAATGTGTAGTATCGATAAAATAGATTTTCCAGCGATATTGAACGAGTTTAAAGTAAATTATATCCAGTATAGTTACGAAGATATAATGGCAGAAATTGCCCCATCCAATACATGAGTGGGATACTGTTTGGTTTTTCTTTTGTTGATACATCGTCTTTAAAAGAAGTGGTGATTACGAGGCACCTACAGAGCCTTTTTCCTAACTATCCGTATTGCTATAAACACGTTACTCCTACGGAGTACTATAATTTGCGTTACCACACCCCATAGGGGTGCCGTATTTATAGCAATATTTCTTATCCGGGTTTCCGGCTCCATAGGAGCCCCGTGTGTTAAAAGCGATCTGCCTCACACGTTAAAACCAAACATTTCATTTTCACAAGGATATAAGTTAACTTTGCAGTCTCAAAAATAAAAATTGATATGTCATCAGTAGAAACTGCATTCGTTAAATACAAAGTAAAAGATCTGTCGCTGGCAGAGTGGGGACGTAAAGAGATTGAACTGGCTGAGGCTGAGATGCCTGGCTTAATGGCTTTACGTAAGGAATACGGCCCTACGCAGCCGCTTAAAGGCGCAAGGATTGCCGGCTGTTTACACATGACCATCCAAACCGCTGTATTAATTGAAACCCTTACAGCCCTTGGCGCCGAAGTTACCTGGTCTTCATGCAACATTTTCTCTACCCAGGATCATGCCGCCGCCGCTATCGCTGCTGCCGGTATCTCTGTTTATGCCTGGAAGGGTATGAATGCCGAAGAGTTTGACTGGTGCATTGAACAAACTTTATTTTTTGGCGAAGACCGCCAGCCGCTTAACATGATTCTTGACGATGGTGGCGATTTAACCAACATGGTACTGGATAAATACCCTGAACTTATTGGCAATATCAAGGGCTTATCTGAAGAAACCACTACCGGCGTACACCGTTTATACGAGCGCATGAAAGCAGGTACCCTGCCAATGCCGGCTATTAACGTGAACGACTCGGTTACCAAATCGAAATTTGATAACAAATACGGTTGCCGCGAATCACTGGTTGACGCTATCCGTCGCGCAACCGACGTAATGATGGCCGGTAAAGTAGCCGTAGTTTGCGGTTATGGCGACGTAGGTAAAGGTTCGGCCGATTCATTGCGCAACTCCGGCGTACGTGTTATCGTTACCGAGATCGACCCGATCTGTGCCCTGCAGGCTGCAATGGAAGGTTTTGAAGTTAAAAAATTAAGCACAGCCATTGCCGAGGCTGATATTGTTGTTACTGCTACCGGTAACAAAAACATCGTGCGTGAGCAACACTTCCGTGCTTTGAAAGATAAAGCTATCGTTTGTAACATCGGTCACTTTGATAACGAAATTGACATGGCCTGGTTAAACGGCGCTTATGGCGATACTAAAGTAGAGATCAAACCACAGGTTGATAAATATACCATTGAAGGTAAAGACGTTATTGTATTAGCCGAAGGCCGTTTGGTTAACTTAGGTTGTGCAACCGGTCACCCAAGCTTTGTAATGAGTAACTCGTTCACCAACCAAACTTTAGCCCAGTTGGAACTTTGGACTAACAGCGCTGCTTACAAAAACGAAGTTTATACCCTGCCAAAACACCTTGATGAGAAAGTAGCCCGTTTACACCTTGCCAAAATTGGTGTTGAACTGGAAGTACTGGATCAGGATCAGGCTGAATACATAGGCGTAACTGTTGATGGTCCGTTTAAACCGGAGTACTACCGTTATTAATCTTTTAGGTTAAAGGATAAAGGCGAAAGCTGAAAGGTTTTTGTTTGAAAGGCATGGTTTTTTTGACCCATGCCTTTTTTTATTTTGTCGATTTGATGTTTAAATTAGTTTGGATTTTATTTTATCAGTAAGATATGATTGTTGCAATCGTCATTATGCTTTTTGTATGCCTGGTGCTTTCGCGCTATGCATTGGCTGTGAATACGAAGTTTTGGAAGCTTTTGATGATCAACTTAGCTGTACTGATATTTTATAATGTAATTATTGGGGGATGTGTATTATTGTTTTGGCGGGGAGAGGAAGGAATAATTCCTGTTTTTTTTGATTTATTAATTACAGCGATACACTTATTGGTTTTGCTCGTTATGATCATAACTAATGCGGTAAAACGTCAAAAAAAAGGTAATCTGGTTAGTTGATTCAGTCTCATCTTGCATAAGTCTTGCGCCAAAGAGGCAAAAACTCATAAGGTATCCATGCGCGGCCGGCTGCACAAGACTTAAGCCAGGGGCCGCTGCAACTGCTATCCACAAACCCAAAACTGTCTACTCAAAATCACGGCGCTTCGCTAAATTCCTCATCCACGCTCTCCCGCAAATCATATAGCAGCCATTGTTTACCGGCTATTGATCGTGTTTTTGATTGGAGTAGTTTGATGAAATCATTAACCCCGACCGGCTCATTGCCATTGCCGTGTATTAATACAATACTGCCGTTTTGCGGTTGCTGCCCTTTAGCCAGCCAGGCATCGGTACCAACCGGGATCAAACCAAAATTGGTAACCTGGTATACCAGTTGCTGATCAGACACCAAACCCGGAAACCTGAAAAATACCGATGGCAGCAAGCCGTTTCGCAGCATAGCTTTCTCCGTCTCCAGTACCTCATAATTGATATCCGTTCCCGGTTCAAGCAAAAAGTTTTCTTTAAGCGGAGCCTTCAAACTTACCCGGTGATTGTAGGAGTGGTTGATCCAGGTGATATAAATTTCGTGGTTGGCCTGCATTTGTTTCAGCCAGGCCAGATCCTGCGGGTGCTGGCGCATCCAGATACCCGTTACCGAAAGTGCTATTGGTACCGGTCGCTCTACCTTTTTAAATTCGGTGAAGATATCGGTAAAAATGCGTTTATCTAAAGGCCGGTGCGAAGGGCAAAGATCGGCCGTGAGGCTGATACCGGTTTGTTTGGGGACACCACTTTCTATTCCCGCGTCCTGGATACTTATAGATTGTTTTTCGGCTTTGCTAAGGGCTTTAACATAAGGTGTACTTTTAAAAAAATCGCGCGCCTGCTCCATACTCATCGGCTTGATCTGGTAAAAGCTGCTTTCGTTTATTTTGGTCTCCAGCGTTTGCGGGTTTACCATCAGCAGGTAATTGCGACCTTCGTTATCAAAGCGGCGAAGGACCATCCAATCCTGCGGGTAGTTATGCGCCCAGCCGTAAAATGCTTTGTAGTTTTCTATTTTGCGGTAGATGGTTTGCGGAAAAGCATCACCGCAAAAAACTATCAGGATAAAAAGCAGGAGATATAATTTAGGCAGATGCTTGTTCATGGGTGTTAGTTTTCCAGTTTTTACCGGTTTGGGTACTGCTGATCACTAATATTAACATAAAAATAACTATAGGAATAAACATGTAGCTGTCAAAATGAAGATGTGCTACAGGTGTTTTTGGATATTCATGCCCGCCAAGTGCCGAAAGGGGAGGGTATATGGTCCACCCTTTGGCATTTGCATCCAACGTTTGCTCAAAAAGCAAAATCATCCGGTATATCTTTATCAGCATAATAATCAGCAAAAAATTGCTTGCTATTGTAATAACATTGACTGCTTTGTTTTTATAACGTTTAACAACAGCGCGGATAAAATAGATCAGCGTACTTAAAAGAGAAAAAGTACTCAATACCAACAGTTGCCCGGGAGACGCGGACATAACAAAATAAGTATCGTGCAGGTTGATATCAAGTGTCATATTACCATGAACTGCTCCGAATAATACCGGCCAGCAAAAAAACGAAAGCAGGTATATGGCAACAAGTATGGCCAATTCAATTATAATTTGTTTAGGTTTCATGCTCTAAAGTTAAATATATCGGACAATTTATTTAAATGATGCCTAACTTTGATGCATGACCCGTCTATCTGTCAATATCAATAAAATAGCCACTTTGCGTAACAGCCGCGGTGGTAATAACCCCGATCTGATCCAGGTTGCCAAAGATTGCGAACGTTTCGGTGCCCAGGGCATTACCGTGCATCCAAGGCCCGACGAGCGCCACATTCGTTACAACGACGTTTTCGAACTTAAAAAAATAGTTACCACCGAGTTTAATATAGAAGGCAATTGCCAGGAGCAAAAATTTATTGACCTGGTGCTGGCCAATAAACCCGAACAGGTTACGCTGGTGCCTGATGTGTTGGGCCAGATCACCTCAAATCACGGTTGGGATACCATCACCAACTATCATTATTTAAAAGATATGATAGCGGTGTTTAAAGAAGCCGGCATCCGGGTATCAATATTTGTTGATCCTATCCCCGCCATGGTTGAAGGCGCCGCCAAAACCGGTACCGACCGCGTTGAACTTTATACCGAAGGTTACGCCACGCACTTTCCGCAAGGTAAAGAACTGGCTATAGCACCTTACATTGAAGCCGCAAAGGTTGCACAGCAAGCCGGACTTGGCCTTAACGCCGGGCACGATTTGGATTTGCATAACCTTAAATATTTTGCCCAAAATATCCCCGGTTTATTAGAGGTTAGCATCGGCCATGCATTGGTTAGCGATGCTTTATACTACGGTTTAGAGAATACCATCCAGATGTACCTGCGCCAGCTTGTGCTAACGGATAATGCTTAAGTTACCCGAAAGAATGCCGCAGCTGCTGTTAAGGTTAATGATGTAATAATAGGTGCCGGATGGCAGTTCGTGGCCGTTTTGTGTGCCGTTAAACGGATGGTCGTAACCTTTCGAATCAAACACCAGTTGCCCGTAGCGGTTAAATATTTTAACGGTAGCCGCTATGTAATTTTCAATACCGGGGATCTGCCAGTAATCGTTTACACCATCGGCGTTTGGCGTTATGGTGTTAGCGATATATAAATTTGAAAGGCCAACACTTACATCAACCTTGCTGCGGGCACTTTCGCAACCATCGGTAACGCGGCTTATGTAGTAACTTCGCCCTGCGGTAACCGTAATTTTAAATTTTCCTGAAGGTTGTTCGGCCAGGGGCGTTGCAGCAGCTTCGGTATCGTACAATCGGTAAACCGAACCTTCAACCGGGTTGTTTACCGGGATAAAAGCAACACCGGGACTGCAAAGCTGAAAATTGCTTACCGTCGGCGGATCGATAACTATATCCTCGTTAGTTAAAGTAACAGGTCCGTAATTGGGTATGGTGCAATTATCAAGCATCACGCTGAGGGTGTAATCTCCGGCTGGTTGCCCGGAAAGGTTAATATCGTGACCAACAATAGTACCGGCGGCATTGGTCCAGGTTAGGGGAGGATTTCCGGTACTGTTACTGAGGTAAATTCCTGTAATACTGCCATTGTTATTACCACAGGTGGCATTAGTTTTTTTAAGGCCCGAAAGGTCAAAAGCCGGAGTTTCATCGGTTAGGGTAAAAGCATCCGTTTGGGCATAGCACGATCCGCTGCTGCATTTGGCATAATAAGTACCCGGCCCGGCATTTAAAGTTGGTCCGCTTCCGGCCAATTGGTTATTGCTGTCGTACCAGTTAATGGTGGTAACATTTTTTAGGTTTTTTAAAGTGATGGAGCCATTTTGTTTACCACAGGTGGGGCGCTTGATATCCACATCCTGCAGGTTTGATGATACCACAGGTTGAGTAAATTCGGACGAGTTATTATTTAGCGTGGCATTAGCAACCAGCTTAAGCGCACTTAAATTGCCTGTTATTTTCCAGTTACCTGCCGCATCGGCCATAACCGTCTGGAGGTATTGAACAGGGTTGCATACAGGGCAATCGGTATTGTCATTGTAAATATAAATTGCTGCACCAGGCGAGGCCGTTCCCGAAAATTCGGTATTGTTGTTAACCGCTACATGTATATCAGGTATAGCCGTTCCGTCCGAAATTTTGTAGGGTACTTTACTGCAGCTGATACTGTTTTTTTTGATGGTGATATTGGTTGAATGGATAGAGCTCATCGCTCCGCCATCATTGATAAAAGTATTTATTTCGGCCGGATTATCGCTCCCGACAAGTCCGTTGCTGCTATCGGTAATCGAAATAAGCGAGTTATCGCGCAGCGGGCTTTGCCTGTTGCCGGTAAAACTGAAATTATGAGCATCTATAAACAAAAATAACGATGCGCAAAAGTCATTGTTGCTCACCTTAAATCCGTTTCCCTGAAACCGGAATGTACTGGAAGCTCCCGGCGCGCGGCTGTCTTGCCCGTCAACATCGATAGAAAGCGAGTTGTTGATAAACTGATAGCTATCACCGTAAACTTCAATGTTTTTGGCGATATAGTTGCGTTCGCCAGGTGTTGATCCGCCTATAACAGAATTGTTGGCATTGATATAAATTGATGAACCGGATTCGTAAACCACTGTACCCGATTCGTCGTACGACAGGAAGTTGGAACTGATTTTTACATTTTCGTTATACCTGTTACCTGTTGCCAGATCCCGCACGCCATAAATGCTGTAAATATTATCGGCCAAAACATTCCCTTTTCCGGGAGCCCCGATGGTGATGTCTGAACTCTCGTAAACACCTATCGCCGTAAAAAAAAGCATGCCGTTAAAGTTTTTAAGCGAAGCATTAAACCCCTTGATTGCCAGGCCATAGATCTCCACTTTTTTAACCCCATCCAATATAAGTCCACCCGGCAAAATACCCGGCGAATCGAAATTAATATCGGCAATGAGGTTTACTTTTGCATCGCTCCGGCCCAGTTTGGTGCCGGGCTGCGTTGTACCATCAATAATTACATTCGAGCTTACGTTTGGAAGCTGGGTAAGCAGGATAATGGTGCGCGAGGCAAGATCTGTACCCGGAAGATTAAAATTGATCACGTCCTGGGTTGCATCACCATTAGCGGCAGCTTTGGTAAGCGCTTCGTGTAAGGTACCGGGCCCGCTATCGGCATTGCTGGTAACGGTAAAAACCGCCGGCCTTGCCTGCAGGCTATGCAATACTAACAAAGCAAACAGAAACAGCCTGTATTTCATGGACGTTTTTTGACGTAAATAAGTTTATAATTGATAGGAAAAGCTTGTTTTTTACCTGCCGGTTTTAAACTGCGCAGCAGCAAGTTACGTTTTTATCGGTATTTGTTTGGGTAAGGAGAATCTAAAACATATTTTTTACTTGTAAATACACTGTCAATATCATATTACCCAATTGTTACTGATGTTGTAAAAGCGTACCTTTGCGCTAAATTTAAGAGGGACGACTATTTCATGAAGTTGAGCACAACCTACCAGGAGCAGTTTCAGTCGAGACACATTGCTCCGAGTGAGGCCGATAAGGCCAAAATGTTGAAAACCATCGGTGTAAATTCACTCGATGAACTGATAGGGCAAACAGTGCCCGAAAAGATCAGGCTTACCAAACCACTTAACCTGCCCGCCGCTAAAAGTGAGTTTGATTATTTAAACACCCTAAAGCAAACCGCTTCAAAAAACAAAGTTTTCAAATCATTTATCGGTAAGGGTTACTATGATGTAATCGTTCCGGGTGTTATTCAACGTAATATACTTGAAAATCCCGGATGGTATACGCAATACACCCCTTACCAGGCCGAGATTGCCCAGGGCCGTTTGCAGGCTTTGTTAAATTTCCAAACCATGATCATTGATCTTACAGGTATGGAAATTGCCAACGCGTCATTGCTGGATGAGGGTACCGCCGCTGCCGAGGCTATGTTTATGCAGTACAGTCTGCGTAAAAACAATAGCGCCAATGTGTTCTTCGTATCTGAAGATGTGTTCCCGCAAACTATTGATATTTTAAAAACCCGCTCCGAGCCTTACGGCATCGAGCTAAGAATAGGCGACCACCGCACCGTTGAATTAACCGACGATATGTTTGGTGCCATTGTTCAATACCCTGCCGGCGATGGCTCGGTTTATAACTATGCCGATTTTGCTGCTAAAGGCCACGAAAAAGGGATTAAACTAACCGTTGTTGCCGATATCATGAGCCTTGCCCTGTTAACGCCTCCGGGCGAGTGGGGTGCCGACATTGTAGTAGGTTCATCACAACGTTTTGGCGTACCGATGGGCTTTGGTGGCCCGCATGCCGCTTTCTTCGCTACTAAAGAAGAGTACAAACGTTCAATCCCTGGCCGTATAATCGGTGTAACTATTGATAGTGCCGGTAACTACGCTTTGCGTATGGCATTGCAAACCCGCGAGCAACATATCCGCAGGGATAAAGCAACTTCAAATATCTGTACCGCGCAGGCATTACTGGCTATTATGGCCGGTATGTATGCTGTTTACCATGGTCCGGATGGCATTAAATTGATCGCTGAGCGTATTCACGGTTTGGCAGTGTTAACGGCTAAAACTTTAGGCCAGTTAGGTTACGAGCAACTGAATAAAGCTTATTTTGATACCGTTAAGTTTGACGTAGGCAACCTTATAGGCCCTATCCATTCTGAAGCTTTGAATAACGAAATGAACCTGAACTACGAAGGTTCGGTAGTTACTATCAGTATTGACGAAACCACTTCGGTTGAGGATATTAAAACCATTGTTCGTTTTTTTGCTAAGGTAAAAGGTAAAACGATTAACGATGTTGACTTTGACGGACTTAACGCCAACATCGAAACCGTTATCCCTGCCGAATTGCAACGTACCTCGGCTTACTTAACGCACAGCTTGTTCAACACCCACAGGTCTGAACATGAAATGCTGCGTTACATCAAATCGTTAGAGGCAAAAGACCTTTCGCTTTGCCACTCGATGATTGCTTTAGGTTCATGTACCATGAAACTGAACGCTACCACCGAGATGGTACCTGTTACCTGGGCCGAGTTCAGCAAAATCCACCCATTTGCCCCAACCGACCAGGTTGGCGGCTATATGCAACTGTTTGACGAGATCAATAACTGGTTAAGCGAGATCACCGGCTTTGCGGCCATGAGCTTACAGCCAAATGCTGGCGCGCAAGGTGAGTATGCTGGTTTAATGGTAATCCGTGCTTATCATTTGGATAGGGGCGATGCTCACCGTAATATCGCTTTGATCCCATCATCAGCACACGGTACCAACCCTGCATCTGCAGCTATGGCCGGTATGAAGATAGTTGTGGTTAAGTGCGACGATAACGGTAACATTGATGTTGCCGATATGCGCGCCAAAGCCGAGCAATATAAAAATGAGCTTTCATGTTTGATGGTTACTTACCCATCAACCCACGGTGTGTTTGAAGAAAGCATCATCGAGATCTGCGAGATCATTCACGAGAATGGAGGCCAGGTTTATATGGATGGTGCCAACATGAACGCCCAGGTAGGTTTAACCAGCCCGGCCAATATAGGTGCCGATGTTTGCCACTTGAATTTGCATAAAACATTCTGTATCCCTCACGGTGGAGGTGGCCCGGGCATGGGCCCGATCGGTGTTGCTAAACACTTGGTTCCTTACCTGCCTGGTCATGCTGTGGTAGATATTGACAGGGGTAAATCAATCCACGCGGTTTCGGCTGCGCCTTGGGGTTCGGCTTCTATCCTGATCATCTCTCACGCATACATCGCTATGATGGGTGCCGAAGGATTAACCAACGCTACCCGTTACGCCATCCTGAACGCCAACTATATTAAAGCAAGGCTTAAAGAACACTACCCTGTGTTGTATACCGGTGCTAACGGCCGTTGCGCGCATGAGATGATTTTAGATTGCCGCTCATTTAAATCGGCAGGTATCGAGGTTACTGATATTGCTAAACGTTTGATGGATTATGGTTTCCATGCGCCAACCGTATCATTCCCGGTTGCAGGTACTGTAATGGTTGAGCCAACCGAATCGGAGCCTAAGCACGAGCTTGACCGTTTCTGCGATGCCATGATCGCCATCCGCCATGAAATTGCCGATGTGATGGACGGTATTTCTGATAAAACAGATAACCCATTAAAAAATGCACCACACACCGTAGCCGTAATTACCGGCAACGAGTGGGAGCATCCATATACCCGCCAAAAAGCGGCGTTCCCGCTGCCTTACGTAGCGGCCAACAAATTCTGGCCATCGGTAGGCAGGGTCAACGACACTTATGGCGACCGTACGCTGATCTGCTCATGCCCTCCGCTGGAAGAGTACGAGTTTGAAGAAAGCGTGATTGAATAGGCTTTAACATAAACCCTCCCTTAAAACCGGAGGGTTTTTTATTTTTATATCAATATTATTACAATGGATAACATCGACAATAATCCGGAAGCTTCTCATCTTAGTGTAGATTTAGCAAGGCTGACCGCCCCAACACCACATCCACCTTACTATGCTGTAATATTTACCTCGGTGCGTACACCGGGTGATGAGGGCTATGGTGAAATGGCTGCGGAGATGGACAAGCTTGCGAGGCAGCAACCGGGCTTTTTAGGTGTTGAATCCGCACGTAATGATGTGGGCATTACTGTATCATACTGGGCAACTTTAGATGCCATTAAGAACTGGAAGGCCAATGCCCGTCATTTATTTGCCCAGCAGCAAGGTCGCGAAAAATGGTATGAAAGTTACAAGGTACGCATTTGTAAGGTTGAGCACGACTATAGTTTTTAAACTACCGTATCAACGGTTAGTTTTTTTGTGAAATTTTGGGTTCGTAAAACTTTATTTACTTTTCTTTTTAAAATAAAATACCGCGTTATAAGGTTATTTAGCCACATACGTACAAAAGTAAATTTTCGTTATAATACAACTAATGGGAATATAACTTTTTAAACTGTACTCTCGTATAACGAATACGCGCTTAGAATTATAAACATGACAATTAACAACAAAGCCATAAGTGTATTACTGGTTGATGATGATGAGATCAATAACTTTATCTCTATTAAACTGATAAAGAAGGCTTTATTGAACACGGAGATCATGGCTTGTTTAAATGGTAAATACGCTATCGAACAGCTATCAGATATCCAGCGGAAAGATCCTGAGAAACTGCCGGACTATATTTTGCTGGACATTAACATGCCCATCATGAACGGATGGGAGTTTTTAGATGAGTATAAACGCTTAAACCTCGATCCGTTGGGCAAAAGCAAGATCTACATTATTTCATCTTCTGTTTTCAGCAACGATATCAATAAGGCACGCTCTTACCCGCTGGTAAAAGATTTTATCTCGAAACCACTTAACGTTGAAAAAATAAAAGAGCTTTTTGACGTAGCTAAAGAAGTTTAAACAGGCTTCACTTTAAAGTGATCTCCCTCGGTTTCAACAGTACCAATAGCAAATGATTTAGAATGGTAAAAAAGGCATTTCCAACCTTCGGAAGCGGCTTTTTTACCATATTCTTCGCGCAGCATCATCGCCTTGCGGCCGTCCATATCATATTTGGCGATAAATTTCCGCAATAGTTGTTCAGGCTCGGGCAGTTCATCTCCCCCAAAAAATACTTTTTCGCCTTCCAAATCAAACCAAAATACCTGGTGCGCCGGGCAGTGACCACCCGAATGCTCATACCTGATGCCCGGTTTAAACTCGCCGTTACCTTCAATAAAAGTAATTTTGGCGCTGGCCTGTAAAGCTTCAAATATCTCTACATGGTAAGATGAGCCCTTGCCGCTGATGCCAAATTCCCATTCCTGTTTGTTAATCACGTGTTCGGCTTGCGGAAAGCTGGGCACCAGTTTGCCACCACGTTCAACCACCAGGCCGCCCGAATGATCATAGTGCAGGTGCGACATTAATACCAGCGTTACATCATCCGGATCAAAACCGGCGTTACGGATATTTTGATGCAGCATCAGTTCGTCGCGCGTATCCTTAAAGCCTAAACCGGTATCTAAAACTATCAGATCCGTTTTGGTTTTGATTAAAAAAGGGTTAACGTGGATGAATAACGAGGCAGGGCGATCTTTCGGGTTATCGGTTTCGGGGTTGAACGGGATAAACTTTTTTGAAGCATCAACCGAGTAAGAGCCTTCGCCTAAAGCAAAAAATTCCATAGTAAACTATCTGTCAGATTTTGGATGTAACTTTGCCCCTTTAACAGGGCATAGTATATTTACTGTTTAAAGCTGCAAAGATATGAATAAACGTTGGGCGCTAAGAGATAATATAAACCATGATGATGTAATAAAATTAGCCGCCGAACTCAATATCGATACCGTTTTAAGCAGCCTGCTGGTACAGCGCGGTATCACCACTTTTGAAGATGCCCGCTACTTCTTTAGGCCGGATCACCGGCACCTACACGATCCTTTTTTAATGAAGGATATGGAAAAGGCCATCATCCGCATTGAGCAGGCTATTGCCGGCGGCGAAAAGATCATGATTTATGGTGACTATGATGTGGATGGTACCACAGCCGTAGCGCTTACCTATAGCTTTTTCAAAAAGCTTTATGATAATATTGACTACTATATCCCTGATCGTTACAAGGAAGGCTATGGTATCTCAACCCAGGGCATAGATTATGCAGCAGAAACGGGTGTCGATTTGATCATCGCATTGGATTGCGGTATCAAATCCGTTGATAAAATTGATTACGCTAATGAAAAGGGTATCGACTTTATTATCTGCGATCACCACTTGCCGGGTGCAACAATCCCCAACGCGGTGGCGGTGCTTGACCCCAAGCGTGAGGATTGCGAATATCCTTATAAAGAACTTTCGGGCTGCGGTATCGGCTTTAAACTTATCCAGGCTTATGCAATAAAGAATGATATTCCGGAAGAAGAGGTGAATTGCTACCTCGATTTGGTGGTGATCAGTATCTCCTGCGATATTGTACACATTACCGGCGAAAACCGTGTGTTGGCGCATTTCGGTTTAAATAAAATAAATACTGATCCGTGTACAGGCGTTAAAGCTTTGATGGAAATTGCAGGCAGAACAGGACCGTATACCATATCGGATGTGGTGTTCCTGCTCGGCCCGCGCATTAATGCCGCAGGTAGGATAGATGATGCAAAACATGCCGTTGCGCTATTAATAGCAACCGATAAAGACGTGGCCAAAGAGCAAAGCGCCCTGATTAATGTGCATAACACCGAGCGCAAAGGACATGATGTGAACATTACGGATGAAGCGCTAAGCATGATAGACAATGATGCCGTGCTGGTGGCCCGTAAATCGACCGTATTGTTCAATGAAAACTGGCATAAAGGTGTTATCGGTATTGTAGCATCGCGGCTTACCGAAAAATATTACCGCCCAACCATTGTACTTACACGCTCAAACGGGCATGTAGCAGGTTCGGCGCGTTCTGTATTGGGATACGACCTGTACGAGGCGCTTTGCGGCTGTAAAGACCTGCTAATTCAATTCGGTGGCCACAAGTATGCAGCAGGTTTAACCATGCATCCCGAAAACCTTGAGGCGTTCATCAACCGGTTTGAAGAAGTGGTAAGCACCACCATAAAACCCGAACAATTAATACAACAAATACAAATTGACGCCGAATTACGTTTAAGCCAGATAGAAGCCAAATTTTTCAGGATCCTGAACCAGTTTGCGCCCTTCGGCCCGGAAAATATGGCCCCTGTTTTCATTAGTAAAAATGTGTATGTTAGTGGTAACGCAGGCCTGGTAGGCGGCTCGCACATAAAAATGAGTGTGATACAGGAAGGTTCGGCGGCGTTTGATTGTATTGCGTTTAATCATGGGCAGTACATTGAACAATTACGATCAGGAGCGCCCTTTGAAATGTGCTACTCGATAGAAGAAAATGTTTGGCGCGAGCGTAGAACGATACAGTTAAATGTGAAGGGAATACGGTTTAGTGATTAGAGGTTGGAGATTAGAGATTAGTTGGGTTGGTTCAAGCTTGATAAATCATGGTTCATAGCCGGAGTTATAATCAGCGAAATCAACGAAATCAAAAAAATCAACGGTAATATATCAGGGTAATCCATGAATCCCATAAATCATGGTTCAGACAACAGCATGATACTAAGAGCAGATAATTTAGTAAAAAAATACAAACAGCGCACCGTAGTAAACGACGTATCGTTTGACGTAGCGCAAGGGGAAATTGTTGGTTTGCTTGGCCCGAATGGCGCCGGGAAAACCACTTCGTTTTATATGATTGTGGGTTTGATTAAGCCAAACGAAGGCGTTATTCATTTGGATGATGATAACATCACCCAGGATCCGATGTACCGCCGTGCTCAAAAAGGTATCGGCTATTTGGCTCAGGAAGCTTCGGTATTCAGAAAACTTTCGGTTGAGGATAATATCAAGGCTGTACTGGAAATGGGCAATATGTCAAAAGATCAGCAGAAAGATAAACTGGAAGAACTGATTGACGAGTTCAGCTTACACAAAGTACGCCGGAATAGGGGCGACCTGCTATCGGGCGGCGAACGCCGCCGTACCGAAATTGCAAGGGCATTAGCTGCCGAACCTAATTTCATCTTGCTGGATGAGCCTTTCGCGGGTGTTGACCCGATAGCGGTAGAAGAGATCCAGGCGATGGTAGCCAAGCTGCGTACCCGCAACATCGGCATCTTAATAACCGACCACAACGTGCAGGAAACCCTTTCGATCACTGATAGGGCCTACCTGCTTTTTGAAGGTAAAATATTAGAATCGGGCGTGCCTGAGGTATTGGCTGAGAATGAAATGGTGAGGAAAGTGTATCTTGGGGCAAACTTTGTGCTTAAACGAAAAGTTTTTCCTCAATAAACCAATATATGACCCTCTTTAACTCCGTATTTACCTGGTTCATGAAAAAGCGTATCCACCAGATAGAGCTTTTTATGAAATACCCGAATGAAGTGCAGGAAGAATGGTTTGAGCAACTGGTATCGGTTGCTGAAAACACCGAGTGGGGCAAAAAATATCACTATAAAAGTATTGAAAACCTGAGCCAGTTTAAGGAACGGGTGCCGATACAAAATTATGATACGCTGAAGCCCTACATCGAGCGGATGTTGAAGGGTGAAAAGAATGTGCTTTGGCCGTCGGAGATCCGTTGGTTTGCCAAATCATCGGGGACTACCAATGATAGGAGCAAGTTTATCCCCGTTAGTGAAGAGGCACTGGAGGAATGCCATTTTAAGGGTGGTAAAGATCTGCTTACCATCTACTTTAATAACCAACCCAACGCCCGTATGTTTACGGGTAAGATATTGACATTGGGGGGGAGTCACCAGATCAGTCAGCTAAGTCCGGATACTTCTTTTGGCGATTTATCGGCGGTGATCATGAAAAACCTGCCCATGTGGGCCGAGTTTCACCGTACGCCGCATTTGGATATTGCCCTGCTGGAAAACTTTGAGGAAAAGATTGAAAAAATAGCTCATGCTACCAAGGATGTAAACGTAACCAGCATCAGCGGTGTGCCTACCTGGAATTTGGTGCTGTTTAAACGTATTTTGGAGATAACCGGCAAAAACAACCTGCTGGAAGTTTGGCCTAACCTGGAGATGTATTTTCACGGCGCGGTTAACTTTACCCCATACCGTGAGCAGTTTAAAAAGCTGATCCCTAACGAGGATATGTATTACCTCGAAAACTATAACGCTTCGGAAGGTTTCTTCGGAATACAGGATACCAAAGAGCCGGGTGAGATGCTATTGATGCTGGACTATGGTATTTTTTACGAGTTTTTACCGTTAGAGCATCTGCACGATGAGCACCCTAAAACCCTCACCCTTGATGAAGTGGAGCTGAATAAAAACTACGCTCTTATTATCTCTACCAATGCTGGTTTGTGGCGCTATATGATAGGGGATACCATCAGGTTTTCGTCGCTCGATCCGTTCCGGATCCAGATTACAGGTCGCACCAAACATTTTATCAACGCTTTTGGCGAGGAGGTGATCATTGATAATGCCGAACGAGCTTTAGATGAGGCCTGCCAGCAAACAGGTGCTGTGATTAGGGAATACACGGCTGCTCCCGTTTATTTTAACGGCGATGATTGCGGTGCCCATGAATGGATCATCGAGTTTGAAAAGCGCCCTGCCGAGTTTGAACGTTTCGTTGATTTGCTGGATGAAACCCTGCGCCGCATAAATTCTGATTATGATGCCAAGCGTTTTAAAGATATGGCCCTGCGCAGGCCGATAGTTCGCCGCGCGCCGGATGGTACTTTTTTTAACTGGATGCGGGAGAAAGGGAAGTTGGGCGGGCAGCATAAAGTGCCGAGGTTGGCTAATGACAGGGAGTATGTGGATGGGATATTGAAGATGATGGAGTTGGTGGGCGTTCAGAATCAGGACTGTAAGAATTAAGAATCAGGAAACAAATGCCCTAATCTACCGCGGGTTTAGCGATAGCGTAACCCGTGGGAATAACAGGTTAAGTTTATAACTTAACCACCCAAACTTAACCATTAAACAATTTAGTCCGCTTAATTTCCTTACCCTGCCGTATTTGCCAGGCATGCCACGCACTCGGTACATCATGTGTCCATTGTGGCAATAGCATAATGATAAGGTAAACATCAATATGTGAGATGATGCCAATAACGATAGCCAACATCAAAGGCAAGCCTCCATATCCAAAACCTATAAGTGATGTAAAAGCTGCAAAAAGTGCCAGCCCCCAAAGCTTGCTTAATAAAGCGTGGGTACAGGTTTCCTTACCGAATTTTGCAATGCTCAATACATAAGTTAATCCTTCCATTATAAATAAAACTACGATGGCATACCGATTGGCCGTAATAATGGCCGGATTAAGCAACCATGCGCACCAGGCAGCGCAAAGCCAGAAAACAACATCGGTTTGGCTGTCCATTCGCCTTAAAACAGCGTTAGACACCTTCAGGTGCCTTGCTATGATACCGTCAAAAATATCAGAAAGTATGCCGAGCAAAAGCAAGACGGCTAAAAGCAGCCTTGCAGCTTCGCCATTGTGATAGGTTATCAGTATCATAAAGGGCCCCAAAAGCAGCCGGAAAAGGATCAATAGATAGGGCATTTTTTTCATGCTCCAAATTATTGCGGATAGCCGAAATGTGATTGCGTTTTATAGATGCATTTAAGAATATTTTTTGCGAAATTCACAAACATGGATAGCCAAACAATATTGTTAAACCAGGTGAAGGCCCGGATGCAAAGCAAATCATTGCTTACCGAACTGGCGGGTGTATTGAATATCAGCTATGATGCCGCGCACAGGCGCATCACCGGAAAAACAAAGCTTTTATTAGAAGAGGCCATTATCATTTGCCAGCATTATAGCCTAAGCCCCGATCAGCTTTTTATGCCGGGAAACCGGGTATTGGCAGAGAAGACCAAAGAGATTCGTTCGGCGGGAGATTTTGTTGATTATCTGAAACAATCCATCGGGATCCTCAATACTTTGAAAAATGACGGCGCAGCGAAGATCTATTATTCGGCAAAGGATATTCCCTTGTTTTACACCATTGATGATAGTTTACTCAGTAAGTTTAAGCAATACGTATGGTTGGGCTTGTTATCCGGCAATGTAGCTTCGGTTAGCTTCGAGCAGTTTGACGTTCAAGGCCCCATTCATGAATACGGAAAAGCACTGCGGGATATGTATAGCCATTTTGAAGCACATGAAATATGGAACGATACTACCGTTAACAGCGGCCTGCAACAAATTTATTATTACTACCGGGCAGGTTTGTTGAATATAGAAAATGCTTTAACCTTACTGAACGAGTTGGAAACCGTTTTGAAATTAATAGAAGATAAA
This sequence comes from Mucilaginibacter celer, assembly GCF_003576455.2. Classification (NCBI taxonomy): domain Bacteria; kingdom Pseudomonadati; phylum Bacteroidota; class Sphingobacteriia; order Sphingobacteriales; family Sphingobacteriaceae; genus Mucilaginibacter; species Mucilaginibacter celer. The sequence continues at coordinate 7,085,791 of NZ_CP032869.1, forward strand.
AGCGCAGTAAATAATGGTAGCTATCATCTTTATTATAACGAATTACTGGTATTGAATAATAATGTGCTGGTGGTTTCGGCTAAACAAAAAGCTTTGTTTGTACCCTATAATTTGCTTGGCTATTTTATCACGTACGACGATGCAACGTGTGCCAATACCGAGTTGTTTTTCAATCAGCAACTTAAACACTCTATGCCGCTAAATACGGGTAGCTTGCGCGACAGGAAACAGTTTTTTAATCGCGCTTTCCAAAGAATAAATATTTACAGGCAGCGTATAGAAGGTGATGTAGGATTATTTTAGGACCTGGTTACCGGTTAACCGCCTCCCAAATTTTCACCGCTTCTACAGCCTCTTTAACATCATGCACCCGCAAAATATCCGTACCCTTAGTTAAAGCAATAGTATTCAAAACCGTAGTGCCATTCAAAGCTTCAGCGGCGGTACTCCCCAATACCCCATAGATCATTCTTTTACGCGAAACACCCGTAAGCACCGGCAAATCAAGCATCTTAAACTCGTCCACTTTGTTTAAAAGCGCATAGCTTTGCTCGGCAGTTTTGGCGAAGCCAAAACCAGGGTCAATAATTACATCATGCACGCCAAGGCGTTTTAACTGTTGGTATTTGGCTGCTAAATCATTAAATACTTCATTAAACACATCATCATATTGTGCCAGTTGGGTCATAGTTTGCGGCGTACCCTTCATGTGCATTAAAATGTAAGGTACCTGCAAGCGGGCAACGGTAGCAAACATTTCATCATCAAGCGTGCCGCCGCCAATATCATTAATGATGTGCGCGCCGCTTTTAATAGCGGCTTCGGCCACACCGGCACGAAAAGTATCTATCGACATAATAGCTTCCGGAAATGCCTTAGCAATAGCCTCAACAACAGGTAATAAACGGTCTGTTTCTTCCTGGGCAGATATATCAACAGCTCCGGGGCGGGATGAATAAGCACCGAGATCCAGGAATGCAGCTCCATCGGCAAGCATTTTTTCTGCCTGTTGCAGGGCTTCATCAACGCCTTGTTTCCGGCTATCTGCAAAGAAGGAATCGGGGGTGGTATTGATGATGCCCATCACTTTGGGGGCCGACAGGTCGATCAACCGGCCACCCACGTTCAGTGTAACTTTTTTACCGAAAAATGTATTTTTAGCCACGGTTAGTTAAGTGTTGCAAAGTTATAATACGGCAAAGTTAACTAACTTTACAGGCGCAGGCTTCAAAACCTTCCAACATTTAAACTTTACAACGTTACAACAAACAAAACACATCATCCTTTGACTAACACAGCTGCAGAATACGAAGGCGTAATTAATGTATGTAAAGGTCTTTTCATGAAAAAGACCCGCGATTACGGCACCGCATGGCGCATCCTCCGCCCGCAATCCATCACCGACCAGATCTTTATCAAGGCCCAACGCATCCGCACCCTCGAAGAAAAAAAGGTATCCAAAGTAGGCGATGATATCACCGGCGAATACATCGGCATTGTAAACTATTGCGTAATTGCCATGATGCAGCTGGAGTGCGGCCCTGAAGTATCAAACGAACTCGCGCCCGATCATGTAGAGCAGTTATTTGATGAAAAGGTGAACGAAACCAAAGAACTGATGTTTGCCAAAAATCACGATTACGGCGAGGCCTGGCGCGATATGCGGATCAGTTCACTAACCGATCTGATATTGATGAAGCTGCTCCGCGTAAAGCAGATAGAGGATAACAAAGGCCTCACCGAAGCATCCGAAGGCGTAAAAGCAAACTACCAGGATATGCTGAACTATGCGGTGTTCGCACTCATTAAACTAAACGTTCATCAGGGAAAATAAGGCCTCATGAAAAATACATCTTCAAATAGTGCCGTAATATGGATCCCGCGGCTATTGGTGGGCCTGTTGTTTATATTCTCAGGCCTGATAAAGGCCAATGACCCGCTGGGTTTTTCGTATAAACTGGTGGAGTATTTTGAGGTTTTTCATATCACTTTCCTCAACGGCCTGGCGCTTACCATGGCCATTGTGCTTTGCGCGCTCGAAATGATATTGGGTTTCGCCCTGCTTATCGGCGTACGTGCTGTTAAAATTACCTGGGGATTATTGTTACTCATTATCTTTTTCGGCTTCCTTACTTTTTATTCGGCATTTTTTAAAGTGGTGCAAACCTGCGGCTGTTTTGGCGATGCTATCCCGCTTACGCCATGGCAATCGTTCAGCAAGGATATGGTACTGCTTGCGTTGGTGCTGGTACTGTTTGTTAAACGCAAAGAGATCAAACCGCTGTTTGCAGCCAAAGTTGGCGATAAATGGCTGATATTTGCCACGGTAGTATCCATAGGCTTTGGTGTTTATACTTATAACTTTTCACCGATAGTTGATTTTCTGCCCTACAAAATAGGCGCTAATCTGCCCGAAGAGATGAGTACCCCACCCGGTGCGCCCCGCGATGAGTTTGAGCTTACCTATCACCTCAAAAATAAAAAAACAGGGGAAACTAAGGTGATGAATGATAAAGACTACCTGAAAACCAATATCTGGAAGGACGCTAACTGGGAAGTGGTAGGTGATCCTGAAAACCGATTGGTTAAAAAAGGTTATGAACCAAAGATCCGTGACCTGGCCATACAGGATGCGCAGCGAAATGATTATACCAAAGAGCTACTATCAAGTCCTTTTTACAGCCTGTTTATTGTAGCTTATGATTTGAGCGAGACGGATAAAGATGCGATTAACAGGCTTAACGCTTTGGCAATCAATCTCACCCAAAACTATAATATCCGTACTATTCTGCTAACCTCAAACTCCGCTGCCGACGCTCAGGCTTTTGCCAAAGAACATAAACTCATCAGCGAAATATTTTATGCCGATGGTGTGCCGCTAAAATCGATGGTGCGTTCAAATCCGGGAGTGCTATTGATCAAAAATGGTACTGTGGTAAACAAATGGCATTACCACTCGGTGCCTAAGTATGATGATATTGTAAAGCAGTACTTACAGAAATAATAAAATGATCCCCTACCTCCTCCGCAAATTATTGTACGGACTGGCAGTAATGCTGGGGGTAGTGGTTGTTGTTTTCTTCCTGTTCAACATCTTGCCGGTTGATCCTGCCCGCATGACCCAAGGCCAGCGTGCCGATGTACAATCATTACAGGCTGTACGTAAAGAGTTTGGCCTGGATAAGCCCGTGCCGGTGCAGTTTGCCTACTATGTAAATGATCTTTCGCCTATAGGTATTCATTTAAATACTGCTGAAGAACAACAACGCTACGGTTATGTAAAGCTATTCCCGGTTAGTGAGCATAAAGTACTGGCTTTAAAATGGCCGTATTTAAGGCGTTCATACCAAACCCGTAAGGATGTGGCATCTTTGCTGCTGGAGGTAATTCCAAATACATTGATACTTGCCGCCGCCGCTATGATATTCGCCATTATTATTGGTGTGTTTTTAGGGGTAGTAAGTGCTGTAAATAAAGATACCTGGATAGATAAACTGGCTTTAAGCTTTTCTACATTGGGTATTTCTGCTCCTTCGTTTTTTGCCGGGATCATCATCGCCTGGATTTTTGGCTTTGTGTTGAGTAATTACACCCACCTCAATATGTCGGGCAGTTTATATAGTTATGATCCTTTTAAGGGGGAGGTGATCACGCTAAAAAACCTTGTGTTGCCGGTTATCACTTTGGGCTTGCGTCCATTGGCTATCATCGTACAGCTTACGCGCAATGCCATGCTGGATGTTTTGGGGCAGGATTATATCCGCACGGCCAAAGCAAAGGGTTTGAGTAACCGGGCTATTATTTATCGACACGCCCTAAAAAACGCCATGAACCCGGTTATCACCGCCATTGCCAACTGGTTTGCATCTTTACTGGCCGGTTCATTTTTTGTAGAATACATTTTTGGATACAATGGATTGGGCAAGGCCACGGTAGACGCGCTCGAAATGTCGGATTTTCCGGTGGTGATGGGCTCGATATTGTTTATCGCGTTTATATTTGTGGTGATCAGTATCCTGGTTGATATTGTTTACGTGTGGATCGATCCGCGGGTAAAATTAAGCTGAACAAATTTTTATGAAATACTTTATTGTGGGCTTTATGGGCTGTGGCAAAACAACCTGGAGCCGCAAACTGGCCGCCAAATGGGGCTACGAATTTATTGATCTCGACCATGTGCTCGAAGCCAAAGCAGGCATGAGCATAGCCGAATATTTTTCTTCATTCGGTGAAGATGCTTTTCGCCAACTCGAATCGCAGGTACTGAAAGAAACAGAATACGCCGAAAATACTGTAGTATCAACAGGTGGAGGTTTACCTTGCTTTTTTGATAACATGGACTGGATGAATGCCAATGGCAAAACCCTGTATATCAAACTATCGCCTAAAACATTAGCAGGACGACTTGAAAACAGTAAAACCGTTCGCCCGGTACTACAAGGAAAAAAGGGTGATGAACTGGTTGAGTTTATAACCGGTAAGCTGGCCGAACGCGAAAGTTTTTATTTGAAAGCCAGCAATATTGTTGAGGGGATTGATATGTCGGTTGAGAAGTTGGAAGAGGCGTTGGGAGTTAGTGGTTAATGCTGTTTGTTTTTTAATCTTTTGAACTGTGTTAAAGCAATTTTATGATCCGCGAACTTTTCTGCGTTTTTAATGTAACGGACTTCGTCGTAAAAAAAAATTGTACGGTTCACATTTATCATGATTTGAATTGTATCCGGTAAGTAATTTGTACTGATACTGATAGGCTTGTTGCTTAGTAAGCCCAATTTAGGGAAATTAAGACTATCGGTTTTTTGCTTGTAAAGTTTAATGGTCCCGGCGGTATCAGTTTTATAGATTTCAGGCCCATCAAAATCTTTACTGACCTGGGTGTTAAGCCTTAGTCCTTGTTCGGTATAATTGTAAAGCCTTTTGCTATTAAATGGTTGTATTGCAAAGTTTTCAATGGGTTTATTTGTCTTATCTACGATGATAAAAATAGCAAATGGATTCTCATTCCATTTGCTGAGTTTAATATTATAAGATAAATTGACTTTGTTTTTGGGGTGAGGGATTAGTTTTACACTGTCTCCCAATAGCTGCCATTTTCCAATAGAAACAAAGGAACGCCCTTCACATCCCCCTTCAAAGGTAAATGTGGAGTCATCGTTAAGATAAATACCTGTGCTGCAGAACGTATCTCCGCTGCCTGTGAAACGGGTGCCGATATTTTTTAAATTGCTAAAAGCTGGCTGAAAGGCTGCAATTATTTTTTCCTCGTCTTTACTGTGATCGCATGAAGTTAGTAATGCGATAGCAAATAAGTAAATGGAGAGACGTTTCATTTTACCTCAAATAAACCCCATCTTCCTGTTCATCCTCTTCCTCAAGCAATACATCAACATGCTCTTTAATAACAGTTGATAAGGCCATGCCTGCAAAATCGGTAGTTACAGGGAAGCTTTTATGATTACGGTCGATCAGGACCGCGGTGCGTAGTTTTTTTAGCGGAACATCCAGGAAAACACCGAAACCATAGGCTAAAGTTTTACCGCTGTTCAATACATCATCAACCAGGATCACCACCTTGTTGCTGCATTCTTCAACCTCAAAATCGATATTGGCACTTAAGCTGCTGCTTTGCTTTTCCAGTTCGATGGTAAGCAGGCGGCTTTTAAAGGGGGCTATATTATCAAGTATAGCTTTTAACCGCTCAGCAATGTGATTACCGCGTGGTAGGATACCGGCAATCAATATCTCATCCTCATCAAAATTATCTTCAAGGATTTGGTAGGCCATCCTGTCCAGCTTTTGCTGAATTTGTTGCTTATTTAGTATGAGGAGTTTTTTATCAGACATGGTATTTGTTGTAAGGTTGTAACGTTACAATGCTGTAAAGTTGATTTTTAATTTTTGAATATGCAAGTCGCAGATAAGCTTAAAGCCTAACATTTCAACCTTACAATATTCAAACTTTACAACGCGTTACTTTACGTACGGAAAATATACAAAGTTCGCTCCCTCGGGCACAACCACAAACACGCACATGTATTGGTACGGGTCTTTAAAGCTTTTTACAAAGCGCTCTTTCAATACAGGTTTGATCACATCGCGTTCCACAAACTCTTCGAGGGTGGAGGCGTGGATGCTCCATTCGGAGTTAAGGTCGTTCTTATCTAAAATAAGCTCGCCAAGGCTAAGTTCATGCTGGTGGGCAACGAATATGGGGTAGGAGGACAAACCTTCGTTCATGATCTCTTCCGCTACCTCTTTGATAGATTCGCTAAAATATTTCAAATCGCGCTCCAAACTTATCAGCGGACTATCTGCCGCTGGTTTGTTGCGTTCGTTGCTTTCGTTAAGTAGTTCTTCTGGATTCATATTTTTGGGGATTACACCGATTATTTTATGATTACACCGATTCTTGACCGTTGATGCTTTTGATTACGTTGATTTCGCTGATTAGACTTCCGGCGATGAACTATGATCCATAAACCACAAGCTAAAAACAACTAATCTCTAACCTCCAACCTCTAATCTCTGAGCACAAGCAACACCACATTCTCCACGTGTTGGGTGTGCGGGAACATATCTACCGGTTGAATTTTTACCGTGTCGTATTTTTCCCTTAGTACCAGCAGGTCGCGGGCCTGGGTGGCAGCGTTGCAGCTTACGTAAACAATTTTAGGGGCTTCAATCTCCATTAGGCGGGCTACCACATCCGGGTGCATGCCTGCGCGTGGTGGATCGGTAATGATCACGTCTGGTTTTCCGTGTTCTGCTACGAAATCGGCTACCAGTACATCCTTCATATCACCTGCGTAGAATTTGGTATTGGTGATATTGTTGATGGCCGAGTTTACTTTGGCATCCTCAATGGCGGTTGGCACATATTCTACACCCACAACCTCGCGCACGTGGCCGGCCACAAAGTTGGCTATGGTACCGGCACCGGTATAAAGATCATAAACCAGTTCATCGCCTTTAAAATCGGCAAAATCGCGGGTTATCTCGTACAAACGCAATGCCTGTACTGAGTTAGTTTGATAGAACGATTTTGGTCCGATGCGGAATTTGATGCCGTTCATCTCTTCGTGAATGTATTCGGGGCCTTTAAAAGCCACCACATCCTGATCAAATATAGTATCGTTTTTTTTATGGTTAACGATGTAAAGTAATGAAGTGATCTGCGGAAATTTGGCATCGATGTGGCTCATCAGCTTATCGATCTCGCTTTGTTCGGCATAAGCAAAAACAACGATCACCATATTCTCGCCGGTTGATGAGGTACGCACTACAAGGTTGCGCAGCATGCCTTCGTGGTTACGCAGATCATAATAGGTATAACCGTTTTGTAAGGTGAAATCACGGATCTCGTTACGTAAACTATTAGATGGTTCGGCCTGCAGGTAGCAGTGGTTTACATCCAATATTTTATCAAAACGGCCTGGAATGTGAAAGCCGAGGGCGTTCATGTTCAGTTCGCCATCCTCTTTGTTTTCGCCATCGTAAAGCCAGCGTTTGTTGGAGAAGGTGAACTCCAGTTTGTTGCGGTAATACCTGTCGGCCGGAGAAGGGACGATAGGCATCATGCCATCCACGTTGATCTTAGCTAAACGGCTTAGCGCATCCGAAACAGATTTTTGTTTGAATTTAAGCTGGGCCTCATACGTCATGTGCTGCCATTTGCAGCCGCCGCAGGTGCCGAAGTGTTCGCAGAAAGCCTGTGTACGGTATTCGGAAGGTGTTTTTAGCTCGGTTATTTTGCCTTCGCCAAAGTTTTTTTTGCTGCGATATACCTGTATATCGGCAATATCGCCGGGAACGGCTTTATCAACAAAAAGTACAAAATCGTCGGCTTTGCCTACACCTTTGCCTTCTTCTGCAATATCAATGATCTGTACGTTCTCAAAAAACTTGGGTTTATTCGCTTTACTCATCAGGCTGCAAAGTTAACCCTATTTATTTAATCCTGAAAATTGAGGAGGAGGTGGTGAAAGGGAAAAGGTTAAAGGCGAAAGGTTAAAGGCGAAAGGTTAAAGGTGAAAGGAAAAAGGCGAAAGGTTAAAGGCGAAAGGTTAAAGGCGAAAGGTTAAAGGCGAAAGGTTAAAGGCGAAAGGTTAAAGGCGAAAGGTTAAAGGTGAAAGGAAAAAGGCGAAAGGAAAAAGGCGAAAGGAAAAAGGCGAAAGGAAAAAGGCGAAAGGAAAAAGAAAAAGCTGAATGGAGGATACTGCCTGCCAAGGAAATTTGAGCGGTGGCCAGACAGAAAAGCGGGCCAGGCGTATGGCCTTGCGGGCTGAAGCTTTTTTCTGTCTTGACTTTTTGGTTCCTTTTGTGTCAAGACAAAAGGAACAGCCTCCGCGGCAAATGAGCGGCCAATGTTAGTTATATTGAATCAAGGCTTTTTGTTAGCTGGCAATAACGAATGCTGTATGCATAGTACAAACATAGACAGCTTAATCAAAGAAGCTCAGGAAATAAGCAATCGCATCTTCTTCAACCTCAATGCCTTCTATCTCAAATTGTTCATCTATCAATTCAGAAAAATCAGTTAGTTCGCGGCTCATAATAATAAAAATTACTATGCTAACATAGTAATTTTTAAACTAAAAACCAAATTGGTATAAGGTTTAAAATGGGAGGCGGAAAAGCCTCCCATTTTTAGTTTTATTGTTTATCCCAATTAATTTTCCGGGAAAAATACATCAGAATGGCTATGATCATAAACAGCGCGATGCTACCTACCATTAAGGCAAGATCTTCTAACTGAATGATAACAAAAATGAACGTATAAAACACCGTAAGTATAAATGCAAATAGCAATGCCGCTTTTCCATTTTTTAACAGCGAAGAGATAAATACAGAAATTAGCGCGATGGTTGATATCGAGGCAATGAGATATGCAGCGTTATAACCAACCTGCTCCGAAAAGGATAATAACAAGGTATAGTATATCACCATTGCAGTGCCAATAAGTATGTAATTGAACACATGTATAGCCTGTTTGCGAATAACCTCGGTTAAAAACAGCGAGATGAATGTAAGCAGAATGATCAAAACAGCATATTTGCTTGTACGCATAGTTTTCTGATACTGATCAACCGGAAGCCGAAGCTTTACCCCGAATGAGTTTGATTCAAGTTTATTGCTGTGTTTTGATCCATCGCCAATCCATTGTTGCGGTAGCTGCCTGTTGTAATTTAGCAGGTGCCAGCCGGCTTTAAAACCGCTGCTATCAACTTTGCGTTCGTCGGGGAGGTTGCTGCCTTCAAAACTTGGATTTGCCCAATTACCTTCTGCCTCAACGGTAGTTGATTTACCCAATTGTAAAAAATACAGGTCTTCACTGCCTTTCAAATCTAAGTCGTATGCAAAAGGGAGTTGGTCTGGTAAGCCGGTAGATAAGTTAAGTTTAGCCTGCAGGCCGTTGGTAAAAAGTAATTCGCTGTCAAAATCAGGATTCACCGAAAGTTTTTCGCCCGCCGTTGTTTTTATTACCGGGTCGCTTTTCAAACCTTTTAAGTCGCCTACTCCAAACTCAAGGCGTGCCTGGTTTAATAATAGCTGATCGGGGGTAATACCGAGGTTTTCGAAGTTGAGGTGGCCAAAACCTCCGTTTACCTTTATATGCGTATTGTACACAGCTACGTCAAAAATACCGCGGTGAAGTATTTGGGTTGTTAGCCCTGCTTTTATATTCAGGCTTTCGGGTAAAACATAAATGTTGCCGCTGGTTGTGCGGGTGGTAGTATCCGTTAATTTAAACTGCTTTTTATAAGGTATCACCAATACCGGCCCTTTAATAACCTGTTTGGCCGACCAGCTATCAGATACCTCCCTGATCACTTCTTCCTGGCGTTGCGACCGCTCGGTGATCAACTCATGGATCAAGGAAGAGGGGATAAGAAGCAATAAAACCAGTATGCCAATAAAAATTAATTTGAAAGTTGCCGACTCCTTGAGCCAGATGAGAAATGAGTGTTTAGGTGTTTCTTCTGTTATCATGTTTTTTTATTTGTAAAGTACTTTGTATTTCAAAGTTGTTATTCAAAAAGAAAGGCTTATTCATGTTAAGCCCCGACAAATATAAAATAAAGTACTTTGTATTTCAAAGTAAATAATGAGGAACCATTATTTTTTAGTTTTATCGCTCTCTGAAAATTAAACCGAAATAGCCGCCTTCACCAAATAAGGCAAAATCTCTTTCTGAAAAGAAACAAAATTTTTCCTCACATCTGAATCACTCACCGAAGTAAAGGCAAAGCTGAACACGATGCTTTTACTGCACTTGATCAAGAAGCGCAAACGTTGCTGGTAGGTTTCGTGCTTACGGATACCGGGCAGTTGGATAAATGAAGCCATGAGTAGTTCCTCCAGCTCATTAGAAAGATTCTTTAAAAAATCCTGCGAGTTGGCAGATTCGCGGATAAAATCCCAGCCGATAAACTCGTTACAGATGGTGTAGGAGAGGCGGCAGGTTTTCATGATGAGACCGTTAAGGTAGGCTTCCTCATCAATATCGGGGGTATTGCTTTCTACCAGGTCGTCAACACTGGCTTTAATGTAGTCCATTAGCAGTACGTGCAGTACGGCCTCTTTACTGTCGAAATATTTATAGATGGTAGCCTTGGCAATTTTGGCTTTCTTGGCAATTTCGTTTACACTGGTTTTATGGTACCCGAATTTGCGGAAAAGCTCCTGTGCCGCACGTTTAATACTATCTTTAATTTTATCGGCTTCCATTAATTAATTAGTCACTTGAATTTCAAACTGGGTTACTGATACCCTGTAGCTTCTTAAAGCTTTTGTTGCCGGCGCTTTAACCGGTGTGCCATCTTCCAGACTAAATTTCGAGCCGCTGCATGGGTCGGTAACTGTAAAGCCGGTACCATCGGGGGTACAGGCGCATTTTTTTTCGGGTTGATAGCTGCTGCACCTGTCGTATGCAGCATAAGTGCCGTTTATTTTACGGTAGATGATCAATCCTGCTACTCCATAGCCATTAATTACAACTGTTCCGCCGGCAACATTAAGCGGCGATAGGGCAGGCGTACCTAAGGCGGCCTGGTAGTTTACCGGGATACTTGGTACATTATCAGTTGCTTTTCCGCACGAAAAGCAACTGATAGCTACCAATAGTATTAGTGTGAGTTGCCTCATAACATTTCGGTTTGGAACTGTTTTAAGAAACGAACGTCATTTTCAGAGAACAGGCGTAAGTCGCGGATCACGTATTTAAGGTTGGCTATACGTTCCATACCCATACCAAAGGCAAAGCCGGTATATTTTTTACTGTCGATACCGCAGTTTTCTAAAACGTTAGGGTCAACCATGCCGCAGCCTAAAATTTCAACCCAGCCGGTATATTTACACATATTACAACCCGGACCGCCACAAATGGTACATGAAATATCCATCTCGGCCGATGGCTCGGTGAACGGGAAGTACGACGGACGGAACCTTACTTTGGTACCTTCGCCATAAAGCTCCTGTACAAAGTGGTAAAGCGTTTGTTTCAGATCGGAGAACGATACATTCTCATCAACATACAAACCCTCCACCTGGTGAAAAAAGCAATGCGCACGGGCCGAAATAGCCTCGTTACGGTAAACCCTGCCTGGCATAATAGCGCGGAACGGTGGTTTGCCATGCTCCATCATCCTTACCTGTACCGATGAGGTATGAGTACGTAGTGCGATATCATCCTTACCATTATTCTTTTTAATAAAGAAGGTATCCTGCATATCACGCGCCGGGTGCTCATCAGGGAAGTTCAGAGCCGAGAAGTTGTGCCAATCGTCTTCAATTTCCGGGCCTTCGGCAACAACGAAACCTAAACGTTTAAAAATATCGATGATCTCGTTACGGACTAATGATAACGGATGGCGTGAACCTACCGCGAAACCATCACCAGGTAAAGTAAGGTCAAGATCATTGCCTTTGCTTTGCGTGCTGGTGGCGATGTTTTCTTTTAGCTCATTGTATTTAGCGTCGGCAAGTTGTTTAAACTCGTTAAGTACTTTGCCAAAGGTACGTTTCTCTTCGGGGCCAACGGTTTTAAACTGCTCAAAAAGGTCTTTAATAATACCCTTGGTGCCTAAAAATTTAATACGGAACGCTTCCAGTTCATCGGCATTGGCCGGCGAAAAAGCATTGATCTCGGCGGTATATTGGTCTATCTGAGCTTGCATTATAATGTATTTAAAAATTGTTCGGCTGTTAAAACCGGTATTGTTGAATTTTTATAGTCTTTTATATTTCGGGTGATGATCAAGTCTACCCCGGCATTTTTAGCAGCAAAGTATTGAACGGCATCTTCAAAATCTTTAAAGTCCGAAGCTATTGCATCGTCAATAGTTTTAGCATCTTCACCTAACACCTGTAATTGTTTTGATAGCAATTTTATTGCTCCTATAGCAGCTTCCGAACCTAAATGTTTCTTTGTAAAGTAGTGAACATTAATTAAGGTATGTACTGCTGTACAAAAATTATATCCACCACTTACAGGTAACGACAGTATTTGTGCAGATGCGCTATAAAAAGCCGGTCTGTTCAAAATAACATCAAGAAGAACATCTGAATCAATAAAGGCTAATTTCATAAGCCATATTTTTCATCAAGATGCTTGTGATACTCTGCTTTGCAATCGAAGTCCGGAGTAGGTGTTTTTGACAATGTGAGTTTTTTAACCCAATCAGCTATTTCTATAGTTTTTGTATTTGCCTTGGGCTCTTCAACAACAGCGGTACTGGTTGTAACCTTTTTTAAGTAACGTTCAATTAATTTAGACAGATTAGTATGCGTTTCATCAGCATAAAGTTCTGCCTGTTTTAAAACATCCGGCTCAATATCTAAAATTAGCTTTGCCATAACTTTTAATCGTCAATATACAAAAATAAGACAATTTACCTTATTTCAATACTCCTAACCCCTTACCAACCTTGGTAAACGCCGCAATAGCTTTATCCAAATGGTGCTGATCATGTGCTGCCGAGATCTGTACCCTGATCCTCGCTTTGCCCTGTGGTACTACCGGGTAGTAAAAACCTATCACATAAATACCTTCGTCCAGCATTTTAGCGGCAAACTCCTGGGCCAGTTTAGCATCATACAACATTACTGGGACTATAGGATGCACGCCTGGTTTAATATCAAAACCAGCTTCTGTCATTTTTTGGCGGAAGTATTGGGTGTTGCTTTCCAGTTTATCACGCAGCTCGGTGGTTTCACTTAGCATATCTAATACAGCTATCGACGCGCCGGTAATAGCCGGAGCCAAAGTATTCGAGAACAGGTACGGGCGAGAACGCTGGCGCAGCATATCAATAATTTCTTTACGGCCCGATGTAAAACCACCCGACGCGCCACCCAAAGCTTTACCTAAAGTACCGGTAATAATATCAATGCGGCCCATCACATTATGATGCTCATGAGTACCACGACCGCTTTTGCCCATAAAGCCCGAGCAGTGGCTCTCGTCAATCATCACCAAAGCATTGTATTTATCGGCCAGGTCGCAAATCTTATCCAACTGGGCAATAGTACCGTCCATGCTGAACGCGCCATCGGTTACAATGATGCGGTGACGCAGATCTTGAGTAGCTTTTAGTTTTTCTTCCAGATCGGCCATGTCATCATGTTTGTAACGGTGACGTTGTGCTTTGCAAAGGCGTACACCATCGATGATCGAGGCATGGTTCAACTCGTCAGAAATGATCGCGTCCTGGTCATTAAACAATGGTTCGAACACACCGCCATTGGCATCAAATGCCGCGGCGTAAAGTATAGTATCTTCAGTGCCTAAAAATTCGGCAATCCTTTTTTCAAGCTCTTTGTGGATATCCTGCGTACCGCAAATAAAACGTACTGAGGATAAACCGTAACCATGGGTATCCATAGCATCTTTAGCAGCCTGGATCACTTTGGTATTGCCCGATAAACCGAGGTAGTTGTTAGCGCAAAAGTTGATCACTTCGGCACCGCTTTGCACGGTAATATCGGCACCTTGCGGCGATGTAATGATGCGTTCTTTTTTGTATAAACCGGCATTCTCAATGTCGGTAAGTTCCTGCTGTAAAACCGGCTTTAGGGTGTTGTACATAGTATGCGTGTTTTATAAGGGTGCAAAATTAAGCATTAAGCGGCATTTACCGAGGTTTATTAATCCTTAAATAATTATTAAGCGTGTAATAAAACATTTTTAGGACATAACGCATTAAACAGTTGAAAGATATGAGAAGATATATACTACTATTGATAGCCGTTTTATGCGCCATAACCGCATCGGCACAACAAGCCCTGCTGTCGGGGAAAATAACAGATAAAAACGGGGCGGTAATTCCTTTTGTGTCCATCTACATCCGCAATTCAACTTATGGTACCACTGCTAACGAGAACGGTATTTACCAGTTTAAATTAGCTCCCGGTACTTATAAAATTATTTATCGTAGTGTGGGTTATACCGAAAAGATAGAGGAAGTGACGATAGCAGGTCAGGATCAGCAACACAACGTACAGATGGCCGACGAGCAGTTTAATACCGACCGGGTATCTGAAAGTTACCGTAAAAACCGCGATGCAGCCGATACCATTATCAAACAGGTAATTAAAAAGCGCAGGTATTATATGGAGGAGGCTACCTCGTTTTCATGCGCGGTTTACATTAAAGGTGTGCAAAGGCTGTTAAGCGTTCCTAAATCGATGATAGGACAGGAGGTGCAGAAAACTTTGGATCTCGATTCGAACGGCAGGGGCATTCTTTATCAATCAGAGTCTTTATCCGAATATAATTTTCAAAAGCCCAATAAAATCAGGGAGATAACGATAGCTAACCGCATGGCCGGCCAGAACACGGCTTTCGGCTATAAAAAAGCATCCGATTTACAGGCAAATTTTTATGAAAATGTGTTTACAATACCCGGTTTAGCTTCACGGGGCTTTGTATCGCCAATAGCATCTTACGGGCCGCAGTTTTATAATTATAAGTTGCTGGGTACATCCGTAGAGAACGGGCATACCATCGATAAAATTCATATAACACCAAAACATGCTCATGGACAGTATTTCCAGGGCGATATTTATATTGTAGAAGGCGACTGGCGCGTTTACAGTGTTGATTTTTTTGTTGATAACAAAGTAAGTAACCTTAACCTCGTTGATACCTTAAGTATCAGGCAGCAATACATTGCTATTACTGATAGCGTGTGGATGCCGGCTTCTACTCAATATAACTTTAAAGGTGCTGTATTAGGGTTCAAATTCGGGGGATATTATGCCGCGGTTTATAATAATTACAAAATAAACCCAACATTCCCCGATGGTTTTTTTACCGGCGAGATACTAAAGGTAGATACAGTAGCCAACACTAAAAAGCCAAACTACTGGGCCGAAACCCGCCCTATACCCTTAACCGCTTTTGAAGAGCGCGACTACAAAAAGAAGGACGCCATTGCCGAATACCAGAAGACCGATAAATATCTCGATTCGCTGCAGCATCATAAAAATCATATTAACTACCCAGGCTATTTGATATTCGGATACGCGGCCAGCAATAAAAGCAAGCGCGATTCGCTTTATATCTTCCCTTTTATCCAGACTTTTTATTACAACACGGTTGAAGGTTTTGGTATTAATGCCAAGGCAAGTTACATCCGCACTATCGACGATTTTCATTCGCTTACCATCACACCGGCGGTACGTTACGGCTTTTCAAACAAAATATTTAGTGCTAATGTGGCTGGCGAGTACCTGAACGATCCATTTCATGCGGCTAAGTTTTATGCCGATTTTGGCAGCGATGTACTCGATCTTAATAACGTTGGTACGCGCTCGCTGTACTTCAATACGCTGAGTACGTTGCTAAGCGAAAATAACTACGTTAAATATTACCGAAGTCATTACGGCGATTTTGGCTATCAGCGCGAGGTGGCTAATGGTGTGTTACTGAAAGGCGGCCTTTCATACTCAAGCCGTTCGCAGTTGTATAATACTTCGTTTAGTAAGTTTAAGGATATTAAGGGTAGAGAATTTACATCTAACAACCCATTGGCTCCGCCGGGTACACCGCCCGATGATCATTCATTCCTGTTCCCGGATAACCAGGCACTGGTGTTTAATGCCTCGGCATTATTCACTTTTGATCAGCGCTATGAAACCCGGCCTACCGGCAAATTCAACCTGAAATCAAAATATCCGATGTTAAAGGTTAATTACCGTAAGGGCTTTAAAAACATTTTAGGTTCGGATGTAGATTATGACTTCGCTTCGGTAGATATTTCGCAGGACCAAATCCAGGTTGGCTTATCTGGCTATTCATCATTCAAAATATCCGGCGGCGGTTTCATTAATAACAACAAGCTGTACTACATGGATTATAACCACTTTTTAGGTAACCAGGGTACCACCTTCGATCCAACCTATGTAGGCAGTTTCCACTTCCTGCCGTTTTATACCTACAGTACCAACGGCGCGTTTTTAGAGGCACATTATCAGCATAACTTTGCAGGTTCATTATTTAACCACATCCCGCTGTTGCGCAAAGCCAAACTGGAAGAGATCATCGGTGCCAACTACCTCACCACCAAAAATAACCGTAACTATCGCGAGTTTTACATCGGTGTGCAGCGCCTCATTTTCCGGGTAGATTATGGTATTTCTTATGCAGGCGATAAAAAATACCTGCAAGGGTTCAGGATATTTTACGGCATAAGATAAGCTGAAAGCCGAAGGCTCAAAGCAAAAAGCTTAAAATCTCGCTTTGTATTTTGAGCCTTAAGCTTTTGCTCAAAATAGCTTTCGGCCTTAAGCTTTGAGCTTTCCGCTCAAATTATTATCTTTGCCCCGCTCATTTAACACTGTTTGCAGCAGTATCAATGATTTATGGAAATGTATAATACCCTGTTGTACTATTGTTATTCAACAATAGCTAATGCGGAGCAATTTGCTGCCGATCATTTAAAATTTTGTAAAAGCTTAGGTTTAACCGGGCGCATCATTGTGGCCGATGAAGGGCTTAATGGCACCGTTTCAGGTTCTGTTGAAGCCTGCAAAACCTATATGGAAACCATACAAGCCGACGAGCGCTTTGCCAAAACCGAGTTTAAAATTGACGAGGTTGATACGCCATCGTTCGTTAAAATGCACGTGCGTTATAAATCAGAGATCGTACACTCCGGCCTGCGCGATCCTAATGTGATTAACCCGTCGCAGCGCACCGGCATCCACCTGGAACCACAGGAGTTTTTGGCTATGAAGGATAGGGATGATGTGGTTGTGTTGGATGTACGCTCAAATTATGAACACTCTTTAGGTAAATTCAAAAATGCCGTAACGCTTGATATCGATAATTTCCGTGCCTTTCCGGATATGATTAACCAGCTGGCGCAATACAAGGATAAAAAGATCCTTACCTATTGCACCGGCGGCATTAAATGTGAAAAAGCATCAGCTTTGTTACTGCACGAAGGCTTCCCCGAAGTTTACCAGTTGCATGGCGGTATCATTAAATACGGTAAAGAAGCCGGCGGCGAGGATTTTGAAGGCAAATGCTACGTGTTTGACAACCGCCTTTCGGTAGATGTGAACAGCGTTAACCCGGTTGTTATATCAACCTGCTTAAACTGCGGTAAAACCACACCTAAAATGATTAACTGTGCCAACCCCGAGTGCAATGAGCATTTTACCCAGTGTGATGAATGCGGTGCGGCTATGGACGGCTGCTGCAGCGATGCCTGTAAAGAACATCCGCGTAAGCGTGTTTACGATGGCACCGGTTATTATGTAAAAGTGCCTCAGCCGGTAAACATCAACAAAAATAAATTACAACCGGTAGAATAAGAATTTCAAAAACCGCGATGACGATATAAGGCTTATCCATAAAGGGTAGGCTTTTTTATTTTATGCAATGCAAACAGTATTTTAGCAAACTCAATAGCCGTAGCCTGGCATCATATCAACCTATGCGTAAATTCCTGTTCATCTTTATTTGCTTTTTGTATCTGCCTTTTTTGCGGGCTTTTGCGGTTGATATTAAAAGCGTGGGGGTACCTTACGTTCAAAATTATACCAAGGCGGTATACCAGTGGGGCAATCAAAACTGGTCGGTTACGCGCGATGAACATGGTATTATGTATTTTGGGAATGCCGAGGGTTTGCTGGCTTTTGATGGTAAGTATTGGCAGCAACACCACATGCCCAACGGTCTGATAGTACGCTCAGTTTGTGCCGATGGCAAGGGGAAAATTTATGCGGGTGGCTATGGTGAGTTTGGCTTTTGGCAAAGCAGCGATAGGGGCTATTTAAAATATACATCGCTTATTAACCTGGTACCCAGGCAGTTTTTGCCCATTAATGAGGAAATCTGGAAAATATATTGCTACAACAACCGGGTTATATTCCAATCCTTCGGTTCTATTTACATTTATTCGGCCGGCAAAATAACTGTTGTTAAATCGCCTCAACCCTACCTTTTTCTGTTTAAATGCGGTACCCGTTTTTTTGTTGAGCAGGTATCAAAGGGCCTGTTTGAACTGAAGGATACAAAGTTGGAGTATATAGCTGGTAGCGATGTGCTTGGTACCAGCGGGGTTTTATCTGTGCTGCCTTTTGGGCAGGATAACTATCTTATCGGCACAGCCAAAAGTGGCCTGTTTATTTATAACGGGCAAACTATTAAGCCCTGGGCTAACCAGGCAAACCAGTTTTTAAAAACCTACCAGCTTAATAACGGGGCGCTTATATCGGGCAGGTATTTTGCTTATGGCACTATCTTAAACGGTATTGTTATAGTTGATACCGCGGGTAAAGTGGTTCAGCATATCAATAAAGCCAGCGGTATGCAAAACAATACTGTATTGAGCCTTTATACAGATACAGAGCAAAACTTATGGGCCGGGTTGGATAACGGTATCGATAGGATTGAACTTAACTCGCCCATGTATTTTTATTTTGATAAAACAGGCAGGTTCGGAACGGTTTATTCGAGCATTATTTTTGATAACAAAATTTATCTCGGTACCAACCAGGGCTTGTTTTACAGCGATTGGTTACCCGGAAACAGTAAAGGCCTTTTTCAATCGTTTGATTTTAAGCTTATCCCGGGCTCGCAGGGGCAGGTGTGGGATCTTTCCTTGCAGGATGGCCGCCTGCTTTGCGGCCACAACGACGGTACGTACCAGGTAAACGGCGGCTCGATAACCAAAATATCCGATATCACCGGCGGCTGGACCATGAAAAAGATTGCTCCCGATATGCTGATGCAGGGAACCTATACAGGTTTGGTGATCTATAAAAAAGATGCCGCCGGAAATTGGCAATACAGCCACAAACTGGCCGACTTTGGCGAGCCTTCGCGCTATGTAGAGCAGGATAGCAAGGGGCAGATCTGGGTAAGTCATGCCTATAAGGGGATTTATAAGTTATTATTAAGTGCTGATCAGAAAAAAGCCGTATCGCGGGTTTATTATGATAAACACTACGGCTTGCCAGGAAGCTATAACATCAACGTGTTTGATCTGGATAACCGGATAGTGTTCTCGTCCGATTCGGGTTTTTATGTTTATGATGATATCAGCGACCGGTTTTTTAAATACGATCAGCTTAACAAAAAACTCGGCACCTTTGCAACATCCAGTAAAATCATTAAAGCCATCGGCAAAAAGTATTGGTTTATTAACCATGGCAGGATAGGCCTGGCCGATATGTCGGTTCCCGGTAAGTTGACTATTGATACAAACCGCTTCTCTGTTTTAAACGGACAGATGGTACAACATTACGAAACCATTAACCGCATCAGTAACTCAACCTATTTAATAAGTGTTGATGACGGCTTTGTGATATTAAACGATGGTGATGCGCTAACCGGTAACAACATCCATATCCCGCCGGTGCTTATCAGGCGGGTGGAAAATATAACCGATAAGATAGCTGTAATAAGCGAGGGCAGCCCCGGTAATCAAACCATCGAAATACCTTATGCGGATAATAATATCCGGATAGCATACGCATTGCCCTACTATAAACAGGCAAGGATTAAATTTCAGTACTACCTGGATGGCTACTCGCGCCAGTGGAGCGAATGGACACCACAAAGCCAAAAAGAGTTTACCAACCTTGATCAGGGCATTTACCAGTTTAAGGTTCGCGCCAGAATTAATGACCAGCAGGTATCGGCCGAGACTGTTTTTACCTTCACTATTTTGCCGCCCTGGTATGCAGGCAAAATAGCCATGATATTTTATGCCCTGCTTTTGGTGCTCTCGTACTATGTTATCAGGCATTATTACCGCATTAAGTTAAAACGGCATCAGCAGCATATCCAACAGAAACTGCAAAAGGAGAAAGAAGAGTTTTTGAAGCAGGAAGCCATTGCCAATCAGCAGCACATCATCAACATAAAAAATGAACAATTACAAGCCGATCTGGCCAGCAAAAGCCGGGAGTTGGCCAACTCGGCCATGAACATTGTTTATAAAAATGAGTTGCTGCAAAAAATAAGTGATGAGCTTACCCACCTGAAAGGCGGCGATGGAAAAAAACTGGCCGACGACCAGCTACGCCGCATCCAGAAAGTGATTGACGAGGGCATGAGCGACGAACGCGACTGGAATATTTTTGAAACCAGTTTTAACGAAGCGCACGAAAATTTCTTCAAGAAACTAAAAGCCGGTCACCCCGACCTGGTTCCGAATGACCTTAAATTATGCGCCTACCTGCGCATGAACATGAGTAGTAAAGAGATGGCATCGCTGCTTAATATTTCCCTGCGCGGTGTGGAAATCCGCAGGTACAGGCTGCGCAAAAAGCTCAATCTTGAGCATGATAAAAACCTCACCGAATTTCTCATCGAGCTTTAACACTACATCATTACCTCTCAAACGGGCTTTCAATTACCTCCTGGTAAACTTTAAATATGTAGTATGTGTGGCATGCACTAAACCGTTTTATTCACTTGATTGTCATCTGAATAAAAAAAACGAAACAGCCGGTTGAGAAAGTTGTTGCTTTGTGATGTATTAATGTTGAGTTAAAATTTTTGAGAATAGCCGGATAACTCTTCAGCTTTGTCGAAATAATAAACCAATTATTTTCTAACACTTACTTATCTATTAACCACTATGAAAAGAATCTTTACTGTTTCAGTGCTGGTGCTTTTTTGTTCCCTTTTTATTAACGCAGTATTTGCGCAGGATGTTGTTGTAAAAGGTAAAGTTACCGATGCAACTACCGGCGAGGCGCTGATTGGCGTAAGCGTATCTTTAAAAGGAACAACCACCGGCGTGCAGACTGATGTGAACGGAGCGTTTTCGTTAAAAGCGCCTGGCAATGGCACACTTGTTTTTACCTATATCGGCTATGTGGCATCATCCCTGCCGATCAATAATCAAACTGTATTTGATGTTAAACTGAAGCCCGAGGCTAAAGAACTGGCCCAGGTTGTAGTAATTGGTTACGGTACGCAAAAAAAACGTGATGTAACCGGTGCGGTTGCCAGTATAAGCGGCGATGTTGTAACCAAACAACCTGTGCAAACACCAACCCAGGCTTTACAGGGTAAAGTTTCGGGTGTGCAGGTGTTATCCTCCGGTCAGCCAAATGCGCAACCGGTTGTACGCATCAGGGGTACCGGTTCGGTACTGGCCGGTGCTAACCCTTTATATGTTGTTGATGGTGTTTTAACTGATGATATTCGTAACATCAATAACAGCGATATCGTAAGTGTGGACGTACTTAAAGATGCTTCGGCTGCTATTTATGGTGTACGTGCAGCTAATGGTGTGATTATCATCACTACCAAAAAAGGTAAAGCAGGAGCCCCCGTTGTTAGCTATGATGCCAACGTTGGGTTCAGAGAAGCTGCAAGTACTGTTAAGCTGGCCAACAGGCAGCAGTATGTTGATTACCTAAGTGTAGCAAGCCCTACCAAAATTGCTAATGACGATAAAGCGCCGCTTACAATTCCGGGTACTACCGATTGGGCTGCCGCTGTTTCACGCAAGGCTTTTGAAACCAACCATAATCTTTCAGTATCGGGGGGTAATGAAAAGGCTCTTTACTTTATCAGCGCCAACTATATCGACGAGGATGGTATCATCAAAACCAACAACTTTCAACGTTTCACCATCAGGGCCAACAATCAGGTTAATGTCAGCGATAAATTGAAATTTACCAACCAGATTTCGTTAAGCCGTAACACCGAGCGCCCTGTTGACATTGGCGGTATTTATGGTAACGTTTATCGTGCGGCGCCGATAATACCGGCTATTGTTGATGGTAAATATGGTAATACATCGGCCTGGAGCAACGTAGGAAACCCCCTGTTACAGCTTGATAAAACCAATGATTTTACACTCAATAACAGGATCCAGGGCAATGTGGCTTTAGATTATAATCCGATAAAATCTTTAACATTCCATTCAGCGTTTAACCTTGATGCCCGTTTTAATAATCAAAAAAATTACGATTACCAGTTTGCATCTGATGCAAGTACCTTTACCGTTGGCGGTGGTAACCAGCGCCGTGATAACAGCTCGTTGTTTGTGCAAAATGATAACTCGTACCAATATCAATGGGATAATACCATTACCTACGATAAAACATTTGATAACAAACATCACCTTACCTTACTCGGCGGTATAGTTTCTGAAAAAGGCAGGTCGAACTTTTTAAACGGTACCCGTATCGATGTTCCGGCCAATCCCGATCAATGGTTTTTGGATGTAGGTAACCCCGATGTTAATGCTGTTGATCACAACGGCGGTGACTTGTTTACCCGTTTATCATACGTAGGGCGTGTTAATTATGCGTACAACAGCAAATACCTGTTAAGTGCTTCTATTCGCCGGGATGGCAGCTCGAGGTTTAGCCAAAAATGGGGTACATTTTATACCGTAGGCGGCGGCTGGGTTGTATCTGAAGAGGATTTTATGAAAGACGGCATCTTCAGCAATTTAAAACTCCGCGCAAGCTATGGCGAGTTGGGTAATGATAACATCGGTTCATCATTATTTGTTATTACCGGTACACCTTACCTGCCGTATTATTTTGGCAATACGCTGGTAGCAGGTACAGTGATCCAGGATATTAAAGATACCAACCTGAAATGGGAAACAACCAAACAACTGGATATTGGTTTTGATTGTGGTTTCCTGAACAACCGCTTAACCGGCGAGGTTGATTACTATAACAAAAAAGTAAACAACGCGCTCACCAATATCGGTTTACCAGGCATCCTTGGCGATCCGGATAATATCTATACTACCAACGCCGCTTCATACAGCAACAAAGGTTTAGAGGTTTCGGCCAGGTGGACAGACAGGATCAACAGCCATATCTCCTATAACATTGGTGCCAACATCGCCTACAACAAAAATCAGGTTAATAAGCTAAATGGCGGTACTTTCATCAGCGCGGGTGGTGCCAACGGGCAAACCATAACCCGTACCGATAACGGGCAGCCAATAGGCAGCTACTATGTACTAAAAGCCATTGGCGTATTCCAAAACCAGGCCGAAGTTGACGCTGCACCGCCATATACTTTCACCAGCGAGGCCAACCACGTTGGAGGTTTAAGGTATGCCGATGTTAATAACGACGGTAAAATTGACGCTAACGACCGTATTTTTGCAGGGTCGTACCAGCCTAAATATTTTGGCGGCTTTAATTTTGGCATCACCTATAACGAGTTTGATTTCAGCGCCGATTTTTATGGTAACTGGGGCAACAAGATCTATAATGCCAAAAAGAACTCAAGAAGTACCGAAAACGATAATATTGAGGCAAGCTATGCCAATAGCAGGTTTACTACCGCTAACCCGTCAACAACAGATCCGGCTACTATTACATCAGGTACTCCGCCTTCAACCTATTTTATTGAGTCGGGAGCGTTTTTACGCCTTAACAACGTAACTCTGGGTTATACCGTACCATCGGCAATTGTAAAACGCCTGGGCATGCAAAAAATAAGAATGTATTTAACCTCGCAAAACCTGTTTACGGCTAAACGTTACAGCGGCCAATCGCCCGAGTTGTTCAGCACCGATATCCTTACACAAGGTATCGACGCTACTAACTACCCGGTTACCCGCACGTTTGCATTTGGCGTTAATGTTCAATTTTAATACAGCACTATCATGAAAAAGATTTTAAAATATAAACTTACACTTATACTTACCGGTGTTGCTGTACTATCGGGTACATTGCACGCCTGTAAAAATTATCTTGATGTAGCCCCGCAGGGGCAGATAACACAGGATCAGATCGCAGCCGATCCGAACCAGGCTAAAAACCTTGTATTGGGAATTTACAATGTATTTTATACGGGAGGTTTTGATCCTGATGTTGACAGCTTTCAATTCGTGATCATGACGGATATTGCATCCGACGATGCCGACCATGGAAGCTTCACCGGCGATTCGAGAGATGCGGATGAGATCGATGCACTGCAAACAAGCACTACAAACGGAGCGGTTAACCTGGTTTGGCAGGGCTATTATCAAGGTGTTGCACGTTCAAATCAGGCATTGGACAAACTAAAAAACGCCACTTTTGATGCCACTACTAAAAACGCGTTGATTGCGGAAGCACGTTTTTTACGGGCTTATTTTTACTTTAACCTGGTGAGGCTTTATGGTGGGGTACCGCTGCTTGACAAGGTGCCAACACCGGCTGAAGCAAACGAGGATAAATATCAAACACGCGCAAGTGCCGATGATGTTTATAAGTTTATTATTAGCGACCTCGATTTTGCGGCTGCTAATTTACCTCAAAAAATCGCAACCGATGTTGGGCGTGCAAATAAGAGCAGTGCACAGGCGCTTGAGGCCAAGGTTTATCTTTATATGAAAGACTATCAAAAAGCCTATGATTTATCAAAAGCGGTGATTACTACCGGTGGCTATTCCCTGGTGAAAGATTACTCGCTTATCTGGCGGGAAAAAGCGGTAAACGGCGATGGTGGTAACAATAATTCCGAGTCGATATTCGAAATTCAGGCAGGAATCAATAAAGCCTGTTCGGCAGGTATTAATCTCTATACCGTATCGCAAGGACCACGTGCCGGTGGTAAATTTGGCTGGGCCGATCTTGGCTATGGTTTCAACAACCCGTCTGCCAGTTTACTTGGTGAGTACGAACCAGGTGATGTACGCAGGGCTGGTACGGTAATTACCATTTTGCCTCATGGTACGGTACTGTTTGATGGTTTCCGTATTCCAAGCCGCGATTCTGTTCAAAATGATTATTACAGCTACAAAGCATACCATAGCCGTACTGCGGAAAGCAATTGCGGCGGCAGTACCGACAGACTGCCAAAGCAGGTACGTATTTTACGCTATGCCGATATCCTGCTAATCAATGCCGAAGCCGCTGTGCAGATTGGAAATACAGGTGATGCGCAAACCGATTTAAACCTGGTACGTACACGGGCTGGATTAGGCACCGCTATGCCAACCTTAGAGAACATCTGGCACGAACGCCGCATGGAACTGGCCGAAGAGCATGATCGTTTCTTCGATATCGTTCGCCAGGATGCTGTTAAGCCTGGTCGTGCTGCTGCAGCATTTGCAGCACATGGTAAAACATGGAAAGCTACCGCGGCGTTATTTCCTATTCCGCAGGCTCAAATTGATTTGAGCAAAGGACGATTAAAACAAAACCCAGGCTATTAATAGCCATAGAATACAAGTTGATTGATTATAAGGCTGCCCTGTTTGGTTAGCAGGCAGCCTTTTCTATTTTTAAATTTTATGAAAACGCGGTTTTCAAGTTCTTTAACTATCACGCCATGAAAAAGCTATTTATCACCCCTTTATTGATGTTGTTGGCTATTTGTTGCTTTGCCCAGAAGCAGGCAAAAAAGACCGATGACGGTATTAGGCCGGTAGGTATTATAAAAAACCTTACCGATAGCGCCCTGCTTGACGTGGTGCAGCGCCAAACCTTTAGATATTTCTGGGATTTCGGTCACCCGGTAAGTGGCCTTGCCCGCGAGCGCAGCAATAAATCATTTGATTATGGCGGCGAAGTGGTAACCACCGGCGGCTCGGGCTTTGGAGTAATGGCGCTGATCGTGGCTGATAGCCGCAAGTGGATCACCCACGGGCAGGCCGTTGACAGGATGGTGAAAATTGTTAACTTTTTATACAAGGCTGATGCTTTTCACGGCGCTTTCCCGCACTGGTTAAATGGTGAAACAGGCAAGGTGATCCGTTTTGGCCGTAAGGATGATGGGGGAGATATTGTTGAGTCGGCCTACCTGTTCCAGGGCCTGTTATGTGCAAGGCAATATTTTAAAGCCGGTGACCCCAAAGAGCGCCGCATTCGCGATGTGATTAGCTGGTTATGGGGCGAAATGGAATGGAACTGGTACACCCGTGACGGTCGTGATGCGCTTTACTGGCACTGGAGCCCCAACAATGGCTGGGCCATGAATTTTCCTATTCATGGGTTTAACGAATGTTTAATAACCTATGTACTGGCCGCGTCTGCCGAACGTTACCCCGTTAGCGCCGATGTTTACCATCGGGGCTGGGCACAAAGCGATTTTTTTAAAAATGGTCATACTTTTTATGGCTTTAAATTGCCATTGGGTTTTGATTATGGCGGTCCGCTGTTCTTTTCGCAATATTCGTTTTTAGGCCTGAACCCGAAAGGCTTGAAAGATAACTATGCCGATTACTGGGAGCAAAATAAAAACCACACACTGATTAACCACGCTTACTGTGTAGATAACCCTAAAAAATATAAAGGATACGGCGAAAACTGCTGGGGACTAACCGCCAGCGACAATTATGAGGGATACAACGCCCACTCGCCAACTAACGATTTGGGTGTCATTACACCTACTGCCGCATTATCGGCATTTCCTTACACCCCCGAGTATTCGATGAAAGCCCTGCGCCATTTTTACTATGATCTGGGCGATAAGATCTGGGGCGAATATGGTTTTACCGATGCTTTCAGCGAATCGCATAACTGGTATGCCAGTTCATATCTGGCTATCGATCAGGGGCCGATCATTGTGATGATTGAAAACTATCGTACAGGTTTGCTCTGGAAGCTTTTTATGAGCTGCCCCGAAGTTCAGGGTGGTTTGAAAAAACTGGGTTTTGAAAGCCCTGCTATCGCCAAATAAGTACAAAAAAAGCTTCAGGTAAACCACCTGAAGCTTTTTTAATATTAAAAAACATAAATTGAACCAAACCCGCTCGAATTGACCATGGTGCATGTGCCGCTCCAGTTTACACTCCCGCTTGCGGGCATAGTAAATGATGGTGTCGGCGTGCCTTCATGTCCGTTGGTGATGGTAATTGTATTGCTGGGATAACCAATGAGTGAAGCTCCGCTTAACGTAAACTTTGTTGTTACGCCAACGCCGTAAGCATCAATGCCTACGTGTACCAAAGTACCTGCAGGGGCTTTTATGGTGCCGCTCCCGCTACCTGAACTGTTCCAGTCAAAGCTGGCTTTACTATTTATATTGATAGTAGGAATTGGAGGCGGCGGAGGAGGAGGGGTGCGGAAATAGAGATCGACCTCGCCCCCGGGCGAATTATTGCTTACAACTACTGTGTTCTGACCCCTGTCTGATACAAACGTATGAGGTTGCCAGTTTAATTGAGCTTCTGCTGTACCAACTTTCAATTCAATGTTAGTCATATTAACTTGTACGTCAATAGGATATTGGTTCCCTTGTGTTATATTATATTGTTCAAAAGTTTCAACAGCGTAATATAGTTTAGGGATGTTATTTATCTGCAATGATGAATAGGCCGGGTAGCCGGCAAACGATGATCTGTAATTATAGTTACTACCTGTTTGTCCGGTTTGTTGCATAACTCCCTGTATCGTTGTCCCCGGTAATACCTTTACAGGTGTGCCATAATAAACAGCACAGGTTTGGCAACCCACATACCAGTTATCAATAGCCCAATACAAACCACCACCCGCAGGCGATTGCCCGTATTGTAAAACCGGCTGCAAAATATGGTCGGCATTTTGAATGCCATTAAAAATATATAACAAGTATCCGTTAAGGGTAGATTCGGGATTGGCAGGTACTTGCCATGTGGTTGAAAAATAAGTTATTGGGGTTGACGATGGATTGGTCCAATCAGCAAATGTTACCCAACCGTCGTTTGGTGCCGGCGGATTGGTTGAATTTGTTTTGATCCGCTTTGCATCATTAACAGCCTGCTGAGCAATAACCGGTTTTTGCACACCAAAATTTACGCTTATTTTTCCTGTTGAATTTTGAATTTTAAGTAGCTGATTGCCCTGAAATTCCAGATGGTAGCCATCTTCAATATGATGTACATCTGATGCTTTTCGCGGGCCGAAGGGCGTAAATACAATTTTGTCTGGAGGGATGGTATCTGCCGTTTTAGGGGTGGCAGTGTTGTTTACTGCAAATTCATTTTTCTTACACCCTGAGTAAATAACCGCAGAGAGTAATAGTAAGGTAATTAGTTTTCTCATAAAGGTTTTATTGTTTGTTATAAATATATGGCTTATTGATTAAAATATTACCCAATAATTAATAATAATTACTAATTAACAAACGTTAATATTTTTATGGCTTAGCTTTTTATCAGAATATGATCTGTAAACCTTTATAATTGATTCTTTAGTGTATTATTGGATGAATTGAAAATTCAGGCTTTGAATAATAAATTGCTGTCCTGAAAAATTCAGAACAAAAGGTCGCCAAAACGGTTAAATTTGTTCAATCAATATTGGTTACTAAAGTACCCGCATAGCCCATGATCAAAACAATACTCGTAATAGCCATGCTAAGCCTGTTCTTAGCATTCTCTTTCTCAGCCGGAGCACAAACTATGTCGTCGTTTGATAGGGGTAGTTTTCTTTTTAAGGTAGATACGCTGCCATACCGCATTTTATTCCCCAAGCATTTTAATCCCACACAAAAATACCCGCTGGTATTCGTATTGCACGGCTCGGGCGAGCGTGGTAATAATAACGAATCGCAACTGGCCTATGGAGCTTCCCGTTTTTTGCAGGATAGCGTGCGGGAGATGTATGAGGCCATTGTGGTTTTCCCTCAGTGCCCGGCTAAAAGCTATTGGAGCAATGTGAAGCAGGTTACCGATTCGGCTACCAATAAACGCAAATTTATTTTTCAGGAGGATGCCCCGCCTACCATGGCCATGGTTATGTTGATGGGGCTTGTTGAGCAGTTTTTAGACAAACCTTTTGTGGATAAACACAAGGTTTATGTTGGGGGATTGAGCATGGGCGGAATGGGTACTTTCGAAATTATTGGCCGTGAGCCAAAAGTATTTGCTGCGGCTTTTGCTATTTGTGGGGGCGACAATACGCTGAATGCGAAGAAATATGCTAAGAAAGTTCCGTTGTGGATCTTCCATGGTAATAATGACCCTGTGGTGCCGGCAGATCATTCGCAGGTTATTGTTGACGCCATTAAAGAGGCTGGTGGTAACCCGAGGTTTACTTTATACCCGGGCGTTGGGCATAATAGTTGGGATAATGCTTTTAATGAGCCTGATTTACTGCATTGGCTGTTTTCGCATAGTAAGTAACGAGTACACATTCTTGGCCGTTGTTGGTGTTGTCACCATGGCTGTTCGGAAGATTTTTTGATTCCCTCCCTTGGGAGGGGTGTGATGGATTGCGCAGTGGCAGGGAGGGGTTTTACACCTTGCCCGACGAATATGCAGGGTGTAGAAACCCCTCCCTACACCCTCCCAAGGGAGGGAATCGCACAATTCCCCCGCTTTTTTATTTCTTCCGAACACCTATGGTGTTGTAACCAACACTCTACGCCATGCATCGTGGATTTAGTGCTCAACGAAAAATTTCCGATAACAAGAGTTGTTGGTGACAACACCAACACGGCGGGGAGATCATTACTGTAAAAAATATTATTCCTCTCCCTCAGATTTCTTAGGAGTAGTTTTGGCGTTAAAGCGAGGTTTAAAACCAAGCTTAGGTGCAGGAGTTTCGGTAGCCGGTGTTTGAGGCTTTTCGGTAGGCAATTCTTCTTTTTTATCTTCAACAGAAGTTTCCGACACCTCTTCGGCAGGTTTCGGCTTCATTGCAGCCGCGTTAAAACGCGGCTTAAAACCTAACTTTGGGGCAGGGGCTTCAGCAGCTGGTGACTCAGGTTCTTCAACAGGTGCTTCTTCTTTTTTATCTTCAACAACAGGTGCTTCATCTTCGGTAGCAGGTTTGGGTTTAACCATGCCTGCATTGAAACGTGGTTTGAAACCCATTTTCGGAGCAGATTTCTCTTCCGCGGGTTGAGGTACTTCAGCTATAGGCTCTTCTGTTTTCTCTTCAACCGGTGCATCTTCAACCTGTTTAGGTTTCATGGCCGCGGCGTTGAAGCGCGGCTTAAAGCCCATTTTAGGTGCTGGTTTTTCTTCAGCAGCTTGTGGCACTTCAGCCGGTTTTTCCTCAGTTTTATTTTCTGTTGATGCTTCCGCTTCGGCAGGTTTCGGCTTCATCATGGCCGGATTAAAGCGGGGCTTGAAGCCTGGTTTAGCAGCAGCAGGCGCTTCGGTTGTTGAGGCTGGGATATCTGTTTTGGCTTCGGCTGGTGTTTCCTGTGAAGGGGTTTCGCTATCGGCAGGCTTAGCCTTTGCCATGGCGGGGTTAAAGCGTGATTTGAATGTTGGTTTAGCTGTAGTTTCGGTAGCAGGTGTTTCTGCTGTGGTTGATTCTGTTGCCTGTTCTTTCGGCTCTTCAACAGGAGGAGTTGGCTTAGCTGTAACCGGTGCACGGAACTTAGGCGTAAAGCCAACTTTAGCCGCCGTACCCGGTTCAATCAAACTTTCGGTAATGGTTTGCTCGGCCAACGGGTTTTTGATGTGTACCTTTTCGGTTTTTATTTCAACCGGTATAGGAAACTGACGGCGCAGTTTATTGAACCAGTACTTTTTGGTATGGTCGAAACTTTTTTCGCCCATCTGCTCAAAATGGTTTTGAAATTCAGAAAACAAAGCGGGCTGGTACTGCTGCAGGGCTTCCAGGTCAATTCTTTTCTTCTTAAAAAATTCTTCAAAAACCATTAGTCAATTTGAAAATTGGTTGATTTGAAAATTTGAAAATGCCATCCTGATCTAATTTTCAAATTGACACATCTTCAAATCAATTATAATGTTACTTCAGTATCCAACTTATTAAACCGGATGCCTTTTTCGGTTTGGCTCCAGTCTTCGCGTTCCTCGTCGGTTGCGTTGAGCAATTTGGGGAACCATTCCAGCGGGAAAGCCTGTGGTTTGCCACCATCACTTTCAACAAAAAGTAGGCCGTTAGCAAAGGTTACCTTTACTTTTCGTTCGCCTTTTCGTGTGTTTAATAGTGGCATATTGTTACTTTCTTAAACCGTCATTGCGAGGTACGAAGCAATCGCGAACTCTGCAGGGTGGACCTGCTAATTGGGGATTGTTTCGTATCTCGCAATGACGAGTTGGTTATGATAAAATCCGAAATCGAAATTCTGAATTCCGAAATCAAAATTACTCAGCCATATTATGGTAAACCGCCTGCACGTCGTCATCCTCTTCCAAACGATCAATCAGTTTCATGATCTCAGGAACCTGTTCTTCGGTTACCGAATGGAATGATTGCGGGATGCGCTCCAATTTGGCCGATTTGGTTTCGATACCCATTTCTTCCAAAGCTTTCTGCATTTTGCCGAAATCTTCAAAAGCAGTGTGGATCACGGCTACGTCGTTACCGTTTTCGTCAGCTTCAACAAATATTTCTTCAAGGCCGGCATCGATAAGTTCCAGTTCAAGCTCTTCCAGGTCGCGATCGCCAGGCTCAAAAGTGAAAACCGATTTGCGGGTGAATATAAAATCGAGCGAACCGGTTTTACCTAACGAGCCGCCGTATTTAGTAAAATAGCTGCGTACGTTGGCAACGGTACGGTTGGTGTTATCGGTAGCAGTTTCAACCAGTACGGCAACACCGTATGAGGCATAACCTTCGTAAACAAGTTCTTCGTAGTCTTTTTCATCGCGGCTTGATGCGCGTTTAATGGCGGCCTCAACACGGTCTTTCGGCATGTTTACGGCTTTGGCGTTTTGTACGGCGGTGCGCAGGCGCGAGTTGGTGTTTACATCGCCGCCGCCGGCTTTAACAGCCATCACAATCTCTTTACCTAAACGGGTAAACTGCACCGCCATTTTGGCCCAGCGCTTAAATTTTCTTTCTTTACGGAATTCGAATGCTCTTCCCATGTGTTTTAGTTCATTGTTCGTGGTTGATGGTTCACGGATCAACCTTGTTGTTTCACAAGCGCTTGCCATAAAAAGCAAGGCTGTAAATATAATATTTGTTTAACTAAAGGCAGCTAAAAACCTTTAACCTTTCGCCTCTATCCTTTCACCTCAAATAATGTTTTTCAGGTTGCCCAGCATATCGGCCACCATTTTGGGCAGATCATATTCCAGCTGCCAACCCCAGTCATTTTGGGCGTAACTATCATCTATCGATTTTGGCCAGCTATCGGCAATAGCCTGGCGCGGATCATTTTCGCTATAGCTGATCTCAAAACCGGGGATCAGTTTCTGGATCTCAGCAGCCAACTGCTCGGGAGTAAAACTAATACCTGCAAGATTGTAGGATGAACGGATGCTGATCTTTTCGGCCGGGGCATCCATCAAACTAATGGTAGCGCGAATGGCATCGTCCATATACATCATGGGCAAGGCAGTGCCTTCGGCCAGGAAACTTTCGTATTTACCGGTTTTTAAGGCCTGGTGAAATATGTGTACCGCATAATCGGTAGTACCACCGCCCGGGTTGGCTTTCCAGCCTATCAGGCCTGGGTAGCGGATGCTGCGTACATCCAGACCGTATTTATTAAAATAGTACTCGCACCAGCGCTCGCCTGCCAGTTTGCTGAAACCGTAAACCGTGTTTGGATCCATTACGCAATACTGCGGTGTATGATGCTGCGGCGAATGCGGGCCGAAAACAGCTATCGAGCTTGGCCAAAAAACTTTAGCAACTTTAAACTCAACCGCGAAATCGAGGATATGCAGCAGGCCTGTCATGTTCAGGTCCCAGGCCATTTTGGGTTTTTGTTCGCCTACGGCAGATAGGATGGCCGCCAGCAGGTAAACCTGTGTAGGGCGATGCTTATCAAATATGTGGTGCAGGTTATCCTTATCGAGCACATTAACCAGTTCGAACGGGCCTGTGCTGCTACGCATAGCATAGGTAGGGCTGTTGATATCCGAAGCTACAACCGCCTCGGCCCCGTGTATATTTCTCAAAGCCATTACCAGTTCGGTGCCTATTTGTCCGTTAGCACCGATCACTAAAATCTTTTCGCTCATCAATTTTGAGTTTTACGGGGCAAAGGTAGGAATTTGGTTGTTAAGTGAATGGTTGATTAGGTGAGTGGTTGTTTTTGTTTTTGGGATTACACCGATTAGGGATTGATTACACCGATAACACCGATTTTGAGTTTGATTTTATCTGGTTGATTCTGTTAATTCTAAAATTCTGTAAATTCTGATTCAGACAGTTGCGTTAGCGATAGTAGCGGATACCGGCCTTGTGGCTAATGCCTTGTGTAGTATGAGCGGATAGCGCGGACCGGAGGTAACGCCATTATCTATGTCAGATTTGTGATTTTCGATTTCGGATTTTTTGTCTGAACTGACTTGTCCTGCTATAGGTTGACACAAAAGTAGTCAGCAATGGATTATACATTAAGAAAAGCGCTTGCCATAGAAGAATATTTGGCGGGCGGCACAACATCAGCTAAATTAGGGCAGAAATACGGATTCGGAAACGCGAGCGTATCAAGATGGGTTGTGGAAGAAAAGAAAAAGAACAATAAAATAGCGCAAAGGGCAGCATCCCTTCAAGTGGCAAAAGAACGGGAGGGCATGCCAGAGGACATCAAGGCCTTACAGGAAGAGTTACGTAAAGCCCAATTGAAGATCCATCTACTGGAAGCAATGATTGATATATCGGATGAGCAGTATGGCACCGATATCAGAAAAAAAGCTGGCCCCAGGCAGTCATGAAAGTAGAACAAAGCCAGGGTTGTAGCTTATCCCTGTTATGTTCACTGTCTGGGTATTCGCGCCAAGCCTATTATAAGCGACGTTTATTGGAAGAGCGGGACCCCATCAAGGAGGAATTGTTGGTTCAGCAGGTTATCGGCTATAGGGATTTACAACCCCGTATTGGTGGACGTAAACTATTCTTCCTTATGACCCCTTTTATCAAGGCCCATAAATTAAAAATGGGTAGAGATCACTTTTTCAGGATGCTGGGCAAGTATGGCTTGTTGAACAAAAAGCGGCGTGGTAAACCACAAACTACTGATTCCAATCACTGGATGAAGAAATATCCCGATCTGATCAAAAACATGGTCCCTACGCGCTCAGAACAGTTATGGGTAAGCGATATCACTTACCTTGAGCTCAGCAGTGAATTTGCTTATCTGAGCCTTGTAACGGATGCCTATAGCCGTAAGATCGTTGGTTTTCATGTTAGCGAGAACCTGACAGCTGAAGGCAGTATACAGGCACTCAGGATGGCTATTGAGGGGCGTCAGAATAAAGAAGGGCTGATCCATCACTCAGATCGGGGAACGCAATATTGTTGCCATGATTATATAAAAACACTACAGGAGAACAACATAGATATTAGCATGACCCAAAGCGGGGATCCAAGAGACAATGCGATTGCTGAGCGGGTAAACGGGATCCTGAAAATGGAACTACTAAAGCCATCGTTCATAGATATTGAAGATGCAAGAACTGCTGTGACACAGGCAGTCAATATTTATAATTACTTACGCCCTCATAGCAGCATATCGATGTTAACACCTGCACTGGTACATACCAGAAAGTTTAAGCTCAAACGCCTCTGGAGGAACAATTATAAGAGTAAACCTGCAAAAAGGGAGGAGACAGCCGGGTAGTTATCAACAACAAACGCCCGTTTTTAAAAAGAAAAAAAGAAGCAAAAAAAGAAAAACGTGTTAGGATGTGGGTAACGCGTAGCGTTATCCACATCCTAACACGACAAACAAACAATAATTATCTTTATTTTTATAAAATCACTGTCAACCTTTTTTAGGACGAGTCAAACCCGAATTTTAAGAAATTTTGAGAATTTATTGAATTTGCCCGGCATTCTGTCTAATTCCTTGATTCCCCCAAATTCGAGTTCAGACAAAAAAATCAGCGAAATCAACGTAATCAAAATTATCAACGGTTCAAAATCGGTATAATGCCCAGCACACCACTCAACCAATCCAACCCAATCAACCACTCACCAATCCCCATTAAAACCATAGACTTAATATTTCTCCAATACCAAAAAAATGTGCATATTTGAGGGTTTAACTTTTAAAACACATAATCAATTAAAAAGGGGCCGCTGTGAAGCAGCCCGGATACATTTCAAAAACAATTTAAAAATGAAAGTCGCAGTAGTAGGTGCTACAGGATTAGTAGGCACCAAAATGTTGCAGGTTCTTGCAGAACGCAACTTCCCCGTTACAGAATTAATTCCCGTAGCTTCAGAAAAAAGTATTGGTAAAGAAATTACTTTTAAGGGTAAGCAATTTAAGGTGGTTTCTGTTGAGGATGCGATTAAGATGAAGCCGGACGTAGCGATTTTCTCGGCCGGCGGAAGCACTTCATTACAGCAAGCCCCTTTATTTGCGGCTGCTGGTACAACTGTTATCGATAACTCATCGGCATGGCGCATGGATCCAACCAAAAAACTGGTTGTGCCCGAAGTGAATGCTGATGTTTTAACTGCCGAAGATAAGATCATTGCCAACCCAAATTGCTCAACCATACAAATGGTAGTGGCCTTAAAACCGCTGCACGATAAATATAAAATTAAAAGGGTAGTGGTTTCAACCTACCAATCAGTTACCGGCACAGGTGTTAAAGCTGTTGATCAGCTTTTTAACGAGCGTAACGGTGTTGACGGACCAAAGGTTTACCCTTACACTATCGACCTGAACGTGATCCCTCAAATTGACGTATTTACCGAAAACGGTTATACCAAAGAGGAGATGAAAATGATCCTCGAAACTAAAAAGATCATGGGCGATGACAGCATTAAAGTAACCGCTACTACAGTGCGTATCCCGGTTATGGGCGGCCACTCGGAGTCGGTTAATATTGAGTTTGCCAATGATTTTGACCTTGCCGAAGTACGTGAGCTGTTAGCTAACGCGCCGGGCATTGTTGTAGTTGACGATACCGCTAACCTGAAATACCCAATGCCGCTCGACGCGCATGATAAAGATGAGGTATTTGTAGGCCGTATCCGTCGTGATGAAACTCAGGATAATACCTTGAACTGCTGGATAGTATCAGATAACCTGCGTAAAGGTGCTGCTACCAATGCCGTGCAAATTGCAGAGTATTTGGCTGCACAGCATTTGATCGGTCAGCCGGTTGAGGCGTAAGCGGAAAAATATTTCTTGATGAGCCCTGTAGCATGAGCTATGGGGCTTTTTTGTCGGAAAAATATTTCCTACATTTGAGTATGAATGAAATATTTTTCCTTGTTGAAGACGCTATAGAAGGGGGATATAATGCCCGTGCGATGGGTGAATCAATCTATACGCAAGGAGATACACTGGATGAGCTTAAGGCTAATATACGGGATGCTGTTCATTGCCATTTTGATGAAGATAAATTGCCGAAGATGATCCGTTTGCATTTTGTAAAAGAAGAAGTTATAACTGTTTGAACTTCCTGAATCAATTATGTCACCTAAGGCCCCGCGCAATGTATCAGGAAAAGATTTGATCAAAGTTTTATCGAAATATGGTTACGCAGTAGTACGGCAAACAGGAAGCCATATCAGGTTGTCAATATCTCTTAATGATGGTATTAAAAGCGTTACTGTTCCAAATCATGATCCTTTAAAATTGGGAACACTTATGGCCATTATTAATGATGTATCAGAACAGTTGAAGATCAACAAGAATGATATAATTAGTAAGCTTTAAAGTTTTATCAACGATGTTTTTTGATAGGGATAATCATTTGGCTATCCCTATTTTTATGCAATAATATTTACCATGAGAACTTTAAGCACCCTGTTTTTTCTGTGTTGTTTGGCAATGTCAACTTTCGCTCAGACCCCACGTGCCGTTGAAACTGATCTGCTTAAATCATTTAAAAAAATCGAGTATCTATACGATCATCATAACATCGGAGACGATTTGATTGATGCTAATAGTGTTTTCAGAAATAAATTGAAAAATTATACAGAGAACTACCCTGCTTCAATCAAGTTGCCATTTGATTCATTGAAAAAGGCACGGCTGGATATTTTTACTTCGGCTGATGGCTTATTTCGGATCTACTCGTGGGATACCTGGTTGGGCGGCTCCATGCATATTTTCGACAATGTATTACAATACAAAGTTGGAACGAAAACCAAATCTGTTCTGCTTAAAGGTACAGTAAATAGTTATATTCCGTTTTATAACAATTTGTACACGTTTAAAGCAGGCTATAAAACTTATTACCTGGGAATTTATAATACTATCTATTCAGATAAAGACGTAGGGACCGGGATTAAAGTTTTCGCTATCGAAAACGGAAAATTGAATGATGATGTGAAAGTTATCAAAACGGGTTCGGGTTTGAAAAGCAAGATATATTATGATTACGATTTTTGGTCGGTTGTTGATATCGACTTTGAAAAACGCCCAACTATTACATTTGATCAAACAACTCAAACGATTCATTTACCATTGGTAGACGAAGACGGCAAGATAACCAAAAAGCTGATCAACTATAAGTTTAACGGGCAATACTTCGAAAAAATAAAAAGCTAAAAAACAACTAACTGGCTGCCGTACTACCATAAATGTCCGCGCAATTTGCTTTTTTTGCGTATCTTGTTTACCGATGAAAACCTTTAAATTTATAATTGTTTTCTTTTGCTGTTTTTACTCAGCCAATTTGTTTGCGCAAACGCCGCAGGCAATCGAAGCCGATCTGCTCCGTATTTTTAAACGGGTAAACTACTACGGCTCGCACAAAAAAGAGTGGAAAGCTATTGATTCATTGCAGAAAATGAACAAGATCTTCGGCTTTAAACTTAAATACTACACCTCCAAATATCCCGAAACCATCAGCTACCCTTTTACCGAAATAAAAAAGGAACGGGTAGTGATAGCAACATCAGCGGATGGCTTGTTCCGTACTTATTCGTGGGATACCCGGTTGGGATCGGTAGGGTACGATTTTGATAATGTACTGCAGTTTACGGCTAATGGCAAAGTATTGTCATCTCTTAAAATGGATTCAGTAGGGAAGAAACATAATCCGGTATTCTGGTATTCTAAAATTTATACGCTCCAATCGGGTAGCAAAACCTATTATCTCGCGGCGTACAATTCGGTACGATCAAGCGTTGATGCTACCCAGGGAGTACAGTTTTTCGCTATTGAAAATGGTAAACTGAACGGTGCCGTGTTGCTGGTTAAAACACCAACAGGCTTGCACAGTAAAATATATTTCGACTACGATTTTCTTTCGGTAGTGAACATGAACGTGATTCCAACTATTTATTACGATACTAAAACACAAACCATCCATAGTCCGTTAGTTAACGCGAAACGACAAGTTACCCGCGATTATATCGTTTATAAATTTACCGGAAAGTATTTTGAGCGGGTAAAAAATTAACTTTGCCCTCATGATCTCATTTGCCCATCGCGTATTTATGGAAGTTGCCGCCAACCTGAGTTTCAGCAAGGCGGCCCAGGTGCTTTTTATTACGCAGCCTGCCATCAGTAAACACATTAAGGCTTTAGAAGATCAGTACAAAGTGCCCCTGTTTGAGCGTAAGCCCAACAGCATTTTGCTTACGGAAGCCGGCAATAAACTTAACGAGTACTTACAGCAAGCTACCGAAATTGAGCGGAAGATAGAATACGACCTATCGGTATTGAGCAACTTATCGCAGGCTGCAGGGCATTTGCGTTTGGGTGCCAGCACTACTATCGCCTTATATATTTTGCCGCCAATATTGTCGGGCTTTCAGCGCGAATATGCCAATGTGGATGTGCAACTGGTAAACCGCAACAGCGAGTACATTTTGAATGCGCTGCTTAACCATGAGGTTGACATTGGCATTATTGAGGTAGATAATAAACTCACCACCGTATCGTACACGCCATTTATGAGCGATGAGGTGATCCCGGTATGCTCGGCTAAAAGCCCGCTGGCGGGAAAATCACTCACATTGAAACAGCTTGTTAAAACTCCGCTTGCTGTACGGGAGCGCGGATCTGGAACTTTGAATGCCGTATTGAAATCATTATCAGCGTTACATATTAAACCGGCGGATCTATCAGTAAAAATTCGTTTAGGTGGTACAGAAGCGCTAAAAAACTTCCTCCTGGCCGATCAATGCCTCGGCTTTATGCCGCGCCCATCCATCATCCGTCAACTGGCCGAAGGTGATTTGGTTGAAGTGCCAATTGAAGGGTTAAAGATCACCCGTGATTTCTTTTTTATTCGCCGTAAAGGGACTGAGGATTACGGGTTGACGAGTAATTTTATCAATTTCGCCGCACAGCATATCAGCGCAAAATAAGTTGCGCAAAGTTGATGAGCCGCAGAAAACCTGCATCTTAGCTCTTTTTCAAATTCCAAAAACTATCCCCATTTCTGCCTGTAGTTATATTGTAATTAATTTTAATAATCATTAATTAAATAATGTAATTATGGCAAGTTTGAATAACCGTAGGGTGGCTATCCTTACCGAAGAAGGATTTGAGCAGGTGGAGTTAACAAGCCCTAAAGAAGCTTTAGAGGCGGCGGGTGCTACTGTACATATTATATCGCCCCAAAGTGGCCGCATCAAGGCCTGGGACCAGACGGACTGGGGCATTGAAGTTGAAGTAGATCGTAACCTAAAAGATGTAAGCGCCGACGAATACGACGCCCTGGTATTGCCGGGCGGCGTACTTAATCCGGATAAATTAAGACAAAATGCCGAAGCAGTTGCCTTCGCGTCGTCGTTTTTAGAAGAAGGCAAGCCGGTAGCATCTATCTGCCACGGCCCGCAGCTATTGATAGAAACCGGTTTGCTGGAAGGCAGGCGTTTAACTTCATACCCATCACTGCAAACTGATTTAAAAAATGCCGGTGCTGATTGGGTTGATGAGGAGGTAGTTGTTGACAATGGCTTGGTGACCAGTCGCCGGCCGGATGATCTGGAAGCATTTAACCGGAAGGCTATTGAAGAGATTGGTGAGGGTGTACACAGCTAAACCTTAATTTACGGGATTTCGGGATGCCTTGATGCTAATATTTCACGGTAATCCTGAAATCCAGTAAATGATGGTTTATATTTACCCCATGTCTCGCCAACACAAAGCTTTAATTATAGGTGCCGGAATAGCAGGTATTGCAACAGCCATTAGGCTTGCAATTAAAGGTTACCAGGTTGAAGTTTACGAAGCCAACAGCTATCCCGGAGGCAAGCTAAGCCAGTTTACTCAGAGTGGATACCGTTTTGATGCCGGGCCAAGCCTGTTTACCATGCCGCAATATATTGATGAACTTTTCAGGTTGGCAGGTAAAGAACCGTCGCAATATTTTCGATATCAGCAATTGGATGAGGTTTGCCGGTATTTTTATGAGGACGGCACCAGGTTAACAGCTTACGCGGATGCCGACAGGTTTGCAAGCGAGGTAAGCGAAAAAACTAATGAGCCGTCAAGCTCTGTCGACCACTATTTTAAAAAAAGCGGCATTATCTACAATATTACCAATCACGTTTTCCTTGAGCGTTCCCTTCATCTACTTAAAACATATTTACGTTGGGATACTTTTAAATCGATATTAAGGTTTGGTAAAATAGATCCTTTCCGTACCATGCACAAGGCTAACGAAAGCTTTTTTAAGGATGCCCGTATGGTGCAGTTTTTTGACAGGTATGCTACTTACAACGGTTCCAACCCTTACAGCGCACCGGCTACACTAAACGTGATCCCGCATTTGGAACAGCATTTCGGCGCTTATTTCCCGGAGGGAGGGATGTACAGTATTACCGATAGCCTGGTACAACTGGCAGAAGGTTTAGGTGTAAAGTTTCATTACAATAGTAAAGTTGATGAGATAGTTTTAGATGGCCGGATTGCGAAAGGTATTAAAGTAAACGGGGAAGTAATTAATGCTGATGCAGTACTATCCAACATGGATGTGTGGTTTACCTACCACCGTTTGCTCAATAAATATCCGCAGCTAAAACCTCAAAAAATACTAAGCCAGGAACGCAGCAGTTCGGCATTGATATTTTATTGGGGCATTAAAAAACAGTTTATGCAACTCGATCTGCATAATATATTTTTCAGCGCCGATTATGAGGCGGAGTTTGATGCCATATGGAAGGATAAAAGTATTTATCACGACCCTACAGTGTATCTTAATATCAGTTCGAAATATAAAACTGATGACGCACCGGAGGGATGTGAAAACTGGTTCACGATGATCAATGTGCCTGCAAATACCGGGCAGGATTGGGGTAAGTTTATAACCGAAGCCAGGAAAGATATATTGAACAAGCTGAGTCGTTTACTCGGTGAAGATATCAGCAAATTAATTGTTTGCGAAAGCATTCTTGATCCCCGTAGCATTGAAAGCCGTACCTCATCGTACCAGGGTTCATTATACGGAACAAGTTCAAATAGCCAGTTTGCCGCTTTTTTGAGGCATGCTAATCAATCATCAAAAATTAAAGGATTATATTTTTGCGGAGGAAGTGTACATCCGGGGGGCGGGATCCCGCTTTGTTTGTTATCGGCGAAGATAGTGAGCGAAATGCTGCCATAAAAAAGGTGCTCGTGAAGACACGGGCACCAGGGAGGATATTCTTTTATCAGGAACTTATACGCCAGGCAAACTCCCCCTTCAGGGGGCCGGGGGGCTCACCATCCCAGCCAAAGCCTCAATAAACTTAGGCGAATCGTTCAAACTCTCTACTAACTGCACATGTTCGCCGCCTAAGGATTTAAATTCATCACCATACTCGGTAGTAACCTCGTAAATGGTTTCCAAACAGTCCGCCACAAAGGCAGGGCAAAATACCAGCAGGCGTTTTTTACCTTCGTTGGCCAGTTTAGCTACAATTTCGCTGGTGTAAGGCTGCACCCATGGGTCGTTACCGAGGCGAGATTGGAAGCAAATGGTGTACTTTTCTTTCGGGATATTCAGTTTTTCGGCGATAAGCTTAGCTGTATGGTGCGATTGCGCCGAATAGCAAAACCTGTTGACATCGGTAAGCGTTTCGCAAC
This sequence comes from Mucilaginibacter celer, assembly GCF_003576455.2. Lineage (NCBI taxonomy): Bacteria > Pseudomonadati > Bacteroidota > Sphingobacteriia > Sphingobacteriales > Sphingobacteriaceae > Mucilaginibacter > Mucilaginibacter celer. The sequence continues at coordinate 7,128,074 of NZ_CP032869.1, forward strand.
AGCTTGATGATTTAAGGCAATGATTATGCGTATGGTCGGCTTTTACCAACTGGCGTTGCGGCAAACCGTGGAAACTGAACAAAACATGATCGTAAGTTTCCGGGTTATATTTCAGCGCGTTATCAGCAAATGTTTCAATCATCAGTTCGTTATCATGAAACGAATTGATAAAACTGATATTAGGCGATGTTGGCCATTTACCAACCAGGCCCATGATCTTTTCATAAACTGAACCGGTACTTGCCGAGGCGTATTGCGGAAACATCGGGATAACCTGGATCTCTTCAACCAGTGCGGTCTTTAACCTTTCTAAAGCCGATTCGATAGATGGTTTTTGGTAGCGCATGGCCAACTCAACCATATATTCATCGCCAAGGCGTTCCTGCAAAGCTTTTTGTTGGAGAAGGCTATAGTGCAAAAGCGGTGAACCTGTTTTGGGATCCCAGATAGCCTGGTATAATTTTGCCGATTTTGGTGAGCGGAATGGAGTGATGATCCCCCGTACTAAAAGTGTGCGAGCTATCGGATTGATATCAATAACCCGTGGGTCCATCAAAAATTCGTCGAGATAACGCTTAACATCTGCTGTAGAGGGGCTATCCGGCGTACCCAGATTAACCAGTAAAATTCCTTTTTTAGCCATAATTATCAGCCACAAAAGTAGCAAAAAAAGGGTGGGGAATTGTGATGTTGGTCACAAATTACAAAATTGTGAATGAACTCTGATTGGCTTTCGTCTGAACCGGGATTTGGGGGGATTAGTAGGATTTATGGATTTTTTTGGAAGGGAAAGGAGATAACTTAGAGCTTTGGAACACCCAAAATCCTGCCCATCCCAAAAATCTCCCCAAATCCCGGTTCAGACCTTCCTCCACAACTTCCACCACGGCACACCCGGCGCTTCGTGGTGTTCATAATGATAGCCAAAAAAGTAACAGCTAAAAAAAGCAACGAGATGATTACGCCGCTGACTCCGGGCAAAGTGTTTGTTATCGTGCTCGCCTTTATGCGGCTGATAAGTGCCGAAATAAAATAGCTGCAATGTACTTAGCAGAGAAGGCACTACCCAAAACATGATGAGATTTTGCTGCGGGATCCGTAGCTTTAAAATATTGAAAATAATGGCCATCGCCACAATTTGCCATACCGACAGGTAATTGCGGATAAACTGCACATACCAGCGCCAAAAACCACTCTCGTGATAGTCGGGATCGTCGGTAGTATGTACATGATTATGATGTTGATGATGTTTGGTGTACAATTTAGGATACCAGAACGATGCATACAGAAAAGTACACAAATACCCCACAAAATCATTTACGCTTTTTACCGGCGAAACAGTATGATGCATAGCATCATGAGCCGTAATGAATAAGCCCGTGTACAAATGCATTTGCACTAAAACCATTAAATAAACCAGCGGATTGGCGAAGCTGAACGGCCATCTCATTAACAAAATTATACTTGTTGCCCAGCAGCCAATAACCAACAGGGCAACAAACAAACCGGTGTGTGAGGGGCTTTTTTGCATGTGATTGATTAAACGGCAAAAAGTGTGCTGTTAAAAATTTTCCAAAGCGGCTTTTACATCCTGCATCAGCCACATAGGGGTGGAGGTTGCACCGGCAATGCCAACGGTATCGTTAGGTGAAAAAAGGTTTTTATCCAGCTCATCAACCGACGATACAAAGTAAGTATCGGGATTATGCTTCCGACAAACCTCGAACAGTACCTTTCCATTGGATGATTTTTTGCCCGATACAAAAACTATTTTGTTAAAGCGGGTTGCAAATTTAGGCAGGTCTTTATCTCGGTTGCTTACCTGGCGGCAAATAGTATCGTTAGCTTTTAAATCGTATCCGCGGGCAATTAACTCATCTTTTACCGAGTAGAATTTCTCCATACTCTTGGTAGTTTGGCTGTAAAGGGTAATGTTGTGCGGCAGTTCGATATTATCCAATTCGGCAATATCCTGAAAAACGATGGCCTCGTTGTTGGTTTGTCCTTCCAGACCAATAACCTCAGCATGGCCATGCTTGCCGAATATCAGGATGTTCTCCTTGGCATCGTACGATGTTTTGATGCGGTTTTGCAGTTTAAGCACCACCGGGCAGGATGCATCAATAAGGGTGATATTATTCTCTAAAGCCGTACGGTAGGTATCAGGCGCTTCGCCATGGGCGCGGATGAGTACTTTCTCGTTGCGGAGATCTTTCAGCGCGTCATGCTCTATAATACGAAGGCCTTTGGCTTTCAGGCGTTCTACCTCTTCATCGTTATGTACAATATCGCCCAGGCAATACAGGTAGCCGTCCTCTTCCAAAATCTCCTCGGCCATATCAATGGCATAAACCACCCCGAAGCAAAAGCCCGAATCCTGATCGATAGTAACCTTTAATTGATAATCTCCCATGGTGTTGCAAATTTACAGCATTTTAAATGGATGGCGGTAATGGTTGAGGGGATTTTTTGTATTGGTGTGATTGTGATTCTACAATTCCATCTTTTCTGTTATCCTTAATAGGTATTCAATTTTTTCCCTTATTAGAGATCTCATACTTCCGTTTTCAATTGCTTTCCACGCCTCATATTTGTCCCAATTATCAAATGGGGAATCTATTTTCTCAAACATTGGCCACCACAGGCTTGATTTAAATAGGTTGCTTCTAATTTGCTTAAATTCTTCCGTTATCTTTAATGGTAATTTTTCGGGATTACTTTTAACTGTAAAGCCGTAAGTGAGGGCTTTATTTTTATTTTGAAATTGAAATCCTATCATTAAATACTTCCATTCATCTTTACTAAACCAAAAGCCGGTATAGTTATCTTTAAAGTCGACATTGTTGTGATAAATTAATCCTAACTCGGTGGCAACAATAACAAGTTCTTCGCTTAGTTTTTCTGTCAATTTAAATAAAGAATGCCTAAGATTGTCTGCGATTATAAATGAAGCTTCGAAGTTCGATGCTAACAGGGTGTAGAGTTCGTCCGCCATAGTATCATTAAGTGTTTGATTGGTAAGATATTTTATCAGGTTTAGATATTGAGTTATCGATTCCCGTATAATTGGAAGTATTGCAACTTCTTTTCTGCATTGCTCAAGCCATTCAATTATATGATGGGCATACGAATAACATTTAAAATCGATATCAATTGACAGTTCATTTTGACTTAAATTGCTTGGTTTATTACCTTCAAGGGTTAAATAAATAAAATCTGCCTTTGGTGAATAATTGCGGTAACGATATAGCTGGTTAACCTGGTCTCCCGCATAGATTTTGTTTTCAATTATTATTTGATGATTGTGCTTGTCGGTTATAACAATATCAATTCGTCCTCCTTCCGTGCCATTTTCTCTAATAAAGCCGGTATGTTTTTCAATTTCTACCTTACAGCTTTCAGAATCTATCGGATTGTTCTTGTAGCAAAATGATTTTAAAAATAGCTTCAAAAATTTATCTTTTTGCCCATGACTACCATTGGGACTTAGTAATTCGGCTAAAAAAGCAGAGTGCATCCGTACTTCGGATGATTCGAGTTTAAGGATCCTGAAAACATTAAAGTTTTCGCCGGTGAGTTCGTTAATCTTTTTATATCGATCATTCAGCGCTTTAACCTGATCAAGTAAGTGTTTGAGTTTAAAAATTTCCATTGTGAGGGCTTAGTTAAGCAAGTAAGCCTAATTGGACGACAATTGCAATAGGTGTTTTAACCTATTAGATATAGCTAACACTAATACACAAAATTCAACACCGCAAAAAACACAAACTGCGTCACCAGCAAAACCGTTGCAACCACGCTCTGCCGCTTAAACTCAAACTTCTCAAAAACAAAAAGCAATAAAGCACTTACCAAAAACCAGCATACATAGTTTTTCACCGGGATAATACCGCCCGTCCAATGCCAATAATCAAAGCGTATGGCTATGGGTTCTATCAATACATCGAGCAGGGTTAAGATGGTAGCCCCGGTTATGATCCTTAAATATTTATTTTCAATCCGGCTCCGCTTTAATGTAACCCCGGTTGCATAAACCAGCAGAAACCAGTTTACGCCTATCATTAACGGTACCTCAAATAATTTTGAGCCCAAAGTGCCGCCATAGTTATAGTTGCCAAATAATAAACCGGTATGCACACCAATGCACTCGGCAATAAATCCGGAGGCTGCTATGATCAGCGCGAAGCCTATAAAATTATTATTCCGTTCATCATGACTGTAAATAATCACGCCCAGCATCAGCAACAAATGCCAATGCACCAGGGCCATGAACAATACGATTAGCGAAGGGATAATAAACCCGATAAGCCCCACCAAATGGAAAAGCAGAATAATGATAACACAAATCCTCGTTTTATTTGATAGCAGCGCGCTCATATTTTTCGCCCTTTCCACATGTTGGTTTTGGTTAAATGTTTCTGAATAGATACAATTGCCACTACCAGCAAATTAAACATTTGAAAAGGGTGCAACAAAATATTCAGTCCCGCTTTTTGCCCGGCCGAAAGCGAGATCATGATCCGTGTTAACAAAATCAAACCCGTGGTAAACAGGATGAGTGGCAGGTTAAGCGTGGTTAAAATAAAAAGCGGTCCGCCGATGACGAGCGTAATGTATATCAAAAAGCCGATGATACTATAATTAAAAGCCGCCAAAAAGTTTTTACTGAAACCATTGATAGCCTCATTATATCCATGGTACATGCGGCAGCTGATCATGCCGTTAGCCAACAAGGCTTCGCCGTTATAGTTTTCGGCTTTAATGAGGCGCATAATCTCTACATCTTCTACCACTTTGTTTTTAACCGCTTTGTGCCATTGGTGTTTATGATAAACGGCGGCATCAAACAGCATAAACTGTCCGCTGGCTGCGGCCACCGAAGCGTTTTTTACCAGGTACACCAAACGCAGTGGGAGCAGGTTAAGCAGGATGTAATGCATTAATGGCACCACAGCATTCTCGCCCAGGGTTAGCATGGTTTGATTGGTGAACAGACTTAGTAAACCCAACTGATGCAGGTGCATACGGTGTACGGCGCTGTTGATCAGTTTTACCTCTACTTGCTCATCGGCATCTAAAAATAACAGGTATTTCCCAGTGGCTTGTTTTGCCAGCTGATGGCAGGCGTAGTTTTTACCAATCCAGCCATCCGGAAGCCGGCCTCCTTTAATAACCTTGAACAGGGGGTGGGCAGCCGCGAAATCTGCGCACACTTTATAAGTATCATCGCCCGAGTCATCATCATAAATAATAACCTCGTAGTTTTTATAGTCCTGTTGATGAATGGATTGCAACAGGGGGAGGATATTGCCGGCTTCGTTGCGCGCCGGGATTAGGATGGATACTTTATCGGTATAGTATTTGCCAATATGCGGCAGCTTTGGGTTGGAGATATAATTGAACAGTGTAACCGCAAACCTAAGAATGATAAAAAACAGGGTTATTAAAATAGCTATTGTCACTTTTTATATATCAAATTCGGTTTGGAGCAATTTGGATTTTTGGTAATGCTGTTGGTAAGCCTGCTGCAAAACTGTTATATCCTTCCCCGCATAATTTCCGGTTTCGTTTTTAAGATAAACGGTTGCTGTTGGCTTTTTATGTTTAAAGTACTGAATAAAAGTTGAAGCGAAAAGCATTTGAAAATTTCCTTCCGCTTTTTCAATTATCCTCATAACGCCTTTTTCAAAGTTGATGTTTGTAACAAAGTTGGCATACAGTTTCCCCTGCGGAAACATCAAAACAAGGTTTGCCGGATCGGTTAATAACCCGGCTGCATAATCAAGCGATTGTAAGATACTTTTCGAATCTTTTTTAACCGAGAACGCGCCCACATATTTTAAAAATTTTTCTTTTTGGGCGGTTTCTTCCAATATCATTACATGCAGTTTTTTCCTGAGCAGGATATCGTTAACACAATACAATATTAGTCCGTCCCAAAAGCTGAAATGGTTGGCAATAAGTAATATCGATTTGTTGGGATCAACAGCAATATCATTAAACAACAATTCATGAAATTCATGTTTCACTATCCGTTTGATGTAATAGTGAACTATGCGGTTCAGAAAATAGTTGTTTTTATTGTAGATCATAAACAAATACGAATGTATGGCATATTGACGGCAATCAATGCTCCATATTGATCTGGTTTTTCAACGCCTGTTGATGGGCTGCGTTAATGTTTTCTTTCAACTGCTCAAAAGTAAGTTCGGTGGCAACGCCCAAATCAAACAGATGGATGTATGCCCGCGGTTTCAGGCTTTCAAAATAATCAATCAAAATACAATGGTACACAACCTGGCAGGGGCCTTTAACCTGCTGCATCAGTTTATACACACCTTTCTCCACATGAATATGTGTTTCATGATTGGAAAATAGTTCACCCTGCGGAAATATCACAATCAGATTATCCGGCTGATCCAAAATACCAGCCGAGTAGGTGAGCGATTCCAGCATCGCTCTCGATCCTTTCTGGATAGAATAAGCGCCTATATAACGCAGGTAACTCCGCTGATCAAACTGATCCTGCTGCATCATTACATAGTACTGTTTTTTAAGGTTGAAAACCGCCGTCCAGTTGGCAATAAAACCGTCCCACCAGCTAAAGTGGTTGCTCAGCAACAATATCGAATGACCGGGGCGCGGCTCAAAAGGCTGTACATTAAGCTCCTTAAAATTACGGCTTATCCACCACCGCACGTAAGTGATATACAATTTACTCCAAAACTTCTTTTTGCGCGACGGAACCATTTTTTTCTATTTAACTAAATACTCATCCAATGCTTTGGTAACCAGCCAATGCCCAAGTTCAACTTCATGTACTTCGGCATTATCCAGCATGCCTAAAAATGGCATAGCTGCCGATTTGGGGAACAGCTGATCATGCTTGCCAAATATCAGCAGACATTTTATTTTATGCTGATTGATTTGCTGCGCGATATGCTTTACATCGGGTTTTAACAGCCTGATCAAATTTAGGGTATAATAGGTATCCAGCCGCTTTTGTTCGGTATCAATTTCATTATAGGCGATGGTGTACAGGCTTTCATCAATAAAGCGCAGTTTTTTCAGGCTTTTAATAAGAAATGGAGCCAGCCATTTGCTTTTGGTAGCCGTGCGGAATATGCCGCGGCCAAGCTTGTTGTGCAGTATAAAATGAAAGCCTTTAAATACAGCCAAACCATCGGGTGCCATAAGTATTACTACGTCAATCAAATCAGCATATTCCTCAACCAAAATTAAAGCGATGTTTGCTCCGATAGAGTAACCCATTACCGAAAAGCGTTGCCTGCCGTAAAGTTTAAACCACTCTTCCATATAGTTACGCACCATGGTTTTGGGCATGCCGGTTAATATCTGTTGTTCTGTCCAGCCATCAAGCCGACTTTCACCATGAAAAAAATGATCGAAACCGTAAATATGGTATTGGGGGATGATAGATTGCTCGAGCACATGAAACTGTTTGCCCGTCATGCCATAGCCGTGAAAGGCCAGGAGTGGTTTTTGGCCCGTACCATATTCATGAAAATGTGCTTTGCCCAGACCGGGCAGATGTAAATAACCCATTAATATCTTCTATAAGTCACGCCGCCGCTCGGCTCCAGCCGAGTGGCAATTATCCCCAGGCCTCTGGCCTGCTACTCCTGCTTCGGCGGCCAGAGGCCGCTTAATAGTTGCCACTCGGCTGGAGCCGAGCGGCGGCGGAGTTTTTTGTTTGTTTTGATTATTTGTCTATAAAACTCATTATCGCCTCCGTAGCCCCCACATTTTCCTCAACATAACCCAATATTTTTTTACGGGTGAAACTATAAAAGCCCTCATCATTAACCAAGGTTTCAACTATGCCTTTTAACTCGGCTTCATTATTGATGCTAAAGCCGGCTTTAAGTTTGATCAATTCTTTAGCCTCATTAAATTTCTGGTAATTAGGCCCAAAAATAACCGGCAAGCCAAATGCTGCTGCCTCCAGTGTATTGTGAATGCCAACGCCAAAGCCACCACCTATATAAGCAATATCGCCATAAGCATAAAGCGATGAGAGCATGCCGATGTTATCTATTATGAGAGATTGGAGGTTAAGGTAGTTGACGGTTGATGGTTCATGGTTCATGGCCGAAGCTTCACCTTTTGACTTTAACCTTTCGCCTTTAACCTTAGCAAGATCAGAAAAGCGAATAGCCGTTCCCTCCGGCAATAAATTCATCAAAGTATTCACCTTTTCCTCCGGTATCTCATGCGGGGCGAAAATGAATTTCCAATCCGGGTAATCAGTTACCAGTTTGGCCAGCAAAGCCTCATCCTGAGGCCAAGTACTTCCGGCAATGAATAGTTTTTGCCCATTCTTAAACTCCTCTATTAAAGGTAACGTCTTAGGGTTTTGCGCATTGGCCCAAACGCGGTCAAAACGGGTATCGCCGCTAACGGTGGCGTTTGTTATGTCAATGCCTTGCAGCAGTTGTTTCGATGCTTCATCCTGCACAAAAAAGTGCGATACCAGTTTCAATATCCTGCGGTTAAAGCCCCCGTACCATTTAAAAAATACCTGTCCCGGCCTGAATATGCCAGATACGATGTATAAAGGTATATGGCGTTTACGCGTCTCGTTAAAAAAATGGTACCAGTATTCATACTTGGTAAATACTGCCATTTCGGGGTTAATGGCATCTATAAAACGGCGGGCATTACCGGGAGTATCCAACGGCAGGTAATAAACATAATCGGCCAGTGAGGTGTTTTTCCTGATCTCGTATCCCGAAGGAGAAAAAAAGGTAACTACTATTTTTTTTGTGGGGTGTAAATTCCTCATCGCCTCCAGTATGGGGCGACCCTGTTCAAACTCGCCAAGTGAAGCAAAGTGAAACCAAATACTGCCCTCTACCCGTATAAACGCTATATTTTTACGACCCTGAACCCATAATTTTGCTTTATTGTTAAATAATGAAGCAACAAGCACAAAAAAGGAATATAATTTGATACCTATATTGTATAACAACATCAATTTAATACTATGAATGATTACCTTAGCCGGGCATAAAAGTAATAACAATAATTACAATAATAGTTTTTACAGCCTGCCCTATGGTGTAATTATACTCATGCTTAAATCTTACAATAAACTGCTTACCTTTAAATTAAAAAACACTAAAACACTATGAAAATTGCTGTAATTGGTACCGGCTATGTTGGATTGGTTACCGGAACTTGTCTGGCCGAAACAGGTAACGAAGTAACCTGTGTGGATATAGTTGAAGAAAAGGTTAATAAAATGCGTAACGGCGAAATGCCAATTTACGAACCTGGTCTTGACCTGTTATTTCACCGTAACATTAAACAGGAGCGTTTAACCTTTACTACCGATCTGGCCGAAGCTATCGCGCCTGCTAAAGTTATTTTCCTTGCTCTGCCAACCCCTCCGGGTGCCGATGGCGCTGCCGACTTAAGCTATGTGCTTGGTGCTGCTAAAGACATTGCCAAATTAATTACAGAATATAAAGTTATCGTAACCAAATCAACCGTACCGGTTGGTACTGCCGATAAGGTTACAGCCGTGCTTAAAGCCAACACCGATGTGCCTTTCGCGGTAGTATCAAACCCCGAGTTTTTGCGCGAAGGTGTAGCTGTTGAAGATTTTATGAAACCGGATAGGGTAGTTATCGGTACTATGGACGAGAAAGCCCGCCTGATTATGGGTGATTTATACGCTCCATACGTTCGTCAGGGTAACCCTATTTTGTATATGGACGAGCGCTCGTCTGAATTAACCAAGTATGCTGCCAACTCATTCCTGGCTACCAAAATCACTTTCATGAACGAGATAGCCAACATGTGCGAGCTTGTTGGTGCCGATGTGGATATGGTACGTAAAGGTGTTGGTGCTGATGCCCGTATCGGTAAACGCTTCCTTTTCCCGGGTGTTGGTTACGGTGGCAGCTGTTTCCCTAAAGATGTTCAGGCACTTTCAAAAGCTGCCGAAGAAAATAAATACGATTTCAAGATCCTTAACTCCGTAATGGAGGTTAACGAAACTCAGAAAAAACGCCTGGTAGTTAAAATGCGCGAGCATTATGGTGCCGATGGTTTAAAAGGCAAACACTTTGCCCTTTGGGGATTGGCCTTTAAACCAGAAACCGACGATATCCGCGAAGCCCCTGCTTTGTACATCATCGACGAACTGGTAGCTGCCGGTGCAACCGTAACCGCTTACGACCCTGAAGGTATGCCAAACGTTAAAAAACTGTTAGGCGATAAGATCTCTTACGCTAAAGACAGATATTCTGCCCTTGACGGTGCCGACGCCCTGCTGATTGTTACCGAATGGCCGGTATTCCGTACCCCTGATTTTGATTTTATGAAGGAAAAATTAAACGCGCCTGTTATATTTGACGGCCGTAACCTTTATGATCTGGACAGGATGAAAGATCACGGTTTTTATTACAACAGTATCGGTCGTAAAGTAGTTAACCAATAATGGCAGAAAGTAAAAGAATATTAATAACCGGCGCCGCCGGGTTTTTAGGCTCGCACCTTTGCGACAGGTTTATTAAGGAAGATTACCATGTTATTGGTATGGATAACCTGATAACCGGCGATCTGCGGAATATCGAGCACCTTTTTCAACTGGAAAACTTTGAGTTTTATAACCACGATGTTTCCAAATTTGTGCACGTGCCCGGCGAGTTGCATTATATTTTGCACTTTGCATCGCCTGCAAGCCCGATAGATTATTTGAAGATCCCGATCCAGACCTTAAAAGTAGGATCGTTAGGTACACATAACCTGTTAGGCTTGGCCCGTGCTAAAAGTGCAAGGATGCTGATAGCCTCAACATCCGAAGTTTACGGCGACCCGAACGTAAACCCGCAGCCCGAAGAATATTGGGGCAACGTGAACCCGGTAGGGCCGCGTGGGGTATATGATGAGGCCAAGCGTTTCCAGGAGGCTATCACTATGGCTTACCATACCTTCCATGGTTTGGAAACCCGTATTGTGAGGATCTTTAATACTTATGGCCCGCGGATGCGGTTAAATGACGGCCGTGTATTGCCGGCTTTTATTGGCCAGGCTTTAAGAGGCGAATCATTAACCATGTTTGGCGATGGTTCACAAACCCGTTCGTTTTGTTATGTGGATGATTTGATCGAAGGTATCTATCGTTTGTTGCACAGCGATTACGCTCAGCCTGTAAACATTGGTAACCCCGATGAGATCACCATCCGCGAGTTTGGCGAAGAGATTATCAAGTTAACCGGCACCGATCAGCAACTGATCAGCCTGCCGTTACCAACGGATGATCCGAAACAACGCCGACCGGATATCACCAAAGCTAAAGCCATTTTAGGCTGGGAGCCGAAGGTATCAAGGAGCGAAGGTTTAAAGATCACTTACGAGTACTTTAAATCATTGCCCGAAAAAGAAATAAATCACAAAGATTTCACTTATTACAATAAATAAGCAACCGTCCCCTTCACCTAAGGGGACTTGCTTTATACACACATTACCATTATGAAGATTTTAGTTACTGGCGGCATGGGCTTCATCGGCTCGCACACAGTTGTTGAATTAGTTAATGCCGGCTACGATCCCATTATTGTTGACGACCTTTCAAACTCCGATCCGAAAATACTGGATCAGTTGACCAAAATTTTAGGCTTTACCCCAACTTTTCACAAAGTTGATCTTTGCGATGAGGCTGCAGTATTAGCGTTGGCAGCTGCAGAGCCCGAAGTTGGTGGTATCATTCACTTCGCGGCATTTAAAGCCGTGGGCGAATCGGTAAAAAAACCGATGAAATACTATCGCAACAATTTTTACTCGTTGATAAACCTCTTGGAGGCTTATAATGGCAAGCCTGTAAACTTTGTATTTTCATCAAGCTGTACCGTTTACGGCCAGCCCGAAATATTGCCTGTTACCGAGAACGCACCGGTTCAGCCTGCACAATCGCCTTATGGCAATACCAAACAAATAGCCGAAGAAATTTTGGTTGATATGGTAAACTCGGGCAGCAACTACAAAGTTATTTCATTAAGATATTTTAACCCGGTAGGTGCGCACGAATCAGCATTGATTGGTGAGCTACCTATCGGCGTACCGCAAAACCTGGTGCCTTTCATTACCCAAACCGCTATCGGGAAACGCGAAAAGATCACTGTTTTTGGTGATGACTACAACACGCCAGATGGTAGCTGCGTACGCGATTATATTCACGTGGTTGATTTGGCCAAGGCACACGTAGCGGCGCTTAAACTGGCCGAGCAGGATAGCTTTAAAGGTTATGATGTATTTAACCTGGGTACAGGTAACGGTTCATCGGTTTTGGAAGTGATCCACGCTTTTGAAAGCTCTACCGGTGTAAAAGTTAATTACGAGATTGGCCCACGCCGCGAAGGTGATGTGGAGCAGGTTTGGGGCGATGTTACCAAATCATCAACCAAACTGGGCTGGACAGCACAACTGGGTATTGGCGAAATGATGTCATCGGCCTGGGAATGGGAAAAATATATTGCAGCAAATCCTTTTTAATTAACATCAGCAGCAGAGATACGGAATGAAAAAGATCATTATAACAGGCGGCGCGGGCTTTATCGGATCGCACGTGGTACGGAGGTTTGTAAAAAACTATCCCGATTACGCTATCATTAATTTAGATAAACTAACCTACGCCGGCAACCTGGCCAACCTTAAGGATATTGAAAATGAGCCCAATTACAAATTTGTAAAGGGCGATATTGTTGATATGGCTTTTATTAATGAGCTTTTCGCTGCCGAAAATCCGGACGCGGTGATCCATTTGGCAGCCGAATCGCACGTTGATCGCTCCATCACCAACCCGATTGAATTTGTGATGACCAACGTAGTAGGCACGGTAAATCTGCTTAACGCCGCCCGCCAAAACTGGAAGGGTAAATATGACGAAACAAGGTTTTACCATGTATCAACCGATGAAGTTTATGGTACATTAGGCGAAGAGGGCATGTTTACCGAAGAAACAGCTTACGATCCGCATTCACCATATTCGGCATCCAAAGCAAGCTCAGATCATTTTGTGCGTGCTTACCAGGATACTTATGGCATGAACAACGTGATCTCCAATTGTTCAAATAACTACGGTTCGTTCCACTTTCCGGAGAAACTTATCCCGCTGGCTATCAATAATATCAAACAAAATAAACCGGTGCCTGTATATGGTAAAGGTGAGAATATCCGCGATTGGTTATGGGTTGAAGATCATGCCCGCGCTATCGACGTAATATTCCATACCGCCAAGTCCGGAACCACTTATAACATAGGTGGCCACAACGAATGGAAAAATATTGACCTGATTAAATTGCTTTGCAGTATATTGGACAAAAAATTGGGCAGGGCAGAAGGTGAATCGGCAAAACTGATCACTTTTGTAACAGACCGCGCCGGTCATGATCTAAGATATGCTATCGACGCCACCAAACTTAAAAACGAGTTGGGTTGGGTACCAAGCATTACCTTTGAGGAAGGACTGGAAAAAACGGTTGACTGGTACCTGGCCAATGAGGAATGGCTTAACGATGTAACATCGGGCCATTACCAGCAGTATTATAACGACCAGTATAACGAGAGATAAAAAATGTTCGGGCTTTTTAAGAAGAAGAATCAGGAAGTAAAGGAAGCAAAATTTAACTATGAAAGTATCATGGTTGATATGCACTCGCATATTTTACCAGGGATAGATGATGGTGCCAAAACACCGGAAGATTCGGTGGAACTGATCAAAAAAATGATGGCGCTGGGGATCAAAAAGTTTATAGCCACACCTCACATCATGATCGATTTTTATCGTAATACACCAGAAACCATAGGCGATGCGCTCACCTTGCTTAAAGCTGAACTGGTAAAGCAAGGTATTGATGTGCCGGTTGAAGCAGCCGCCGAGCATTACTTCGACGAAACTTTTGAAGCTCGTGTGGATAACGGCCCGATCATGACCATGGGCGATAACCATGTATTGTTTGAGTTTTCGTTTATTAACCAGCCGCCCAACGTTTATACCGTTGTTCAAAAATTGCACGATAAAGGCTACAAACCTATCCTGGCCCACCCCGAGCGTTACCAATACCTTGATCTGGATAAGTTTAAAAACCTGCACAGCTGGGGAATGGATTTTCAATTAAATACCATATCCCTAACGGGTTATTACGGCAAGGAAATAAAAAAAGCTGCCGAGATGCTGATTGATAATAACCTGATTGATTATATCTCGAGCGATATGCACCACCTGAGGCATGCTGCCGCGTTTGAAGATGCGCTGAAAACAAGTTATATGGAGCGTCTGCTTACAGATTATCCGCTTAAGAATAAGTTGTTTTTTTAATATAAGAAGTATATCATACAAAAAAAGCGCATTTAATGCGCTTTTTTTGTATGATAAGACTCTATTATTGAAGCTTGCTGAGTTGGTAACTTTCATAAAATGTGTGCAATACTTGCATTGAGTCAGGAAATCAGGAATTAAATAGCATCTGAAATGATTTATTTATTAACAGTTATTAATAACTATAATACAATACAAGTGTATTTTTAATTTGCTTTTTATATATGATAAATATAACTTTAGATTAAAGAATACAATATTATGAAAAACAAAAGACTCTTTAAAGTGGCGTTAATTGCCCTGTTACTTATTGGAAGCCAGCTGTTATTTGCATTCAAGCCCGTTAATTCAAAGTCTGCTTATAAATTAAAATCAGTTCGTATGACGAGGCTGAATGCCAGGCAGGCCCAATATTATTTTTATTTTTCTGATGGTAATGGAAACAACGTTACGCTAAGCGGCCGGGGCGGTGTGGGTAGCGGCAACGTTAACACATTTATAATTGAGTATTTCGGCACTAATCCGGATAACGCAGTAGCTGCGGGTACGGCAAGTGGCACTTATTCGATAGATTTAGTGAATAGTACTGCAACAATTAATGTTACTTTCCAGGCGTCGGGTCATGCTCAGGAATGGTACAATGGTTTTGCAACATATTCGGCTATTTAACGTCGTAACGCTTTTATTTAATGGCCATCCCGGAATTGGGATGGCCGTTTTGTTTGGTTGTTTATATTTGCCAACTGGTTGGTGTTGTTGCAATGGAATATTATATAATGACAGATGCTTACATAATGCGGATAAAAATGCCCGGAAGGTTGTTTGCTTTGAAAAATGCCGATCATAGGCCTGGTTGAAAGAGTATGTAGTGGTTTCGTTTACCTATTCATACCTCAAAGCCTCTACCGGATCAAGCCTTGCCGCCTTTTTAGCAGGATAATATCCCGAGATCAGCCCTATAAAAGTACAAAGGATCACCGCGAAAATCAGCCAGCCCCAAGGCACCACAAATGTGCCGCTTATTTGCACGGCAATGAGGTTGCCTGCAGCCATGCCCAGTATCATGCCTGCTGCCCCGCCTATCAGGCATATCACAATAGCTTCTATCAAAAACTGTTTGCGGATGATGGCCGGTGTTGCACCTATGGCTTTACGTACCCCAATTTCGCGGGTACGCTCGGTTACAGATACCAGCATAATATTCATCAAACCAATAGCTGCGCCAATAAGCGTTATAATACCGATAGCAAAGCCTGCTACGGTTATACCGGCAATCTGGCTTGACAGTTCTTTCTGGATCGAGTCGCTCCGGGTTATTTCAAAGTTATCCTGGTTAATTACGTTCAGTCCGCGCACGTTTCTGAACAGAGAAGTAGCCTCGCCAATGGTAGCATCCAATGCAGATGGAGTGGTTACCTTAATAGTAATGGTGAAAGAGGCGTTTTTAGTGCTGTCAATCTGTTTAGCCTTCAGCACCGGGATAACACAAAACTTGTCGCCACCAAAAGAGCTTGATCCTTTTGAGGCAAATACGCCAATTATTTTAAATTTATCTGTGCCAAGGTAGATTTGTTTATTAACCGGATCTTCGGTTTTAAATAATTTCTTTTTTATCTCGTCGCCAATAATAACCACATTCGAGCCATGTTCCAGTTCGGACGCCGAAAAATTACGGCCAAAGGAAAGCTTTTTGCCGGCTGTAGCCAGGTAATTTTCGTTCGAGCCGCTGATAGAGATATTAGGATTGGTTTTCTGGTTACCGTATTTAGCTACCGCCGTGCCTATTACCTCTAAATTAATGGCAGTAACCACCGGTAGCTTAAAGTTGTTTTTAAACCTCACGGCCTGGTCATAAGTAATGGCCGGGTAAACTTTGCGATGCCCTCCGTTGCCAAAATTTAGCCCTTCGCCGCGGTTTTGCAGAGTAAAGGTGTTGGCACCCAAATCGGCAAAGGCATCGTTGGTAAATTGCCTGATGCCCTCAATGGCCGTTAAAATACCTACTAATGCCATAATGCCTATGGCAATAATTAAAGCCGTAAGCGCAGTACGCAGGCGGTTACCTGCTATAGATTGCAAGGCTATGGATATGTTTTCTTTGTAGGAGGTTTTTACCGGCATGGTATAAATATAAAAAACTTAGCGGTTTGACTAAGCAATACTATGCTTTGTTACAGGCCGCATCAACTAAATTTTGATAGGATGGTTTAGTTTGTGGTAAATAATATTGCTTATTTGTTATATTTATAATGCGTGGTATAAAAACGCTTATGTATATTTGGGTAAATCTGAAACCATATCATGAAATATACCTATCTGTTATTTTTGTTTGCGCTGCTTAGCTTTAAATTGCTTGCCCAGGAGGCTGCTAAGCCTACTGTAAAAACGCAGACGTTCAGTATCGATGAGCATTCGGTAGTAAAAGACTCGACCGGCAAAATACTTACCTTTAAAGAATGGGGCCTTTTGATGCGGACGAAGCAGTATGATTTATGGCCCGAAAATTTTGAAGATTCCAATCCTGCCTTTATTCTCCGGAAAAAAGGATATCGGGAAGTTCGTTATGCGTCGCCCGGGGAAGGTGCGACAAAAGCTGAGCCTCAAAAACAATTGTCGGCAGAGGAGATTAAGGAACAATACCTGGCGTCGTTACCCAAGCCAATGGAGTCGGCTTATTTTACCACCGGTGAAGCGATAGAGCCTTTCAGTACACGCGATCTTAATAACAATAAAATAAAACTGAAAGAGCTGCGCGGCAAAATTGTTGTGCTTAATTTTTGGTTTATAGGTTGCCCGGCCTGTATGCAGGAAATTCCCGAACTGAATAAACTGGTTGATGATTATAAAAACAATCCTAACGTGGTTTTTTTAGGCATAGCGCTCGACTATAGCTGGGATCTCAGAAAGTTTCTGAAAACAACAGCTTTTAATTATGATATTATTGATAACGGCCGGTATATAGCTGATGGTTATAAAATAGGTTTGTACCCAACCAATGTGATATTGGATAAAGAAGGTAAAGTAGCCTTCCATTCTGTTGGGTTTGCTCCAAATTCTCCTTATTGGATGCGGAAAACGATTGATGAAAGTTTAAAGTAAATTTCAAATCATTAAACGTCAAAATGAAAAATCGCATTATTCTGGTTGTTATCGCTTTGCTTAAACTGGGTGTTTTAAATGTGTGCGCACAGATAGAGATAACCAAGCCTATTGAACAATACGGCTTTAATGAAAAAACAGTGGTTACCAATGCCAAAGGCGAAAAGTATCCCTATGTAAAATGGCACGCGCTGGTAGCAACAGGCAATTATATGTTGAAGCCCGTGCAGCACGACAGCGATAGCACCGCCTTTGTTTTAACAAAGCGGGATAATAATGGGATGGAGCCACTGCCTGGTAATGCCGTTAAACCTCCCGAAACCAGGTTTTTTAAAACCGGCAACACATTCAGTTTCTTTGGTATGAAAGATGTTGACGGTAACGAAATTAAACCGGCAGATTTGAAAGGTAAAATAGTGGTGCTCAACTTTTGGTTTATTGCCTGCCCGCCATGCAGATACGAAATGCCCGAACTAAACCGCCTTGTTGATTTTTATAAGGATAATAAAGATGTGGTGTTTATCGCAATCTCGTTAGATAAAACCAGCGATGTTAAACGGTTTTTGAAAGTGTCACCATTTAAATATCACGTAATTGCCGATTCGATGCCCTTGTTTGCTTACTACGGAGTTGATGAATGCCCGGTAAGTTTGGTGGTAAACAAAGAAGGAATAATCCGTTTTCACAGCCAGGGCTATGCTGATGGCACGGTGCCATCCTGGATTAAAAAAACGATCTCAGAAATAAATTAATGCAGATAAGGTTGTGTTAAAAACAAAAGCCGCTTCATGATGATCATGAAACGGCTTTAATATTTTAAAATGGAAATCTAAACCGAGAACGATGTACCGCAACCGCAGGTGCTTGCAGCGTTAGGGTTGTTAAAAGTAAAACCGCGGGCATTTAATCCGTCCTGGTAATCTATCTGCATGCCGGCCAGGTACATGCCGTGGGCCTTGTGCATAAACACCTTTATACCATCAATATAGTATTCCTGGTCGCCGTCTTTTTTCATGTCGAAGCCTAAAATATAGTTCATGCCCGAACAGCCACCGCCTTCAACACCAACACGTAAACCAAATTCGTCGCTTATTTCCTGCTGGTCGCGTAATTTAAAAAGTTCTTTTACAGCTCCGGGGGTAAAGCTCACAGGTGCAGTTTCAACAGCTATACTCATCTTATTTTTAATTATTCTACACAAATATAAGGCAAAATGCAGATTTTTGTTAGTGTCATAATTTTATGACCTCTGTATAACATTTATAAACATGTCTACTCTGCCTTTTTTATTCGATATTTTAAAGTATACCATTTCCGGCTTAGGTGTTGTGTATATCGCCTTTTACCTGTTTAAGCCGTATCTTGATAAATCAGAAAGCATCCAGCTATTGGAGTTAAAGCGTACCATCAGCAACCAAACCCTGCCACTGCGCCTGCAGGCCTATGAAAGGATTGTGCTTTTTATTGAAAGGATAAATCCCGCAAGCCTGCTCATTCGCCTAAACGGATCGGCCGATACTGCTGCCGAATTACAGGCTATTATTGTTAATGAGGTTCGTAACGAGTTTCAGCATAATATTACCCAGCAAATTTATGTAAGTGCCAAAGTTTGGGCGGTTGTGAAACATGTTAAGGATGATACTATTAATATGGTGAACAATGCCGTTAAAGCCCTGCCTCCGGATACCTCGGCCCTCGATCTGAGTAAAACCATCCTAATTCACCTCAGTAAACTGGAGGATAACCCTTATGATGTAGCTTTAGGTTTGGTAAGGCAGGATATGGAAGAATTATATTAAGCATAATGGCCGGCAAAAAGATCGTAACCACATCGGGCATCGAAATAAAGGAGGTTTATACCGAACCTTCCGATATGAACGAACAGCCAGGCGAATATCCCTATACACGGGGCATTCAAAAGGATATGTATCGGGGCAAGCCCTGGACGATGCGCCAGTATGCCGGCTTTTCAACTGCCGAAGAATCGAACAAGCGTTACCATTACCTGTTAAGCCAGGGTACAAACGGACTTTCGGTAGCTTTTGATCTGCCAACCCAGATAGGTTACGATTCTGATCACCCCCTGGCCGAAGGCGAAGTAGGGAAGGTTGGCGTAGCTATCGATTCGTTAAAAGATATGGAGGTGCTGTTCGATGGCATCCGGCTGCAGGATATCACTACCTCCATGACCATTAATGCTACGGCTGCCATTTTGCTGGCTATGTATATCGCGTTAGCAAAAAAACAGGGCGCCGATCTGCAGCAGATCTCCGGCACTATTCAAAACGATATATTAAAGGAGTATGCGGCCCGTGGTACCTATATTTATCCTCCCACCCCATCCATGAGGCTCATAACCGATGTGTTTGAGTATTGCAGCAGGGAAGTGCCAAAATGGAATACCATATCTATTTCCGGCTATCACATCCGCGAGGCGGGCTCAACCGCTGTGCAGGAACTGGCTTTTACATTAGCTAACGGAAAAGCATATTTAAAAGCAGCCTTAGAAAAAGGACTGGATATTAATGTATTTGCCAAACGCTTGTCGTTCTTTTTTAATTGCCACAGTAATTTTTTTGAGGAGATAGCCAAATTCAGGGCGGCCCGGCGCATGTGGGCGCACATTACTAAAGAATTGGGCGCTACCGATGCCGGGGCGCAAAAGCTCCGCTTCCACACCCAAACCGGTGGCTCCACGCTTACAGCCCAACAGCCGCTTAATAATATCATACGTGTAAGTAACCAGGCCATGGCCGCAGTGCTGGGCGGTACGCAATCGTTGCATACCAATGGTTATGATGAGGCGCTTTCCCTGCCAACCGAAGCCGCTGCTAAAATTGCCCTGCGTACCCAGCAGATCATCGCATTTGAAAGCGGTGTTACCGACACGGTTGATCCGCTGGCAGGATCGTATTTTATAGAAGCCTTAACTGATGAGATAGAAGCTGCCGCGTTATTATATATAGATAAGATAGATGCCATGGGCGGTGCGGTAAAAGCTATTGAGCAGGATTATATCCAGCAGGAAATTGCCGCGGCCGCTTATCGCTATCAGCAGGAAATTGAAAGCGGCGAAAAAGTGATTGTTGGTGTTAATAAGTTTACCCAACAGGAGGCTGCTCCCGAAAATGTATTCAGGGTTGATGATAGCATTCGTTATGCACAATCTGAAAAGATATCCACATTGAAAAAAGAACGGGATAATTTCGTCGTGGAAAATAATTTAAACCTTTTGCGAATAGCAGCCTCCGGCACTGAAAACTTAATGCCTTTTATTGTAACTTCGGTGGAAAGCTACGCTACCTTAGGAGAAATTGCCGACGTGCTACGCAACGTGTTCGGGGAGTATTAGCATCATATTGTGGCGGCGGGAGCATTGCCGGGTCGGGTGCCGCAAAGTCAAGAAAATTAAAGAAAAATTTTATAAATCATAAAACCAACGAGTTACTTTTTGGTTTGTGATTTGGGCTTACAGCGGCCCAACAATTGCCCTCGTTTGGGCGTATAACTAAGGGTTGATGCGCTCATTTTTCTTCAGATTTTTTTGGAAATTTCAGAAAGAAAAAAATTTAATTATGAAATAATTG